>JBAPYK010000052.1:0-6554 GCA_049284695.1 Rhodoplanes sp. | reverse complement strand
CCGGGAACGATCATCGCCTTGACGCTCGGGTTCACATGGTTGCCGTTCACGATGCGGGCGACTTCGCGCAAGTCCTCGATGCGCGAATTGGTGCAGGACCCGATGAACACCCGGTCGAGCGCGATGTCGGTGATCTTCTCGCCGCCTGACAGTCCCATGTAGGCGAGCGCTTGTTCGGCGGCGCGGCGCTTCTTCTCGTCGGCGATTTCCGACGGCACCGGCACTCGCCCGGTGACGGCTATGACCTGTTCGGGGCTCGTGCCCCAGGTGACAAGGGGTGCGAGTTTGCCGGCATCGAGCCGAATAATGCTGTCGAAATGCGCGTCGTCGTCGGAGCGCAGCGTCTCCCAATGGCGCATCGCGGCGTCCCAAGCGGCGCCCTTGGGCGCCTTGGGCCGGTCTTTGAGAAATGCGAACGTCTTCTGGTCGGGCGCGACCATGCCGGCGCGGGCGCCGGCCTCGATCGACATGTTGCAGATGGTCATGCGCCCTTCCATCGAGAGCGCGCGGATCGCGTCGCCGGCATATTCGATCGTGTGCCCGGTTCCGCCCGCGGTCCCGATTTCGCCGATCACGCCGAGGATGATGTCCTTGGCGGTGACCCCTGGCGGCAGCGCCCCGTCGACCTGGACACGCATATTTTTCGCCTTGGTCTGAATCAGCGTCTGGGTCGCGAGCACGTGTTCGACCTCGGAGGTGCCGATGCCATAGGCCAGCGCGCCGAACGCTCCGTGCGTTGCAGTATGGCTGTCGCCGCACACGATGGTCGTGCCGGGTAGGGTGAAGCCCTGCTCGGGGCCGATCACGTGGACGATGCCCTGGCGCTTGTCCAACTCGTTATAGTATTCGAGACCGAAAAATTTCGCGTTCTCGGCGAGATAGGCGATCTGCGCGGCGCTCTCCGGATCTTCATTCGGCTTCGCCCGGTCGGTCGTCGGGACATTGTGATCGACCACGCACAGCGTCTTTTCCGGCGCGTGCACCTTGCGGCCGGCAAGCCGCAACCCGTCAAAAGCCTGCGGGCTCGTCACCTCGTGGACGAGATGGCGGTCGATATACAAAAGGCATGTCCCGTCCGGCTGTTCGTCGACCAGATGGTCGTCCCAGATCTTGTCATAGAGGGTGCGGGGTTTTGTCATCACCCGTTGTCCTGTTAGAGAGTGCCCATACGCCTACCGCGCGGATGTTATCTAGTCGGTCGCGGGAGCAAACGAAAGGCACGGGGACGCCGCAGGCGTTCGCTGCAAGGCAAGGAGTGGACATGACCCAGAGGATCATCCCCTATCTGACGGTGAAGGGCGGGGCCGATGCGATCGCCTTCTACACCGAGGCGTTCGGCGCGATCGAGGCCAAGCGGCAGACCGCGGACGACGGCAAGCGGTTGATGCACGCGGTGCTCACCATCAATGGCGGGACGGTCATGCTGGCTGACGAGTTTCCCGAGCGCGGCGGGACGCCGGCGCCCACGCCGGGCAAGACCACGCCGGTCGCGGTGTCCATCACCTACGACACCGCGGGCGAGGTTGACGCAACCTTCGACCGCGCGCTTGCCGCCGGAGCGAAGGCCCGCCGGTCGCCGACCGACATGTTCTGGGGCGGCCGTTTCGCCGTGATCGAAGACCCGTTCGGCCATCGCTGGATGCTGTCGGCCCCATTCGACCAGAGCGAAGAGGGGTTGTGATCGACGGCGGTCAACGGCGATCGATCGGCGCGCGCGCGCCTCAGGGCGCGCAAGCGCAGCGCATAAAGGGGTAGGGCGGCGGAAGCTTACTCCGCCGCGGCTTCGGGCGCTTCGCTGCGATCTGCCTCGCCCTTGGTCCCGCGTTCGGAACGCTCGCCGATACGGGCCGACTTGCCGCGCCGGGCGCGCAAGTAATACAGCTTGGCGCGGCGCACCTTGCCGCGGCGCACCACCTTGATCGAGTCGATCATCGGCGAATAGAGCGGAAACACGCGCTCGACCCCTTCGCCGTATGAGATTTTACGCACCGTGAAGTTCTCGTTGAGGCCGGCCCCGGCGCGGGCGATGCATACGCCCTCATAGGCCTGCACACGGGTGCGGTCGCCCTCGACCACCTTCACGTTCACGGTCACCGTGTCGCCCGGGCCGAAGTCGGGAATGGCTTTTCCGGCGGTAAGCTTCGCGATCTGCTCTTGCTCGAGCTCTTTGATGACATTCATGGAGAAGCACTCCAGCGCTGCGCCAGGCGCATGGGCGCGCCGGTCTTGTCGGATCAAATCGGGTTGGCCGCCGTCTTACGCCATTAACCGCGGTTTGTCATCCTTCCGTCGCCTTATCGGCAACCTCCGCGAGATAGGCGGCCCAGAGGTCCGGCCTGCGCGCCCGGGTCAACCGCTCCGCCTCCGCGCGCCGCCACGCGGCTACTTTCCCGTGGTCGCCGGACAGCAGCACCTCGGGGATCGCGCGCCCCTCCCAAACCTGCGGCTTGGTGTAGTGAGGGTATTCCAGGAGATGCTGGGCGAAGCTCTCCTCGGCGGCCGACTCCTCCTTGCCCATGACGCCGGGAATGAGCCGCACGCAAGCGTCGATCAGCACCATCGCGGCAAGCTCGCCACCCGAGAGCACATAATCGCCGATCGACAGCTCTTCCAGATGGCGCCCCTCGATGACGCGCTCGTCGACGCCCTCGAAGCGTCCGCACACGATGACGACGCCAGCGCCGAACGCGAGCTGCTCCGCCCGCGCTTGGGTCAGCGGCGCTCCGCGGGCAGACATCAGGAGGCGCGGGCGCGCATCGCCTGCGACCGCATCGATCGCGTGCGCGATCACGTCGGGCTTCATTACCATGCCCGGCCCTCCGCCCGCCGGCGTGTCATCCACGGTGCGGTGGCGGTCGGGCGCGAAGTCGCGCAGATCGACCGCATCGAGCGCCCACAGGCCTTTGCCTTGCGCCTTGCCGGCGAGGCTTGCGCCAAGCGGTCCCGGAAACAATTCCGGAAAGATGGTGATGACGGAAGCGCGCCACATGGGAGGCTCTAGCCGCTGCGCTCGGCAGAAGAGGGGTGCAGAAATTCTTCGGGCGCGTGAACAACGAGCCGCCCGCCTGCAACATCGACCACCGGCACCACCGCCTCGGTAAACGGCAGCAGCACGGTCTCCCCGCCGCCGGAGGGCAGTACTTCGATCAGGTCGCCGGCGCCGAAGTTCTGCACGGCGACCACCGTGCCAAGCGCCGTGCCGCGCGCATCGACCGCCGAAAGGCCGATGAGGTCGGCATGATAGTACTCCTCGGCCGTGTCGGGTTCGGGCAGCCGTTCGCGCGGTACGTAGAGCTCGACATTGTTGAGCCGCTCCGCGGCGGAACGATCAGATATCCCCTTCAGTCGTGCAATGAAGAATCCCTTGCCCGGCCGCAGCGCCGCGATCTCGAAGCGCGCGCCGTCAGCGCTTTCCAGCGGCCCATAGTCGGCGATCGCGAGAGGGTCGGCGGTGAACGACCATAGCCGCACCTCGCCGCGGGTTCCGTGTGCTGCGCCGATGCGCGCTACGCAAACGCGCTTGCTGTCCTCGACCATCAGCATCCTTCGAGACGGCGCTTAGCGCTTGGTCTCCGAGCGGGTAACCCATCCTCCCCGGTGGAGGGGAGGGGGACCATGCGCAGCATGGTGGTGGAGGGGGTGGCGACATAAAAACTCGCCCCCTCCACCGCCCACGCAGCCAAGCCTGCGCAGGCTGCGCAAGCTTGCCTGCGATGGCGGTTTCCCTCCCCCGCTGCGCGGGGGAGGATGGAAATAATCAGCTCGCCGCGGGGGCGGCCGTTTCGCCCTTGGCGGCGGCTTCCGCGCGCGCCTTGCGTTCCTTGCGCGGGATCGCCTTCTCGGGATTGTTGCGCGGCGTGCGCTTGCGGATGCCGGCCTGGTCGAGAAAGCGCATGACGCGGTCGGACGGCGTTGCGCCCTTGGCGAGCCACGCCTTTACCTTCTCGAGGTCCAGCTTGAGCCGGTCGGTCTGGTCCTTCGGCAGCAGCGGATTGAAATAGCCGATGCGTTCAATGAAGCGGCCATCGCGCGGGCTGCGCGAGTCGGCGACCACGATGTGATAGAACGGCCGCTTTTTGGTGCCGGCGCGGGCCATGCGGATGGCGACAGGCATTCCTAGTGTCCTTTCGTCGTTGGAACGTATCTCACTTCTTCTTCCCCCCGCCCGGAAAACCGGGGAAAGGCGGCAGACCTTTGCCCAGTCCCGGCAGGCCGCCAGACAGACCCGGCGGAAGCCCCGGCATGCCGGGCGGCAGGCCAGGCGGCGCGCCGGGGAAACCTCCCGGCAGACCGCCCGGCATTTTTTCTGCGAGCTTCGCCATCTCCTCGGCGCTCGGCATGCCGCCGCCGAGCCCGAGCGCATTGGCAAGGCCTGCAAGCGGCCCGCGTTTCTTGCCGCCTCCCATCGCCTTCATCATGTCGGCCATGGTCCGGTGCATCTTGAGCAGCCGGTTGATCTCCTCGACCTTGGCGCCGGAGCCCGTGGCGATACGCCTTTTCCGGCTCGCCTTGAGCACGTCGGGATTGCGTCGCTCCTGCGGCGTCATCGAGCAGATGATCGCGACCTGACGCTTGAGCATGCGGTCGTCGACATTGGCGTTCGCGAGCTGGTTCTTGATCTTGCCGACGCCGGGCAACAGGCCCATCAGCCCGGACATGCCGCCCATCTTCTGCATCTGCTCAAGCTGCTCGCGCAGATCGTTGAGGTCGAACGCGCCTTTGCGCATGCGCTCGGCGGTGCGCTGCGCCTTCTCCGCGTCGATCGTCGCCGCGGCCTTTTCCACCAGCGTAACGATGTCGCCCATGCCGAGGATGCGGTCGGCAATGCGCGACGGATGAAAATCCTCCAGCGCGTCGACCTTCTCGCCGGTGCCCATCAGCTTGATCGGCTTGCCGGTGACCGCGCGCATGGACAGCGCCGCGCCGCCGCGACCGTCGCCGTCCACGCGGGTGAGCACGATGCCGGTGAGGCCGACGCGCTCGTCGAACGATCGCGCGAGATTGACCGCGTCCTGTCCGGTGAGCGCATCGGCGACGAGCAACACTTCGTGCGGGCTCGTCGCGCGCTTGACCTCGGCCGCCTCCGTCATCATCGCTTCGTCCAGCGTGATGCGGCCGGCGGTGTCGAGCAGCACCACGTCGTAGCCGCCGAGCCGGCCCGCTTCGAGCGCACGCTTGGCGATCTGCACCGGCGTCTGGCCGGCGACGATCGGCAGCGTGTCGACCTGGACCTGCTGGCCGAGCACGGCAAGCTGCTCCATCGCCGCCGGGCGACGGGTGTCGAGGGAGGCCATCAGCACTTTGCGCTTGGCGAGCTCCGTCAGGCGCTTGGCGATCTTCGCGGCGGTCGTTGTCTTGCCGGAGCCTTGCAGGCCGACCAGCATGATCGGCACCGGAGCAGCGGCATTGAGGTCGATGGGATCGGCGGTCGCCCCCAGCGTCTCGACGAGCTGGTCGTGCACGATCTTCACGATCATCTGGCCGGGCGTTACCGACTTGATGACTTCGACGCCGACCGCGCGCTCCTTCAGCTTGGCGATGAAATCGCGCACCACGTCGAGCGCGACGTCCGCCTCCAGGAGCGCGCGCCGCACCTCGCGGGCAGCGGCGTCCACGTCGGCGGCGGTGAGCGCGCCGCGCCGCGTCAGCCGATCGAGAATGCCGGACAGCTTGTCCGAAAGGGCCTCAAACATGCGGTGCCTTTGTTTTGTTACCTCTCCCCGCCCGCGGGGAGAGGTCGACGCCCGAGCGAAGCGAGGACGTCGGGTGAGGGGCATTTAAGCACGGCCACGTCGATTACAGCCCCTCACCCGGTTCGCATCTCACGCACAGCCAAGTCTACGCAGGCTGCGTAACTTGCCTGCGATGCTCACCACCCTCTCCCCGCCCGCGGGGAGAGGGGAAAATTCAAACACCGATAGCGCCCGAGGGCGCATCCGCGCTGTCGGGCGTTGACCTCCGGTCTCGCGGACCGGTCGGCGTCGTTTCGTCACGGCTCTTATCGAGAGCGGGCGGAACCTACGCCCTTGCACAAGCGCACGTCAATGGGGCTTGCCCATGGTCTTCACTCCATCGTGGAGCCCGCTTCCCCCAGCGGAGAGCCGCGTGGCTTGGCGCCGACCCGTTCCAGGATCGAGATCACCCGTCCTACGGTGCCGACGGGAACATCGCGGTGCTCATGTTCCCTGAACTCGCGCGCGACGAAGCGGCAGGCTTGTGCAAGTTCGGCTTCGGTCGCGCCGGTGGCGATGATTTCGGCGACCGTCGCGTCATCGATGGGGTGAACGGCGGCGATCACCTCGTCCCGCGTCAGTTCCGACATGGTTCCTCCCGCGGGGTCTGGCCCCGAACGCGCGACCATTCTGAGTCTTGTGCGGGCTCCGCCGCTGACTAACTTCAGGTCGTCTTCGCCTTGGTTCGACGCGCTCAGAGATAGCGTAGATGACAACGACCCGTCGAGATCTGTTCTTGTCGTTAGGCGGGCTCGCCACGCTTGCGGTGGCGGGCGCGACCGGCCGCGCCGCGCTGGCCCGCTACTATGATGGGCCGATATC
>JBAPYK010000051.1:0-4973 GCA_049284695.1 Rhodoplanes sp. | reverse complement strand
GCTCAGACGGCGAGTACTTTTCTTGGTGGTTTATGCTTATTCTTCGGCCCCGCGTTTGCCACATCTGTCCCAGCATCACTTGAGGCGCGAATTGTATATTTGTGTTTCTTTGGATTGATACCGGCGCTTGGATTTTACGTGAGTGGCCATATTCTGCGTCAGATGTGTTGGTGCTCAGTTGCAAGCTCTGTGAGATCCATTGCGGCACGCTGCGCTCGGCGACCCGCGCCTTTCGCAAATGGTCTGGCGAATTGGGCGGGCGCGTTTGTCTTAGATGTGTTAGATAGATGCTTGATGATAATAGCGCGCTGCCTATTAACGGCTGGCCAATGGATGCGGAGGTTGTTCCGTTTGGGTCAGAAAGCATACTCTTCGGTGCATTGTCGGTATTGGCATGTCCATAAGGCCATTTTTGAATTTTCATGTCTGCTGATCCGGAACACCGCTCGATTTGTTATTAGAATGCAGCGCCCGATTGAGAGAAACTTGTCGCGAGTTTCGTGATTCATCTCTTTCTCTACGCAAGCCGTTTTACGTCAGGAATATCAGGATGGGGCTAGCAGTCCGTCGCTTGCCGGGCGTGAGGTGGAAGGCGATCGGCCAGCCTCTCGCATCACCGATACAATGAATTTTACTGATGAACCCGCCCCGCGAGCCTTTTCCGCCCGCTGCCGAGACATGGGCCCGAACCGTGGTGCTGTCGATGTTGTAGTGCCCGCTCTCGGCCATCGTCTCGGATTGCGAAGAGCCTCGTCATGCGGGCGTACGTTACGGCACCGCGCACCTTCCGTTGCAGCACGATTAGCTGCTGCCTGAGCGCGGCATTTTCGGCCTCAAGTCGGCTCTTGGACTTGACGAGTGCCGCCAGCAGGTTGAGGGCCAGGAAAATCAGCGCGATCATCCCCGCAAGCGTGACGTGATTCCATCACCAGTTCAATGAGGACGAGGTTTTCGATACACACAACGGCCGGCGAAGCGCGCCGCGATCACTCCACGACGGTTCGTGAGCGTATTTGGAGTTGCGTTCGGCACCAGTGCCGGCATGTGCTCGCAGCGCAGCGCGGCGCGGCCGCTGCTGCAATTCCAATTTCGCGGTAGCATGCGAATGTCGGATACTGCTTGGCATTCTTGTTCGCGCTTACCGCCGAGTTGGAAACTTGGATCATCTATCGCTCAATAACGCGGAACTCGGAAAGGCAGTTCGAAGCAGGGAGAAGCGAGGATGAATGTCGTTGAGAAGCATAAGGCGCTGTCGCGGGCCCTCCATGTCAATGGCGCATACGCAGCCGGCGAAGGCGAGGCCATTTCGGTCATCAATCCGGCGACGGAGGAGATGATCGGCGAGATTACGGAAGCGACGGAGCGTGAGATCGAGGCGGCGCTCGGGTTCGCCGCCGGGGCACAGCGGAAATGGTGGGCGCTTTCGGGCGTCGAGCGCGCCGACATCATGCATGAGGTGACGCGAGCGACTCGTGCCATGAGCACGGCGCTCGCTGAGTCTCTCACACGCGAGCAGGGCAAGACTTATAAAGAGGCGATAGACGAAATCGGCTGGTGCGCGAGCGCAACCAGCTACTACGCCGAGATCAGCCGGCAAGAGGGTGGGCGCGTGCATGGACCGTCGGCGCCCGGTCAGCTCCACATGACCATCAAAGAGCCACTCGGCATCGTCGCCGCGATCATCCCCTTCAACTATCCCTATCTGCTGCTCTTCTGGACGGTTGCCGCCGCGCTCGGCGCCGGCAATGCCGTCATCATCAAACCATCTGATCTCACCTCGCTGTCGACGCTCATGTTGATGGAAGCCTTCGCGGCGCTGCCGCCGGGTCTTGTCCAGTGCGTGACCGGCCGTGGTGAGGCGGGACGGCGCCTAGTCGAGCATGAGCGTATCCACGGCGTCGCCTTTACGGGGAGCCTCAAGACAGCGCAGACTGTGGCCCAGGCTTGCGCGCGGACGTTTAAGCCGGCGCTGATCGAGGCCTCGGGTAACGACCCCTTTATCGTCATGCCATCAGCCCCAGTCGACATCGCCGCCCGGGGCGTCGCTTTCGCGGCCTTTCTCAACGCCGGACAGGTATGCACCTCGGCGGAGCGCATCTACGTGCACGAGACGGTTCATGACGCCTTCGTCGACCACCTCACAGGCGTGGCAAGAAACCTCCGCATCGGCAACGGCCTCGACAAGGTCGACATGGGACCGATGGTTTCGGCGCGCGAGCGCGACCGCTACGAGGCGATCCTCGCCAGGGCGATCGAGCAGGGTGCGAAGGTCGCCTGCGGCGGCGGAAGGCCTAGGGGCGTAAACCGTGGCTGGTTCACGGATGCGACCGTACTCGTCGACGTCACACCCGAGATGGAGATCGTCAACGACGAATCCTTCGGACCCGTGGCGCCGATCCTCAAGGTGCGCGACCTCGACGAGGCGATCGAGCTTGCCAACCGGTCGCGCTACGGCCTCGGCGCCAACATCTACACCATGGACCTCGCCGAGAGCATGCGCGCGGTGAACGAGATCCAGTCGGGCATGGTGTGGGTCAACGTCCCCCTGCTTGACAACAATGCCGTTCCTTTCGGCGGCCGCAAGCTCTCCGGCATTGGGCGCGAGCTCGGCATCGAGGGCCTCGATCAGTTCCGCCATACCAAGATGGTGCTGATCGATCCTGAAATCCGCGAGCAGCAGGGCTGGTTTCCTTACGCCGATGCCGAGGCCTGGCCGGGAGCCTAAGGGTTTGCCACCGGTTGCCGAACTGCCAAAAACTGCCGGACCGGGGCCGGCAACGCCGTGTACCCGACGCCGCTCAGCGCGGCCGAATTCGACTGCCTGATCGAGCTGGGGTGGCTGCCGCTGAGCGCGGCTACCGATCGCGTCCAGGTCGGCCAGGCGTAGCACTGCGGTCGCCGCCCGCTGGACGATCTTGTCCTCGAGGGCGGCAATCGCGAGCGGGCGCTGCCGGCCATCCGGCTTTGGGATAACCCCGCTTGCGCTTGGTGGGTCCGCCGCTGCCCAACTGACAACCACGCCCGGACCCGGCGGCGTTCCAATCGCGCCCGGTGCTCCTCTCGGGGGCTACACGCCGGGCGGTGTTGGACTTGGCGGCGTAGAAGTCGCACCCGGTCGCGCGTTGCGCGGCGTTCCGCCCCGAGCGCACGCTCGATCAGCGCCTTCTTGAGATGCTTGAACAACCCGTTCTCGCCGGTCAGATCCTCAGGCTTCGTATAGTTTAGCAAGCAACTGGTCCAGCAGTTCAGGGGTAATCGTCGTATCAGTCGTCATGTGAGTCTCCTCAACAAGGTAAACTCACAGAAACCTACTTACACATCCCTTCTGACACCCTCCCCCGATGCACCAAGTCTTTATCGAAGGCGGCCTGATCCGGAAGCTTTGGGACGTCGAGACGCACGCCTATCGCGACCACCTGCTCCAGCTCGACCATGAAAGCCGCCGCAATCGCTTCTGTGGCGCAATCGCCGAGGACACAATCCGAAGCTATGCAGCTACGCGCGCGGCCCCGATGTGGTCCTGCACGGTTTCTTTGTTTGACGGCGTGCTGCGTGGGGTCGCCGATTTGCGAATTGTGAGGCCCCTCGACCTGCACGAAGCCGAGGCCGCATTCAGCATCGAGAAGCCCTGGCAAAGCCATGGTGTCGGCTCCGCGCTGTTTGAACGCACCCAGCTCGTCGCACGCAATCGCGGGATCAAGCACATGCAGGTCTGTTGCCTGATGGAAAACCAGGGATGCAGCATCTGGCTCGCAAATTTGAAGCTGAGATTGCCTTCGATTTCGGGTCGGTGATCGGGACGATGGAGAATTCGCGACCGACGCCGCTGTCGCTCATGCGGGAGGTGGTGGCCGACGGTCACAGCTTCGCCGCGGCCTATCTCGATTTCCAATCGCGCGTGCTGCGGTGACTCTCGCAATGCCGTTTCCGTATCGGGCTGCGCCGCAAGTCTAATAGCCAGCTTTCGTCCTCGAATTGGCTGTGCGCAGTACCATGGGCTGCAGCGGCAGTGTCATTTCGCGACGCGGTCACAAACGCAGGGATTGAGAATAGCCCGCTTCGACTAATCACTGCAGGCCCGACCATCCGCAAATTGGCTAGCGCCTCGTACTTCTTTAATGAGACTTGAGCGGGGGGTCGTTGAGATCGATTTCGACGAAATTCGCCCGCAAAATTCATTTTTTCAAGAGAGGGCGATATGGACTTTAGGAAACTCGTGGCCGAGGCGATCGGCACATTCTGGTTGACCTTTGGCGGCTGCGGCAGCGCGGTCATCGCGGCTGGATTCCCGCAAGTCGGGATTGGCCTGCTCGGCGTCTCATTCGCATTCGGCCTGACCGTGCTCACAATGGCCTACGCCATCGGTCATGTCTCCGGATGCCACCTCAATCCGGCTGTTACCGTTGGGCTCGCGGCCGGCCGCCGCTTTCCACCAGGTCAAGTCGTGCCGTATATCGTCGCACAAGTCATCGGCGCGATTATTGCGTCTGCGGTTCTATACGCGATTGCAAGCGGAACGGCCGACTTCAGCCTCGCCAAAGGTTTTGCCGCGAACGGGTACGGAGATCATTCACCGGGCAAATACAGCTTGGTCGCCTGCCTGATCGCCGAAATCGTTCTGACCATGATGTTCCTTTTCATCATCATGGGCTCGACGCATGGCAAAGCGCCCGCAGGTTTTGCCCCGATCGCAATCGGACTTGGGCTCACGCTGATTCACCTCATCAGAATCCCGGTCACGAATACCTCGGTAAACCCCGCGCGCAGCACTGGGCCAGCGCTTTTCGTCGGCGACTGGGCCCTCGCGCAGCTTTGGCTGTTCTGGGTTGCCCCGCTGATCGGCGGAGCGGCTGGCGGGCTGCTTTATCACTGGCTCAGCCCAGAACCTTCCGCAGAAGTCACGGGGGTTCCGTCGAGGCGTTAATTGATTCCGGGTGCCCGAAGCGAGCGGAGCGGAGGGCACCCGTTCATCA
>JBAPYK010000050.1:0-1978 GCA_049284695.1 Rhodoplanes sp. | reverse complement strand
GTCCTTCAGAGCCGTCATCGCTTCGGCGGCGTGGCCGGTCGAATGCAGGCCGACGGCGTAGACATAGGCGTATCTCGCCTGCTCCGGAGCGAGCTCGGCCGCCTGCCGCAATTCCTTGACCGCCTCGTCGCGGCGACCGAGACGCACCAGAACCAAGCCCAGCGCATGATGCAGCCCCGCGTCGCGCGGAGAAACGGCGACCGCCGCGCGCAACACGCTCTCGCCTTCGGCGTCGCGTCCTTGGCGCCGATATAGCTCGGCAAGGTTGATCGCCGCCGGTCCGTACTGGGAACTGAGCTTCAACGCCGCTTTGTATTCCGCCTCGGCGTCCGCTAGCTGACCGCGACGGGCGTAAAAGCTGCCGAGCGTCGAACGCGCTTCCGGCCGATCGGCGTTGAGGCGTTGCGCGGCCATGAACTCCGCCGTTGCGCGGTCGAGGCGTTCGCGGTCGGCGGGAGGCAGGTTCGCGGTCGGAACGCTTGCAAGAAGCGACGCCGCGCGAATGCGTACGCCCTGGCTAGGGTCGGACAAGAGCGGGGACACGAGTGGCCAAATCCGCGTCGCCGGAACGTTTTCCAGCATGTCGAGCGCGCCGATCCGCACCATCGGATCGGGGTCGGCGAGGCCCGCCCGCGTCAATTCGATAGCGGCTGGCGAGACGTGCGGAGCAAGCTCGGCGAGCGCGCTCGCGCGTGCGATAGCCGGCGTGCCGCCGCTGGCGGCGACGGCTGCGAGCTGCGCCGCTGCGGTGGCCTTGCCGGTCCATGCCGCATCGAACGCGTCGCCGTATGTCTGCAGGCCCTTGCGATTCGGTCCGTGCCAGCGTTCGATGGCGGATGCCGCCCACGCTGCCGACTTGTCCGCATGACAATCGGTGCAGGCGTTGGAGGTGCCGAGCTTGGCCGAGATGTCGGGCCGCGGAACGCGGAAGCTGTGGTCGTGACGCACGTCGACCACCATGTAGGTGCGCGTCGGCATGTGGCACGAGATGCAGGCAAGCGGCGGGTTCACGCCCGCGTGCCGCGTATGCCGGTCGTTCGCATAGACGTCGGACGAATGGCACTGCAGGCAGGTGTTGTCGCCGGGAAAGCGGAGCTTGGCGCTGTGCGGATCATGGCAATCGCTACAGGTGACGCCGGCGGCGAACATCTTGCTCTGCTTGAACGAGCCGTAATTGTAGACTTCGTCGAGCATCTGGCCGTCGGCCTGGTAAAGCCCGCGGGCAATCGGCGAGACCACATGGGTGTCGGACAGCCAGCGGCCCGGCGCCCAATCCTCGGAAAACACGCCGCGGCGCGCGTGGCATAACCCGCAGGTCTCGACCTCCTTGCGCAGAGTGGCGGGCGCCGCGCTGCGCTGCGCATTGCCGGTCGCGTGATTGAGGGGCCATGCGATATTGGTTCGTTCATCGAACCGCACGACCAGTCCCTTGTCGCGATCGTCGTCTTTTCCGAGCGGCCGCCCGCTTTGCCTGTCCCGCGCCCATGCGACATGACGCGAACCGCGGCCGTGACAGGCCTCGCAGCCCACGCTGATCTCGGCCCAGCTTGTGGCGAAGCGATCCGTCGCCGCATCGTAGTTCTTGTGCACGCCGGTCGAATGGCACTCGGCGCACATGAAGTTCCAGTTCTGGTTCAACTTGGTCCAGTGGAGAAAATCATCGTGCCGGATCTCTTCATTCGGATAGAGGTGGAACCAGCGCTGTCCGCCTTGCTCCTTCGGCCGGCTGTCCCAGGCGATCAAGAGAGCCTGCAGCCGACCGTCGGGAAATTCGACCAGATATTGCTGCAGCGGGTCGAGGCCGAACGTGTATTTGATTTCGAATACGCCGAGCTTTCCATCCGGGCCATCGGTCTCGACGAAAAATTTCCCGTCCTTGCGGAAGAAGCGAGAGCGTACGCCGTAGTAATCGAAATGCGCATCGTTGAAATCGCCGAGCACCGACTTGTCGGTCGCATGGTCCATCGCGTGCTTGTGC
>JBAPYK010000049.1:0-42322 GCA_049284695.1 Rhodoplanes sp. | reverse complement strand
GATCAGGGTCGGCAGGAGAAACACCGCGATAACGAGGCCCGCCCCGAGAGCGGTGGGCAGGTCGTGCAGCCAGTCGATCAAGCCATGTCCTCCCTGGTCAGTTTGCGGAACCGGACTTTATGACCGGTCTGCAGGCCGACGGCAAAGGCGTCGCCCGGCCCGATTCCGTGCTTGCGGCGTGGTGCGGAGGCTTAGAGGCCGGAAACGCAAGCGCGCGCCGCGCGCCGTCGAAGCGTTTTAATCGTCTGGAAACCATCGCAGGCGCACGAGTACGGAACCTAGCCTGAACGGGCTTGCGGCCTTTCCGGAGGGAAACATGGCTTCGCGCGTTCAACGCACTCCATTTTCCGATTGGTGGTGGACGGTCGATCGGTTGATGCTTCTGGCGCTCATCGCCTTGATGCTCGCCGGCATCATTCTGTCGCTGGCCGCAAGCCCGCCCGTCGCCGCCCGCCTCGGGCTCGACGCGTTTTATTTCGTAAACCGCCATGTCCTGTATCTGATTCCGGCGCTTGCCGTGATGCTTGCGGTGGCCTTCCTGTCGCCGCGCGGGATTCGCCGGCTTGCCCTCATCGTCTTCATCGTGAGCCTCGCGCTTACGTTCGCGACGCTTCACTACGGCGCCGAAGTGAAGGGGGCGCGCCGCTGGCTGGTGCTTGCCGGGGTGAACGTCCAGCCGTCGGAGTTTCTCAAGCCGGCGTTCGTGATTCTGATCGCCTGGCTCTTCGGCGAGACGACGAGGAAGCAGGATGTGCCGGCCAATACGCTGGCGGTGGTCTTGCTCGTCGCCGTCATTACGGTTCTTGTGTTGCAGCCCGATTTCGGGCAGACGCTCCTGATCGCGCTCGTGTTCGGCGCGCTGTTCTTCATGACGGGAATGCGTTTCGTGTGGGTGCTCGTGCTGGGCGGCTTGGCGGTCGTGGGTGGAGTCGGCGCTTACGCCACCATCCCGCATGTGGCCCGGCGCGTTAAACGCTTCCTCGACCCCGCCTCGGGCGACACCTTCCAGGTCGACACGGCGCTCGAATCCTTCATGAAAGGCGGATGGTTCGGCCGCGGCCCGGGGGAGGGCACGGTCAAGCGCATCCTCCCCGACAGCCACGCCGATTTCGTATTTGCGGTGGCGGCGGAGGAGTTCGGCATCGTGGTTTGCTTGATGCTGGTCGCCTTGTTCGCCTTCATCGTGTTGCGCGCGCTCATCCGCGCCCAGCGCAAGGATGATCCGTTTACGCGCTTCGCAGCGGCCGGGCTCGCCATTCTGTTTGGTGCACAATCGGCGATCAACATGGCGGTCAATCTCGCGCTCATCCCGGCCAAGGGCATGACGCTGCCGTTCATCTCCTATGGCGGCTCCTCGATGATCTCGCTCGCCTATGGCGTCGGCATGCTGCTCGCGCTGCTGCGCGAACAGCCGCGGGCGGAATTGATGGCGGCGCCGAGCGATCCCGGTTACATCGGAAGCACGGGCTGATGACCGCGCCGGAACGCCTGCCCCTCGTGGTGGTGGCTGCGGGCGGCACCGGCGGTCATCTGTTTCCGGCTGAAGCTCTGGCCGTAGCCCTCCGTCGGCGCGGCATTCGGGTCGATCTCGTCACCGACGAACGGGCGACGCGGTACGGCGAAACATTTCCCGCCGACGAAACCCATATCGTCCCGAGCGCCACGTTCCGTGGACGCGATCCCGCTTCTGTGCTGCGCACCAGCTACGTTCTCGGCCGCGGCGTTCTCAGGGCCTTTCGCCTGTTCGGGCGCATCGCGCCGGCGGCTGTCGTCGGCTTCGGGGGCTATCCGACCATTCCGCCGGTTCTTGCCGCCGCGCTGCGGAGGATACCGAGCGTCATCCACGAACAGAACGGCGTCCCCGGCCGCGCCAACCGTCTGCTCGCGCCGCGCGCGACGGCGATCGCCACCGGCTTTCCCGGCGTTTTCGGCTACGATCCGCGGCTCGCGGCGAAGACCACCCACACCGGCAATCCGGTTCGCCCGGCGGTCGTCGAAGCGGCCGGCGTCTCCTATCCGGACGCTGCATCGCCGTTCCGGCTGCTCGTCTTCGGCGGCAGCCAGGGGGCGCGGATCATGGCGGAGATCGTGCCGCCCGCGGTGGAACTTCTGCCGGTCGCGTTGCGGGCGAAGCTCGCGATCGTCCAGCAGGCGCGCGACGAGGACCTGTTTTCTGTTCGCGAGGCTTATGCGCATACCGGTGTGCCGGCGGAGGTAAGGCCGTTCTTCCGTGATTTGCCGGCAAGAATTGCGGCGAGCCGTCTCGTCATCTCGCGCGCGGGCGCCTCGACCATCGCCGAGCTTGCGGCGATCGGCCGGCCGGCGATCCTGGTGCCGCTGCCGCATGCGCTCGACCAGGACCAGATGGCCAATGCCGGAATGCTGGAGAAGGCGGGGGGCGCGAGCCGTATCAAGCAGGCGTCGTTCTCGCCGGAGTTTCTCGCGGCCGAAATCGTGAGGCTCACCGCCGATCCCGCGACGCTGCCGGCGATGGCGGCGGCAGCGCGAACCGTCGGCATTGTCGACGCCGCCGACCGGCTCGCCGATCTGGTGCTGAAAGTGGCGAAGATCACGCCGCGCGACCCCGCGCCGGCCGAGCCCACGCCTGCGCCCGACGACGGTAGTGCTGGCCCCGCGAATTGACTAAACACGCATCCATGGCTTCGCGTTTTCTGGAGGCGACATGAAACTTCCGCGCGACATCGGTCCGGTGCACTTCGTTGGCATCGGCGGCATCGGCATGAGCGGGATCGCCGAAGTGCTGGTAAATCTCGGCTACTCGGTGACCGGCTCCGACGTCGCCGAGAACGCCAATGTGAAACGGCTGCGCGGGAAGGGCGTCACCGTCGCGATCGGCCATGCGGCCGAAAACATCGAGGGCGCCGACGTCGTCGTCGTGTCGTCGGCGATCAAGCGCGATAATCCCGAGCTGGCGGCGGCGCGCACGAAACGCCTGCCGGTGGTGCGCCGCGCGGAGATGCTCGCCGAGCTGATGCGGCTGAAAAGCTGCGTCGCCGTCGCCGGCACCCACGGCAAAACCACGACGACCTCGCTCGTCGCTTCGCTGCTCGACGCCGGCGGTTTCGATCCCACCGTGATCAACGGCGGCATCATCAACGCTTACGGCACCAATGCGCGGCTCGGCGAAGGCGACTGGATGGTGGTCGAGGCCGACGAATCCGACGGCACCTTTCTCAAGCTTCCCACCGACATCGCGATCGTCACCAATATCGATCCGGAGCATCTCGATCACTTCGGGACCTATGACGCGGTGCAGGCAGCCTTCCAGGCCTTCGTCAACAATGTGCCGTTCTACGGCTTCGCCGTGATGTGCATCGACCATCCGGTGGTCCAGACCATGGTGGGACGGATCGAGGATCGTCGCGTGATCACTTATGGGGAAAACCCGCAAGCCGACGTGCGCCTGCTCTATCTCGATAACAGCGATGGGAAGTCGCGCTTCGGCGTGGTTTTCCGCGACCGTGCGGGCGTGGACGTGCACGAGATCGCCGATCTCTCCCTGCCGATGCCGGGCCGGCACAATGCGCTCAACGCCACCGCGGCGATCGCGGTTGCGCGCGAACTCGGCGTCGCCGACGAGCGCATTCGCAGCGCGCTCGCGGCTTTCACCGGCGTCGGGCGGCGGTTCACGCGAACCGGCGCGTGGAACGGGGTAACGGTGATCGATGACTACGGCCATCATCCGGTGGAGATCGCGGCGGTGCTGCGGGCGGCGCGCGAGACCACGGCCGGCCAAGTCATCGCGGTGATGCAGCCGCACCGCTATACCCGGCTCTCCTCGCTGTTCGAGCAGTTCTGCACCTGCTTCAACGACGCCGACACCGTGATCGTCGCGCCGGTCTATCCGGCCGGCGAAGCGCCGATACCCGGCGTTGATCGCGACAGCCTCGTCGCCGGCATCCGCGCGCGCGGGCACCGGCACGTCATTGCGCTCGACGCGCAGCCCGGCCTCGCCAAGCTCGTGAAGAGTCTGGCGCAGCCCGGCGACTACGTCGTCTGCCTCGGGGCGGGAAACATCACGCAGTGGGCCTACGCGCTGCCGGGGGAACTTGCTGCGCTCGGCGAGGCGGCGTAGCACGGGCCGTATGCCGCACTGCGTCGCCATTCGCCATGTCGCCTTCGAGGATCTCGGCCTGCTGGCGCCGCTGCTTGCGGAGCGTGGCTTCTCGTTGCGCTATCTCGAAGCGGGGATCGATGAGATCGATGCGACGACGCTGATTGCGCCTGACCTCGTGGTCGTTCTCGGCGGTCCGATCGGCGTCTACGAGGAGAACCTTTATCCATTTCTGCACGGAGAGCTCGCCGCCATGCGCGCCCGCATGGATGCGAAGCCGACGCTCGGCGTCTGCCTCGGGGCGCAGTTGATGGCCAAAGCGCTCGGCGCGCGGGTCGCGCCCGGTCCGCAGAAAGAGATCGGCTGGGCGCCGCTCGCGCTCACTGAGGCAGGGCGCGCCAGCGTGCTCGGCGCATTCGAGACGACGCCCGTGCTTCATTGGCATGGCGACAATTTCGAGCTGCCCGCAAACGCCATCCGTCTCGCCAGCACGTCCGCTTGTCCAAACCAGGCGTTTGCATACGGACAAAACCTGCTCGGCTTGCAGTTCCATATCGAAGTCGATCCCACACGCATCGAACAGTGGCTGATCGGCCATACGGTCGAACTTGCGAAGGCCGGGATCGACCCGCGGGAGCTGCGTCGACAGGCGGCGACGCTCGGCCGGGCCACCGCCGAAAAAGGGAAGGCGGCGCTCGCCGCCTGGCTGGACGGCGTAGGAAAGCGATAGTGCCTTCCCCCAGCATCGCTCGAACGCGGCCCGCTATCGCTGTCCGCCGTTGTAAGCTGCTCATGGCTACTTTAGAATATTTCTATGATAGAGCGGTTCGCCCTTCGGATTGCGCTTGCGTGCGTCTTCGCGGCGGTGCCGTCTATTGCGTCCGCTTATTGTCAAGCGGTCTTGAGAAACCCATTCAACCTCGAACGGCGGGATCGCTTTTCCGCCCCGACGTGCAGGGAGGCCATTGCGAAGTGCAAGGTCTGGGCTCACGGACCGCAGCGCTGCTACATCGCCTCCGGTTATTGACACTGAATTCCCGTCGCCGTCCTTCTCAAGCTAAAGCAGCTTCGCTTGACGCGAATCGGTCCGTCGCGCCGAACGCCGCCGCCTCCCGTTAAGACTTGATCGGCGCGCCGTGATCTATATTGCGTCGAGTCGAAAGGCTGTCCGTAGTCGCTTGCTCTGCCGCCGATCGTGTCCGAAGGTCCTCGCGCCCATCAAACCCGACAAACAATCTTCCTAACGCACCCATGAGTTTTCCTGACATCATTCCGGCGCTGCGCGAGAAAATGCCGGAGCTGCGCGGCCGATTGATGCCGAACCAATCGCTCGCCGAACTGACGTGGTTCCGCGTCGGGGGACCCGCGCAGGTTCTGTTCATGCCGGAGGACGAAGGGGACCTCGCCTATTGTCTGGCGCGGCTGCCGTCGGAAGTTCCCGTTACCGTGGTCGGTCTCGGCTCTAACCTGATCGTGCGCGATGGCGGCGTGGCGGGTGTGGTCATCCGCCTTGGCCGCGGCTTTTCCGACATCAAGATCGAGCCGGAGCATCGTATTCGCGCAGGGACAGCGGTGCCCGATGTGAAGGTCGCCCGCGCCGCGCAGGAGGCGTCGATTGCCGGGCTCGCCTTTTATCGCGGCATTCCCGGCGCGATCGGCGGGGCGCTGCGCATGAACGCCGGCGCCTATGGCGGAGAGACCAAGGATGTGCTGATCGAAGCGCGCGGCGTCGATCGCGCCGGGCGCGTTCGCGTGTTCTCCAACGCCGACATGCATTACACCTATCGTCACTGCGGCGCGCCGGACGACGTCATCTTTACGCAAGCGTTGTTTCAGGGCGCGCCGGGCGATCCCGCCGACATCGCCGCCGCCATGGACAAGATCACCGAATCGCGTGAACTAACGCAGCCGATCAAGAGCCGCACCGGCGGCTCGACCTTCAAGAACCCGTCGGGCGCGAAGGCGTGGCAGCTTATCGACGCCGCCGGTTGCCGCGGCCTTGTGGTCGGCGACGCCCAGGTCTCGGAGATGCACTGCAACTTCCTGATCAATCGCGGAAGCGCGACCGCCGCCGATATCGAAACGCTGGGCGAGACGGTGCGCGCGCGCGTGAAGGCGACGTCGGGCGTTGATCTCGAATGGGAGATCAAGCGGATCGGATTGGCGGCAGAGACATGACCTCTCCCCTAAGGCGGGGAAAGGTCGGCACGCGAAGCGTGTCGGATGAAGGATGATCCGGCGCGTGTCGACACGCCCTTCTCTCCGGCGGGGAGAAGGAATTGGTGCGGGGAGGATAAAGCTTATGCCGAAGCACGTCGCGGTTCTCATGGGAGGCTGGTCGGCAGAGCGCGAAGTGTCGCTGCGCTCAGGCATGGCCTGCGCCGCCGCGCTTGAGCGCAAAGGCTATCGCGTCGCGCCGATCGATGCCGGCCGCGACATCGCCACCGTGCTGGCGGAGCTGCAGCCGGATGTCGCGCTCAACGTGCTGCATGGCCGCCCCGGTGAAGACGGCACCATTCAAGGCATCCTGGAAATCCTGCAGATCCCCTACAGCCATTCGGGCGTGCTTGCGTCCGCGCTCGCCATGCAGAAAGACACCGCCAAGGTGGTTATGAGCGCGGCCGGCGTGCCGGTCGCCGAGGGTGTCACAGTTTCGCGAATCGAAGCGGCTAAGGCGCATGTGATCGCGCGGCCGTATGTGATCAAGCCGGTGGCGGAAGGATCGAGCGTCGGCGTATTCATCGTCACCGAGGAGCACGCGCATCCGCCTCAGGAGTTGACACGGGAAGACTGGGTCTTTGGCGAGCTGGTCCTGTGCGAACGCTTCATCGCCGGGAAAGAGCTGACCTGCGCCGTGATGGGCGACGATCCGCTCGGAGTAATCGAAATCGTGCCGACGGTGCGGTTCTACGATTACGAGGCCAAATATGCCCCGGGCGGCTCCCGCCACGTCCTCCCGGCAGAAATTAAACCAAATATTTACCAAGAGGTCCGAAAACTCGCTCTTCGAGCGCATCAGGCGCTCGGCTGCCGGGGCGTCAGCCGTGCCGATTTTCGCTTTGACGATCGCTTGGGTGAGACGCGGGGCTTGTTTTGCCTCGAGGTCAACACCCAGCCCGGCATGACCGAGACGTCCCTGGTGCCCGAGCTTGCGGCGCATGCAGGCATCTCGTTCGAAGAGCTGGTGGAATGGATGGTGGAGGACGCTTCGCTGAACCGCTGACCGGGACCGCGTATGCGCCCGGAGCCGCGTCACGTCCGGATGGGCGTGCGGGGCAGGGCGGCCCGCGAAAGAAAAAAGCGGCTCCGGCTTCCCGCAGGGCCTGGTGGGCCGGCTCTTTTTCGCGGCGGGCGTCGTTGCGACGACCGCTGTTTGCTTTGGGCCGGCTTCGCCGCTTTCGCTCCGTCGGCATCGTCGCGTCGATCCTGATTGTAACGGCCGGGACTTCCTTCGGCGTCGTCCGCGGCGGGCATTTGCCGACCGTGGTCGAGTGGCTCAAGGATGGCCGCGACATGGCCGCCAACGCGGTCGGCTTTCGCATCGCCGCGGTCGCCATCGCCGGCAACAAGCATCTTTCGCGCGAAGAAATCCTGGCGATCGCCGGCATCGGCGGGCGCACCTCGCTGCTCTTCCTCGATGCGGCGGAGACGCGCGCAAAGCTGAAGGCGAACCCCTGGGTCGGCGATGCGACCGTGCAGAAGCTGTTTCCCGACCGGCTCGCCGTCACCGTCGTCGAACGCGCAGCCTTCGCGCTATGGCAGACGGGCGGCCAAATCAACGTGATTGCAGACGACGGCACCGTTCTCGAATCGTACGTTTCGCCCGCGGTGTTGACGCTTCCCTTCGTCGTGGGGACCGGGGCTGCGACCCGCGCCAAAGATTTCATAGCGTTGCTCGACCGTCATCCTGCGCTGCGCAAGAACGTGCGCGCCGCAGTGCTGGTCGGGGAGCGGCGGTGGAACCTCCGACTGAAGAGCGGCGTCGACGTCAAGCTGCCGGAGACCGGCGTCGCGGAGGCGCTCGATCAGCTGGCTACGCTCGACCGCAATAAGCAGCTCCTCGCCCGCGACATCACCATCGTCGATCTGCGGTTTCCCGACCGCATCATCGTGCGGCTGACCGAGGCGGTCGCGCAGGCGCGCGAGGAAGCGCTCAAGGCGAAGCGGACGAAACCCAAAGGGGGCAACGCATGAGCCCTCTGCAATACGGCCTGACCCCGAAAATGCGCCCGTTGGCGCCGAAGCGTAGCGCGGTGATCGCCGCGCTCGATATCGGCACAAGCAAGATCGTGTGTCTGGTCGCTCGCTTGCGGCCGCGCCCGCCGCAGGACGTGCTGCGCCGGCGCAGCCACGCCATCGAGATCATCGGGTTCAGCCACACCGAGGCCCGCGGAATCAAGGCGGGCAAAGTGACCGAGCTGGCCGAGGCCGAAGCGGCGATCCGCTATGCGGTTGATCTCGCCGAGCGCACTGCTCGCTGTCAGATCGAAGCGCTGATCGTCTCGCTGTCCGCCGGCCGGCCGTCGAGCGAGCTCCTCGCGGCCTCCGTCGACGTTCCGGGCGAGGTGAGGGACAACGACATTGTCCGCGTGCTGGCGGCGGGCAGTCGGCTTTCGGTGCGCGAGGGCAGGGCGGTCCTGCATTCCATTCCGATCGACTACGGCGTCGATGCGGAACGCGGCATCCGCGATCCGCGCGGCATGCTGGCGCGCCAGTTTTCCGTCGACATGCATGTGGTCACCGCCGAAGCGGCCGCCGCCCGCAACCTGATGCTCGCCGTCGAGCGCTGTCACCTAACTGTGGAAGCCATAGCGGTGAGTCCTTATGTCGCAGCGCTTTCCGCCCTTGCCGACGACGAGGCCGACCTCGGCGCCGCCGTCGTCGATATGGGGGCCGGCACCACCACAATGGCCGTATTTTCCGGCGGTCGCTTCGTTCATTCCGATGGTTTCGCCCTCGGCGGTCGGCACGTCACCATGGACATCGCCCGGGGGCTCAGCACGTCGTTGCATGACGCCGAGCGAATCAAGACGCTCTATGGCAATGTACTTACCGGTGCAATGGACGACCGCGACAGGATCCCCGTGCCCGCCGTCGACGGCGACGATCGCGAATCACCGCAGTTCGTCTCGCGCGCGACGCTCACGCGGATCATCAAGCCGCGCATGGAGGAAATTCTGGAAATGGTCCGCGACCGGCTTGCCGCATCGCCGTTTGCGAGCGAGCCGCGCGGGCGTGTCATCGCAACCGGGGGCGCGAGCGAATTGACCGGCTTTGTCGACCTCGCCGCGCGCATTCTTGGCCGTCCGGTGAGGATCGGCCGGCCTTTGGGCGTTTCCGGCCTCCCGGAAGGCGCCAAGGGCGCGGCCTTCGCCGTGGCGGCCGGGCTCCTTGTCTATCCCCAGATGGCGCATCTGGAGCATTTTGATTCGCGGCTTGCCCTCCGCCTGCGGGCGGGACACAGGGGCGGCTATTTCGCAAAGGTCGGGCAATGGCTTCGCGAGAGCTTCTGACGACCCGAGCTAAACCAAGGAAACCCGCCGGCGGCGGACCGGCGTGGATAGGCGGCGTTGTAGACGCGCCGGCATCGAAGAGGCAGCCATGAGCATCAATTTGAAGATCCCCGATATCCGGGAGCTGAAGCCGCGGATTACCGTGTTCGGGGTCGGCGGGGCGGGCGGAAACGCGGTGAACAACATGATCCGCGCGGGGCTCCAGGGGGTCGATTTCGTCGTCGCTAACACCGACGCCCAGGCCCTCACGATGTCGGAGGCCGAGCGCATCATTCAGATGGGCGTGCAGGTGACTGAAGGATTAGGCGCCGGCTCCCATCCCGATGTCGGCCGCGCCGCCGCCGACGAAGTGCTGGATGAGATTCGCGATCATCTGTCCGGCGCGCACATGGTGTTCGTCACCGCCGGCATGGGCGGCGGCACCGGCACTGGCGCTTCGCCCGTGATCGCGCGCGCCGCCCGCGAACTCGGCATCCTGACCGTCGGGGTCGTGACCAAGCCGTTCCATTTCGAAGGCCAGCGCCGGATGCGGATCGCCGAGCAAGGCATTGCCGAGCTGCAGTCCGTGGTCGACACGCTGATCATCATCCCCAATCAGAACCTGTTCCGAGTCGCCAACGAGAAGACCACCTTCGCCGACGCCTTCGCCATGGCCGACCAGGTGCTTTACTCGGGGGTTGGCTGCATCACCGACCTGATGGTCAAGGAAGGTCTGATCAATCTCGACTTCGCCGATGTGCGCGCGGTCATGCGCGAGATGGGCAAGGCCATGATGGGCACGGGCGAGGCCACCGACGAGAAGCGCGCGTTGCGCGCCGCCGAGGCTGCGATCGCCAACCCGCTGATCGACGACGTGTCGATGAAGGGCGCGCGCGGTCTGTTGATCTCGATCAGCGGCGGCAAGGACCTCACCCTCTACGAGGTCGACGAGGCGGCGACCCGCATCCGCGAGGAGGTCGATCCGGACGCCAATATCATCGTCGGGGCGACCTTCGACGAAAGCCTGGACGGCATCATCCGCGTCTCCGTCGTTGCGACCGGCGTCGACCAGAACGGCGTCATGGCGCAGCCAGGCGGACAGCCGCCGGTCGAGGCTTACAGCCGGGCGCCAGAGGCGCACAACGTCGCCGCGCATGAGGCGCGCCTTGCGGACCTTGCCGTGCGGCTTCGCGCTGAAAACAAGCGGGTGACCGAGCGCGCCGAGCAAATGAACTATCAGGCGCCGGCTGAACGGGGCTCGTTTGCGGCTTCGCAGCCGGAGGGCGGTGCGGCGGTCGGCGAAGAGTCCTACGACTCGCGTCCGGAGATCGATGCGGTGGCGACTGCAGCGGTTGCGGGTGCGCTGGTCGAACGGGCGATCGAGGACGTCACCGTCAGGCCGATTCCTCCGAAGCCGTCATTCTTCACCGAGGCGGTGGCCGAGGATGAAGAGTTCTACGAAGAAGAGCCGCCGACGCCATCGGTCTTCATCCCGCCGCAACCCGAGCGGCCGAGTGGCCGCGCCCCGCGCATGCCGCGCATCGATGAGTTGCCGATCCCGGCCCAGAACGAGCTCCGTGCGCAGCGCGGCGAACTGCCCGAGTCGGAGCCCGAGAAACGCCGGATGACCCTGTTGCAGCGGCTTGCGGCTGTCGGGCTCGGCCGGCGCGAAAGCGAGGAGCCGAAGCCGGAGCCCAAACCGACCCGGTCATTCCTTCCGGAGTGGCCGGCGCAGAGAATGCCGCGGACCGAGCCGCGGGCGCCGGAACCGGTATCGGAATATGCGCGGCGCCCAAGCCCGCAAGGCCTCGACATGCATGGCCGTCCCGCGCCGGCGCCGAGAGATCCTGACGACGACCAGCTTGATATTCCGGCCTTCCTGCGGCGGCAGGTCAATTAAGACGACGATCGGTGATCCGGCGAGCACGGCTCGCCGGATCGCCTTTGGGAATCGCTGAGTTTCGATTCATTTATTCTTAAGATTGATTGTTCGAAGTTCACTGCCCGGGTTCATGCGTGCGTGATCGCGCTTAGGCCGACGGCTGCTTTCTTTGTCGAGAACTCCGCCGCGTCTCCCGGGAAGAAAAGCGCCGCTGTTGCGCGCCAGACGCACATTTGTGCATCGCGCGACGGCAGGGCGAACGGTTCGGGACGCAGCATTTTTGGCCAAAAGAGGGTCGAAATCCGCCGATTCAAGGTAACAATTAGTAAGAAACCGTGAATTGGCCCCATCGGGCCAGGAGGTTAAGGTCCGTCGCGCATAGGGGTACGACTCAGGCGTTATCGGGGCAGTATCAAGACCGCGTGCTTCGGAACGAATCGGTCCAGATCAACCAGCATGGTTCGTCTGGATACGGCGTCGCACCTAGCGACGCTTAAATAAAAAGTGGTGGGGCATGAGAGCGGGCCGACAAACGACGCTTCGAAGCTCGGTAACCCTTGCCGGAATTGGGGTTCACTCGGGCGTTTCCGCCACTCTCTCGCTTCAACCTGCCGACCCTGATACCGGGATTGTGTTCGTCCGCATCGGCGGCGGTGGTCACGCCAATCAAGTGCGGGCCGACGTCCGATCGGTCTATGCGACGGATTTCGCGACCGTCCTCGGCGACGACGGGGGCCCCCTCTGCGCCACCGCTGAACACATCATGGCCGCCTTGAGCGGGCTCGGCGTCGACAACGCGGTGGTTGAAATCGACGGACCGGAAGTTCCCATCCTGGACGGCAGCGCTGAGCCTTTTGTCGAGGCGATCGATCGCGCCGGGATCGTCTATACCGCGCGGCCGCGCCGTTATCTCAAGGTGCTCAAGCCCGTGCGGGTCGCCAATGGCCGCGCTTACGGGGAATTGCGTCCCTACGAGTACGGATTCCGCGTCGCGACGGAGATCGATTTCGCCCACCCGCTGATCGGCCGGCAGGCGTTCGCGATCGACCTTGATCCGACGACGTTCCGTCAGGCGGTGTCGCGTGCGCGGACCTTCGGGTTCATGAGTGACGTCGCCAAGCTTTGGAGCGCCGGCTACGCGCTCGGCGCGAGCTTCGACAACACGCTTGTGTTGGCGGAGGACCGGGTTCTCAATCCTGACGGCCTGCGGTACCCCGATGAGTTCGTCCGCCACAAGGCGCTCGACGCGATCGGCGATCTCGCGCTCGCCGGCGCGCCGCTGCTCGCGGCCTATCATTCGGTGTGCGGCGGACACAAGCTCAACCATGCCGTTCTGTCCGCCTTGATCGCCGACCGGTCCGCCTGGGCGATGGTCGAAGCGAGCGAGCCACGTCGCGTGCGTGGCCAGGCGGAGCTGGCGACGGGGTATCCCGCGCCGGCCTTTGGCCCCGCCACCTCCTGAACTCCCGCGGGTCGCCGATCCGCCACATTACTGGCCGATTGCTGGGTTTGATTGCTCACGGCGGGAGTGCGCGTTTTTTCGACGCGCAAATAAGCTCGTAGAGCGACGAGCCAAGGAGGGGCGAGGGGGTGTTCCCGGGACATTCACCGTGCAAGACTTTGCGCCGCGCGCGGACGGCAGCCGTCCGGCGGCTCGCCGCGATCCTTCCGGTCCTGCTCATCAGCGGCGCCTGCAGCATCTTCAGCCAGCAAGAAGACTTGGCCCCCGATATTCCCGCCGACCGCCTCTACAACGAAGGCGTCTTCCTCCTCAATGAAAAGAAATCCATGGAGCAGGCTGCCAAGAAGTTCGAGGAGGTCGATCGGCAGCACCCTTATTCCGAGTGGGCGCGCAAGGCCTTGCTGATGTCCGCCTATGCCAATTACGAAGCGAAGAAGTATGATGATTCGATCGCCGCGGCGAAACGCTACATCTCGCTGCATCCCGGCAGCCCCGACGCGGCCTATGCCTATTACCTGGTAGCCGCTTCCAATTTCGAGCAGATTTCCGATGTGAGCCGCGATCAGTCGCGCACTGAGAAAGCGATTGCGTCGCTCGAAGAGGTCATCCGTAAATTCCCGGACACCGAATATGCGGCCCAAGCGCGCCAAAAGATCGAGGTCGCGCGCGATAATCTTGCCGCCAAGGAAATCGCGATCGCCCGCTACTACCAGGGGAAGAAGAACTTCATCGGCGCGATCAATCGATTCAAGGTCGTGGTGACCCAGTATCAAACCACCCGCCATGTGGAAGAAGCACTGATGCGGCTCACCGAGTGTTATTTGGCCCTCGGCATCGTGCATGAGGCGCAAGCCGCCGCGGCCGTGCTCGGGCACAATTTCCCGGACAGCACGTGGTACCGGGACGCCTACGCCTTGATGCGTTCGAACGGCCTTGAGCCGGCCGAGAACTCGGGCTCGTGGATCACCCGAGCGTTCAAGCGCGTCGGGCTCGGCTGATTCGATCTGGCGATCGACGCACTGTCAATTTCTCATGGCCGGGCTTGTCCCGGCCATGCGCGTCTTTAAACATGCCCGTCCGTAAACTCGACGCTTACCGCGGTTCGCACGGACCGCGTGGGGCAGACCTTGGCCTTGGATGACGGCGTGCGGGCGGATGGGCCATGCTAGTCCGACTCTCGATCCGCGATATCGTGCTGATCGACCGGCTCGACATCGAATTCGCCGGAGGCCTCGCCGTGCTGACCGGCGAGACGGGCGCCGGCAAGTCGATCCTGCTCGACGCCTTTGCGCTGGCGCTCGGGGCGCGCGGCGATGCGGGCCTCGTGCGCGAAGGCGAAAGCCAGGGCCAGGTGGCGGCGGTGTTCGAGGTTGAAGCGGGTCACCCCGTCCACGCGCTGCTCGCGGCAAACGACATTTCCGGTGACGACCAACTGATCCTGCGCCGCGTGCAGCTCGCGGACGGCCGCACGCGCGCCTTCGTCAACGACCAGCCGGTTTCCCTTCAGGTGCTCAAAAGCATTGGCGGCATGCTGGTCGAAATTCATGGCCAGCATGATGAACGCGCTCTGGTCGATCCCGCGAGCCACCGTCGGCTGCTCGACGCCTTTGGCGGACTTGCCGACGAGTCGGCGGAGGCGGCGCGCGCGTGGGCGCGGCTGCGCGATGCGCAGGCGGCACTCGCAGCGCAACGCGCCGAGGTCGAGCGTGCGCAGCGCGAGGCGGACTGGCTGCGCCATGCCGTCGAGGAACTGACCGCGCTTTCGCCCGAGCCGGGCGAGGAGACCGCGCTCGCGGAGCGACGCGCCAGCATGATGCAAATGGAGAAGGTCGCCGAGGACTTGCGCGATGCGCTTGCGACGATTGCGGGCCCGCAATCCCCGACGCCGCTGTTGGCGGCGGCGGTGCGCCGGCTGGAGCGCCGGCAGGCGCAGGCGGCGGATCTCGTTGCGCCATCGGTCAAGGCGATCGACGCGGCGCTGACCGCGCTGAACGAAGCGCGCGCGTCGCTCGAAACTGCGCTCGCCGCGACTGAGCACGATCCGCACCTGCTCGAGCGGCTCGAAGAACGGCTGTTCGCGCTGCGCGCTGCCGCCCGCAAGTTCAATGTCGGGGTCGATGACCTCGCGGCACTCCGCGAACGCTATTCCGCGGACCTTGCGCTGATCGACGCCGGCGCCGACCGGCTCGCGGCGCTCGCACGCGAGGCGGCCGAACTTGGCGAACGCTTCGACCGGGCGGCGGCCGCATTGTCGCAACGCCGGCGCAGCGCCGCCGAAAAGCTCGACGCGGCCGTCAACCGCGAACTCGCGCCGCTCAAACTCGAGCAGGCGCGGTTCTCCACAGAAATTGTGACGGAGCCCGACCGGCTGGGTCCGCATGGGATCGACCGCGTTTCCTTCTTCGTGCGCACCAATCCAGGCACGCAACCTGGTCCGCTGATGGACGTCGCCTCGGGCGGCGAGCTTGCGCGCTTTCTGCTCGCGTTGAAGGTCACGATCGCCGATCGCGGCTCGGCGCCCACGCTCATATTCGACGAGATCGACACCGCGGTCGGCGGCGCGGTCGCCGATGCGATCGGCGTGCGGCTCGCGCGGCTTGCCGCCAAGGTGCAGGTGATCGCCGTGACCCACGCCCCGCAGGTCGCCGCGCGCGCCGGGAGTCACTATCTCATCGCCAAGGAGGCGCTCGATCGCGGCAAACGAGTGGCGACCCGCGTCGCCGTGCTCGACAAGGCGCGCCGGCGTGAGGAGATCGCGCGCATGCTCGCCGGCGCCGAAATCACCGCGGAAGCGCGCGCCGCCGCCGAGCGGCTTATCAAGGCGGCGACCTAATCAGTCATTCCGGGGCCCGAGCGAAGCGAGGGAGCCCGGAATCCATTGAGCTTCAGCAAGCAATGTTATCGTAAAGATCGGTCCGGTTGGGATTCGTCTCTTCGATGAGTCGAATCTTCCAAATTCGCCGCCACTTCTACAGCTCCTTTTCCCGTTCAATCGCATTTATCGGATCGTCGTAGCATTCGAACCAGACGAGTCGATCGACATTGTAGCGAGCCGTGAATCCCGGCACGGCCTTGGACTTATGCTCGTAAATTCGGCGGACCAAGTTATTGGTGACGCCGACGTACAACGTTCCGTTTTTCCGACTTGCCATAAGGTAGACGTAGTACATTTGGCGAGGCGATTATGGATTCCGGGCTCGCGGGCTGAAGCCCGCGCCCCGGAATGACAGAGCATGAAAGCGAGAGATCATAGCGCAGTTCCCGTCGCCGAGCTCAGTGAGGCGCAGGCGAAGGCCGAGCTGAAACGGCTCGCTGCCGAAATCGCCGAGCACGACAAGCGCTATTACCAGGAGGATGCGCCGAGCCTCTCGGATGCGGCCTACGACGCGCTGAGCGAGCGCAATGCCGCGATCGAGGCGCGTTTTCCCGCACTCATTCGCGCCGATTCGCCGAGCCGCAAGGTCGGCGCCGCGCCGGCGGAAGTGTTTGCCGAAGTGCGCCATGCGGTGCCGATGTTGTCGCTGGATAATGCGTTCAGCGAGGGCGAGGTCGCCGATTTCGTCGACCGCGTGCGCCGCTTCCTGCGGCTTAAGGAGGACGAGCCGCTCGCGATCACCGCCGAGCCGAAGATCGACGGGCTGTCGTGTTCGCTGCGCTATGAAGGCGGACGCCTCGTGAGCGGGGCGACGCGCGGCGATGGCGAGGTCGGCGAAGACGTCACCGCGAATGTGCGCACCATCAAGGAAATCCCCGATCGTCTGCACGGCGCGCATGTTACCGCCATCGTCGAGGTGCGCGGCGAGGTTTATATGGCCAAAGCTGATTTCATGAGGTTGAACGAGCGCCAGCAGGCGGCGGGTAAGAAGATATTTGCGAACCCACGCAACTCGGCGGCCGGCTCGCTGCGTCAGAAGGACCCAAACGTCACGGCGTCGCGCCCGCTCAAATTCTTCGCCTATGCCTGGGGCGAAATGAGTGCGATGCCGGCCGAGACGCAAATGCGGATGGTCCGTTGGCTGGAAGCCGCGGGCTTCGAGATCAATCCGCTGATGCGGCTCTGCCATTCGCTCGACGAACTGCTCGCCACTTATCGTGACATCGAGGAGAAGCGCGCGAAGCTCGGCTACGATATCGACGGCGTCGTCTACAAGGTCGACCGGCTCGACTGGCAGGACCGCCTCGGCTTCGTCTCGCGCTCGCCGCGCTGGGCGCTGGCGCACAAGTTCCCCGCGGAAAAGGCGACCACGGTCGTGAACGCGATCGAGATCCAGGTCGGTCGCACCGGCGCGCTGACCCCGGTCGCCAAGCTCGCGCCGGTCACGGTCGGCGGCGTCGTGGTGCAGAACGCGACCCTGCACAATGCCGACGAGATCGCGCGGCTCGACGTGCGCGTCGGCGACACGGTGGAAATCCAGCGCGCCGGCGACGTGATTCCGCAGGTGCTGCGGGTGTTGCCCGACAAGCGGCCGCACGGTGCGAAGCCGTACCGCTTTCCAACCCGTTGCCCGTGTTCGCTCGAGACGCCAGTCGTGCGGGAGACGACGGCGAGCGGAGAAGAGGGCGCGATCGCGCGCTGCTCCGGCGAGTTCGCCTGTCCCTTTCAGAAGATCGAGCACCTCAAGCATTTCGTGTCGCGCCGCGCCTTCGACATCGAGGGTCTGGGCGAGAAGCAGATCGAGCTGTTCTTTGAAAAGGAATGGCTCAAAGAGCCCGCCGATATCTTCACATTGGAAGCGCGCAACGACGAGATCAGGCTTGAAGAGCACGAGGGCTATGGCGAACTCTCCGTGCGCAACCTGTTCACGGCGATCGCCGCGCGCCGCGAGATCGCGCTCGAACGCTTCATCTATGCGCTCGGCATCCGTCACGTCGGCGACACGACGGCGCGCGCGCTCGCTCGCGCCTATGGAACGTGGCAAGCGTTCCACGACGCGTGCGTCCGGCTCGCGGAGGGCGACGCGGACGCGCGCGCGGAGATGGATGCGCTCGACCAGATCGGCGATGCGGTGATCGACAGCCTCGCGACCTATTTCGGTGAGGCGCACAACCGCCGCATCGTCGAACGTCTGACCGGCGAGGTGCGCATCCTCGATGCGGAGAAGGTGGCAACCTCGTCTCCTGTCGCCGGCAAGACCGTGGTGTTCACAGGGGCGCTGGAGAAAATGACCCGCGAGGAGGCGAAAGCGATGGCCGAGCGGCTGGGCGCCAAGGTCGCGGGATCGGTGTCGAAGAAGACCGACTATGTGGTGGCGGGCCCTGGCGCCGGCTCGAAACTCGCCAAGGCGCGCGAAGCCGGCGTCAGCGTGCTCAGCGAGGACGAATGGTTCGCGCTGGTGGGGGAGGGCGCGTGATCGGGCTGATGCATGATGATCTTGGCTTGGTCGTTCCTCTCGCGCGGCGGTCATGCTCCGCGAAGGCGGAGCATCCAGTAATCACGGTGAACGTTCGTGTTTACTGGATCGCCCGCTTGCGCGGGCGATGACGGTAAATGATTGGTGACGACAGTCTCGGGGCCGGGCGATAGTTCCGGAATTGCATTCTATCGCTGCTCCTCCGGCGGCTTGATGTGTCGAAATTGAACGAGCAGCAGCAGATCGTAGATGATCTTCAATGCGCCGCAGATAAGGAGCGGCCAGGCGCGAAACGAGGCCGCAAACAGCGCGCCCGCCAACGCGGGACTGACCGCTGCGGCCAGGCTGCGCGGCACCGAGGTCAGACTGGCGGCGGCCGCCCGCTCCGCCTCGGTGACGACCGCCATCACATAGGATGAGCGCGTCGGCACGTCCATTTGCGACAACGCCGCCCGGATCAGCAGCAGCGCAAGCGCCGCGGGCAAGGTCGGCGCGACCGCGGCCAGCATCAAGGCGATGCTGGACGGAATATGGGTGAAGACCATCGTGTTGATGAGCCCGACGCGCCGCGATAGCCATGCCGCGACCGGGAATGAGAATGCGGACAGCACGCCCGACCAGAAAAAGAAGACGCCGGCGGACGCGAGAGACAGATCGAAGCGCTCAAACAGCCACAGGGCGAGCAGCGATTGAACCACGAATCCGCCGGCGAAGGCGTCGAGGCTGAACAGCGCTGCAAGGCGGTAGACGACGGAGCGGGAAGGTCCGAGCGCAGCCTTCGCGTCCGGATTGTCTATGGGGCGACGCCTCGGAATGAGCCAGTAGAACGCGCCGCCGATCATGCCGAGCAGCGCGTAGAGCACGAACATCATCTTGATGGCGGTCAGCCGATCGAGTCCGGTCGACGGCGCTAAGTCGGGGAGAGCGGCCGCAAGCGCGCCCGCGGCGCTCGCGAGCGCGCCAACGAGGCTATAGCGTGCGAACATCTTGGTGCGCGCGGCGTCCGCGACCTCGCGCGCGAGCACCGCATGTTCCAACGGCACGAACACGCTCACGCTGCCGGCGGATGGGTTGACCGTCCCGACGAAAGCGATGACTAACAGCACCGCATAATCGTGAGCTGCGGCGAAGGCGACGCCGGTAGCGATCATCAGGCTCGCGGCGGCGAGCAGGAGCCGGCGCCGATCCCGCGTCGCGCCGAGGAAACCGACCGCCAGGGTCAGGAGCGCCGAGCCGAGCAGCGATGCCGTCGCAATGACGCCGACTTGGAACGCCGAGAACCCGCGCGCCAGCAGGTAGGCCGGCAGCAGCACAGCGACGAAGCCGTCGCCGAAGTCACGCAGTGCACGAGCTGCGAACAGGCAGGTCGCCGGATGAAGGGTCTTCCGTGCGTCGGCATCCATAGCTCCCCTCCGCGCGGCTCATGAGCCGCGTTCGTGGCAGAGCTTGGACGGCTTGCGTCTTGGCAAGCGGGGAGTCTGCGCGTCCCCGCTCGCGAAAATTAGCAAGACCTGCCGCAATCTGAAAGAAGAAACGCGAGGTCTGGGGGAAGGAATTCTGTTTCTTGCGCCGCGCGCCATGGCTTAAGACTAGCGACTCGAGATCACCCCCTCCCCAGGGGCCGCGTCGCCGCGTCCAGCCAGGCGCGCGTCTCGGTGTCGACCACCAGCGGGGAGAGGGTCTCGCGCACCCGCGCGTGATAGGCGTCAAGCCACGCGATCTCGCCTTCCGTCATCATCGAAGGCAGAACGAGGCGCAAGTCGATGGGCGCAAGCGTCAGCGTCTCAAACGTATTGAGCGGCTTTTCCGCGCCCGCGACCGGCGGCGCCTCGGTCACCAGCACCAGATTCTCGATGCGGATGCCGTAAGCGCCTTCCTTGTAGTAGCCCGGCTCGTTGGACAGGATCATGCCGCGCTCGAGCGCCACGGTCCCGAGCTTGGATATGCGTGGCGGCCCTTCATGCACCGAGAGATAACTGCCGACGCCGTGCCCGGTGCCGTGGTCGAAATCGAGCCCGGCGGCCCAGAGCGAGGCGCGCGCGAAACTGTCGAGTTGCGCGCCGGTCGTCCCTTTCGGGAAAACAGCGCGCGCGATCGCGATGTGGCCCTTGAGCACGCGGGTGAAGCGCTCACGCATTTCCTCGGTCGGCGCGCCGATCGCGACGGTGCGGGTGACGTCGGTGGTGCCGTCTTGGTACTGCCCGCCGGAATCGACCAGAAAAAGCTCGCCGACCGCGAGCCGGCGATTGCTCTTGCGCGTCACCCGATAGTGGACGATCGCGCCGTTCGGCCCTGCCCCCGCGATGGTGGGAAAGGAAATGTCCTTCAGGAGCCCGGACGCCTTGCGGAAATCCTCCAGCGCCTCCACCGCATCGATCTCGGTGATGGCGCCGTTTATGGCTTTGCGGTCGAGCCAGGCGAGGAAGTTCGTAAGCGCTGCGCCGTCGCGCCGGTGCGCCGCCCGCGCCCCGTCGATCTCGGTCGCGTTCTTCACGGCTTTCATCGCCGCGATGGGATCGGGGCCACGAACGACCTTGCCGCCCACCCGTTCGATGGCGACCGTAATCGCCTGCGCGGCGGTCGCCTGATCGAGGCGGATTGTCGCGCCGACATGGGCGCGAGCGGCAAGATCGCGCGTAAAGGCCCCCGGCGGCTCGATCTCCGCCAAGTCCTCCAGCTTCTGGTCTACGGCGTTGCTGAGCTTGCGCGGATCCGCATAAAGCGACGGGCGGTCCTCGACGGGAATGATCGCAAAGGCGAGCGGCAGCGGGGCATGCGCAACGTCGCTGCCGCGGATGTTGAATACCCAAGCCAGCGCCGCCGGATCGGACACGACGAGGGTGTCGGCTTTGAGCTTGTTCAGTTCGGCGCGGACGCGTGCGAGCTTGTCGGTGGCGCTCTCGCCGGCATAGCGCAGATCGTGCAGCACGATCGGCCCGAGCGGCGGCGCCGGCCGGTCCGTCCAGATGGCGTCGATCAGGTCCGGCTCGGCGGGAACGAGCATTCCGCCTGCCCTCGCGCAGGCGAGCGATAGCCTCTCGACCGCTTCCGCCGTGTGCAGCCACGGATCGTAGCCGAGCGTCGCCCCCGCGGGCAGGGTCGCCTCCAGCCACTTATGCGGCGGTGTTTCGATCATATGGACGATCTCGAACAGGTCCGTGTCGACCTCGTCGCGCGCCTGAAGGGTATAGCGGCCGTCGACGAAGAGGACTGCGCGCTCCGCGAGCACGATCGCTACCCCAGCGGACCCGGTGAAGCCGGTGAGCCAGCGCAACCGCTCGTCGGCGGGGGGCACATATTCGTTCTGATGGCGGTCGGCGCGCGGCGCGATGCAGCCGGCGAGGCCGCGCCGGACAAGCTCCGCCCTTAGAGCGGCAACGCGCCCCGCGCTCGCCGGACGATCGGACGAATCATCGAAGGATTGAAAGCGCTTTGGGGCCATGCCAGCCCCAAACTATGGACGATGCCCGCGCCCGGCAATGGTCTCGCGGAGACATGCCAGCCAAGCCTGCATGGCTGACATGCGTCCAATACCCGGAATGCAATATTTATGCGCCAGAGGCGCAAGAACGAAATTTTATTCCCACGACGGCGCTCTTCCGGCGCCTGATATGTCCGGCAGCGTCTTTAAACCACTTATTAGGCTCTTCTCCTAACTGGTTGTTTACAGTCTGAGGGCTTATTTGGCGGTCAAACAGAAACAAGAGGGAATGCAGGAGGGCGATCCGTTCAAGAAAGGAACGATCGCCATGACGCTTCTCAATCTCGACTACGCCACCTCCATCCCCGATATCGAGCCCCGCAAGAAAGGGCTGCTCGCGCGTGTATACGGCGCGCTCTACCGCGCCCGTATGGCGCGCGCGAAAATCCTGCTTCAGGAGTATGGTCCGCTCATCGATGAACTGGATGTGCAGGCCAAGGCGAGCCGCACGAACGCGGTCACGACCGGCGACTGACGCAGGTTTGGGGCAGGAGAGGGGGGTGGACGCCCTGCGGCCGGGTCAGAACCAGCGTCACCCACCCATCCAGAACAATCCGCCGCGCGAGCCGCAGCCCGTGTGACCGGTAGGCTGCAAGCGCGGCGTTCGCATGGTCCGGAAGCAACCCGGACAGAACGACCCAGCCGCCGGGCGCGAGGAGGGGCGTGAGGCCAATCGTGAGTCGCTTCAACGGCTCAAGCAGGATGTTGGCGAAAACAAGCGGGTAGGGTCCCCGGTCCGCGAACCGGCGGGCGGCGAGCCGGCTTGCCGCGAGTCCGGCCGCCTCCGTGATTTCGACGAGCGCTCCTGCGCCGTTGCGCCGGGCGTTTTCCCTGGCGATCCGCACGGCCGCGGGATCGATGTCGCTGCCGAGCGCGCGGACGCGTGCAGCTTTCGCCGCTGCGATCGCCAGCACGCCCGAGCCCGTGCCGATGTCGAGCGCGGCGGCCCTATGCGCGCGACGGCACCTGGTGCGAGTCCGTGCGGCACCGCCTTTCCTCCCTCGCGGGCGGCGCTTTTGCATTTTGAGCAGACGGTCGAGCGCCAGCAGGCAGCCGCGGGTGGTCCCATGATGCCCGGTGCCGAACGCGAGCGACGCCTCGATTTCAATGGCGATGCGATTGACCGGGATGCGGTCCTGATCGTGGGCGCCATACACCACGAAACGTCCGGCTTCGACCGGCGTCAGGCCGGCAAGGCTCGCCGCCACCCAATCGCGCGCGGCAATCGTCTCAAACCGGAATGCCTGCGCCGTCTCATCCCCGACCAATGCCGCCAGCCGGGCGCGGGCATCGGCGATGTTGGGCGGGCCGGCGAAGTGGATGTCGACGCACCAATGCGGCCCATGCTCGTAAGTGGCGACCGCAGCCGCCTCGAATTGCTCGGCAAGAAGATCGGCAAGTCTCTGAGCGTGCCCACGATCGGTGACGAGCCGCGCCACGGTCGCGGGCGCTGAGCTGCCATCCTGTGTCGAGGGATCGCCCCCTGACACAAGGTCAGCAGTGTCATCGTCCACAGAAGCTTTGCTCATGTGGAATATGAGGAAGCAGCGCACGCATAATTGCTCTCATAAAACGTATCAATATTATGCTATATCTCATTGTAACAACAATATAACTCAGCACGCGACGCAGGCGCGCTCCCAACCAGGCGCGTCTTTGACTTCAGCATCTTGCTTAGGATCAAACACAGGTTTTCCGCAGGCTTATCCACAAGTTTGCCAACAAGGCTCGCGCTCAGAAGCTCCGCCTCAATAGCGGTAGAACGGAAAATTTCCGGGATAACGCGGCGCATAATACTGATAGCCCGACGAGGGGTACCCCGAATAGGCGGGCCGGCGCGGCGGCTTTTTGCGCGTGAACCCGGCACTGGACCCGGTAACGGTGATGCGGGTGCTGCCCGCACCGTGCTCCTTCACGAGCCGGAACAAGGTCGCGGCATTGGAGGGGTGAAGCCTGATGCAGCCATGCGAGGCGGGGCCGCCAAGCCGGGAAATCTCGTAGCTGCCATGGATCGCATAGCCGCCATGGAAGAAGATCGAGTGCGGCATCGGCGAATTATAGTATTCGCGGGAGAACCAGGTTCGCTCCAGCCGGGTGGGGGAATATGTCCCGTTCGGCGTGCCGTAGCCGGCGCGCCCCGTCGAAACCGCCCAGCTGTACCGCGGCGTACCGTCGACCGCGACGGACATTCGCTGGGTGCTCTTGTCTACCGTGACGACGACGGCGGCGTAGGCGCCCATGGGCAGGCCGATCAGCAGAGCAAAGGCGGCGGTGCAGAGCACGATCAATCGATGCGGCAGGGTCATCGGGACGCTTTCAGAATTGGAGTTGGCCGAATTCACGGGCGCTTTCAGAAGACTATAACGGGCCTCCGGCGAGTCCAACGATGGGCGGCGCCACCGCTGGAATTTCGAACATCTTGGTTACGATCGGCGCTTCCGACGGTTTCGAATTCGTCCAAGGCGAACCGTCGGGCCATGCTCGCATGGGGCCAAGAGCACGCTCCTCGGCCGGCCGGCTGCCTTCCCAAGAGCCTCTCTAAGCTGGAAATCGGGATTGCAGCCGAATGCCCACTGATTCCCGTTGCGTCGCAACACGGATTTTGGCAAAGGTTTGACCGTCGGCGGGGGCCGGGAACCGACCGATCTTGCGCGCCGGGAAAGGAGCCTCCCCGGCCACCAAAAACAACAAGCAAATCCAATCAAATCAATCGGGGTCGTCGATGATAGCTTTGTGGGTGATCGTCCTGTGCGGGGCGCTTTCGATCGTTTATGCGATCTGGGCGACCCAGTCCGTCATGAAGGCGGATGCGGGCACGGAAAGGATGCAGGAAATTTCCGCCGCGGTCCGCGAGGGCGCGCAAGCCTATCTCAAGCGCCAATACGCGACGATCGGCCTTGTCGGCATCGTGATCTTCCTGATCGTTGGATTCCTGCTCGGATGGCTGGTGGCGGTCGGCTTCGCCATCGGCGCCATTCTGTCGGGCGCCGCCGGCTTTATCGGCATGAACATCTCGGTGCGCGCCAATGTGCGCACGGCGCAGGCGGCGATCGGTTCGCTCGCGGGCGGGCTCGAAATGGCGTTCAAGTCGGGCGCGATCACCGGTCTTCTGGTGGCCGGCCTCGCGCTGCTCGGCGTGACCGGCTATTTCGGCTACTTGGTCGGCGTGCTTGGCAAGGCGCCGAATGACCGCACGGTGATCGACGCGATGGTGGCCCTCGGCTTCGGCGCGTCGCTGATCTCCATCTTCGCCCGTCTCGGCGGCGGCATCTTCACCAAAGGCGCGGACGTCGGCGGCGACCTCGTCGGCAAGGTCGAGGCCGGCATTCCCGAGGACGATCCGCGCAACCCCGCGACCATCGCGGACAATGTCGGCGACAATGTCGGCGACTGCGCCGGCATGGCGGCCGACCTATTCGAGACCTATGCGGTGACCACGGTCGCCACCATGGTGCTCGCGGCGATCTTCTTCGCCAACTCGCCGCTGCTCATGAATATGATGACGCTGCCGCTCGCCATCGGCGGCGTGTGCATCATCACCTCGATCGCCGGCACGTTCTTCGTCAAGCTGCCGGCGAACCAGTCGATCATGGGCGCGCTCTATCGCGGCCTGATCGCGACCGGCCTGCTGTCGATCGCCGGGCTGGCGATCGTCATACTGATCTTGGTCGGATTCCGCACCATCCCCGGCGTCGGTTACAGCGGCTTCTCACTGTTCCTGTGCGGCCTCGTCGGCCTCGTGGTGACCGCCCTGATCGTGGTGATCACCGAATACTACACCGGGACGAATTTCCGGCCGGTGCAGTCGATCGCCAAGGCCTCGGTGACCGGCCACGGCACCAACATCATCCAGGGCCTCGCGGTCTCGCTTGAATCGACCGCGCTGCCGACCATCGTCATTATCGCTGGCATTCTCGCCACCCATGGATTGGCCGGCTTGTTCGGCATCGCCATCGGCGTGACCACCATGCTCGCGCTCGCCGGCATGATCGTCGCGCTCGACGCCTTCGGCCCGGTCACCGACAATGCCGGCGGCATCGCCGAGATGGCAGGGTTGCCCAAGGAGGTGCGCAAGTCGACCGACGCGCTCGATGCGGTCGGCAACACCACCAAAGCGGTCACCAAAGGCTACGCCATCGGCTCGGCCGGCCTCGGCGCGCTCGTGCTGTTCGCCGCCTACAATCAGGACCTGCAGTTCTTCATCGCGAATGCGGCGAAATACCCGTACTTCCAAGGCGTCGCGCTCGATTTCTCATTGAGCAATCCGTACGTGGTCGTGGGCCTCCTGTTCGGCGGCCTGCTGCCCTATCTGTTCGGCGCGATGGGCATGACCGCGGTCGGACGGGCCGCCTCATCGATCGTCGAGGAGGTGCGCCGGCAGTTCCGCGAGAAGCCGGGCATCATGGAGGGCACCGACAAGCCCGATTACGGCGCGGCCGTCGACATGCTCACCAAGGCGGCGATCAAGGAAATGATCATTCCCTCGCTGCTGCCGGTGCTGTCGCCGATCGTGGTGTACTTCTTAATCTACTTCATCGTGGGCGGCGGCGCCGCCGGCAAATCGGCGGCCTTCTCGGCGGTCGGCGCGATGCTGCTCGGCGTGATCGTCACCGGCCTGTTCGTCGCCATCTCGATGACCTCGGGCGGCGGCGCCTGGGACAACGCCAAGAAATTCATCGAGGACGGCCATTACGGCGGCAAGGGCTCCGACAGCCACAAGGCGGCGGTGACCGGCGACACGGTCGGCGATCCCTATAAGGACACGGCGGGTCCCGCCGTGAACCCGATGATCAAGATCACCAATATTGTCGCGCTCCTGCTGCTCGCGGTACTCGCGCACTGAGCCGAGATCACGGGCACGCTTCGGAAATCGCAATGGCCGGGCTCGCCCGGCCATTGTTTTTCCGGGAGGTGGGACTTGGGTGGCCGCGCGCGCGTCGCGTTCGGCGGGGCGGCTCGACCGGATGTCGACGCGCCAGCCAGTACCGGCGACGGGCGCCAGCCCTAAATCTTGATCGCCTTCAGGATATACTGAACGTAGTTGAGTTCCTGACCGCCGGTCGGGGTGGTACGGCTGACGAAATCGAACACGCGGCCGTCGCGAATGCCATAATTGGCCAGCCGTTCGACCTTGCGGCTCTTGTCGAAGTACACGGCGATCACCCGCCGGTCGACCTCCCGTTGCGGTAGAAACGAGGTCTGCTGCGCTTTCTGCGAAATGTAATAGAACACTTCGCCGTTGACGGTCGCGACCGTCGACGGGGTGCCGAGAACGATCAGCACCTGCTCCTGCGAGGCGCCGAGCTGGATCTGTTCGAGCGCGCCGTCAGGCAACAAGTAGCCGCGCTGATAGGTCTGCGTGATGCAGCCGCCGAGCAGAAAGCCGAGCAGCACGGCAACCGCCGCCGAGCGCGGCGAGAAAACGGAACGCTGGTCATCTCTACAACGCAACCTGGTCTCCCCCTGACCTTCCGAAACCGTTCGCTTGGCTCCGGCCCATGCCCCGGCAGAAAGGACGTAAGCTCGTCGCCGGCGAAGCGAATCGAGCGAGGCTCCCATCGGACGCGATCAGAACTCGCTCGCAAACTCGTCCATCGCGGCATTTTCTGCGGCGAACCAGTTCCCCTCTCGCCGGAAAATGCTCTAGTCTCCCGCGAGGACATTACGGCATTTCGTGCTACTCAGAATTTAACGAAACCGCGTTGTTCCCGCGCATTAATAACTTCGCAGCATTGCTGCGCTCTATGGCGTGATCGTGGCGGGCCGGGCAGCTTATCATTGTACCCGCTGGGCCGATCGGACGGAAGGACAACAAGAGAGCGGGAGCGCCCGTATCCCGGAAAAAGGAGGCCGAAGATGGGACCGGATCGCCCCTGGAACGTGCCCGTACGGGTCGAGGAGGTTCCTGAAACCGGACTGGGCATGCATCTTTGCGCAGATAACGACATGCGGGAAAAGATTGCGCGCATCGCCGACGTTCTCACATTGCCTCGCCTGGAAGCCGATTTCATGATCACACATCGCGGGCGCGGGTTGCGCGTGGTCGGCGAGGTGTCGGCGACCGTCGAGCAGACCTGCGTCATCAGCCTGGATCCGATCGAGAACCATATTACGGAACCGGTCGACCTCATTTTCGAGCCGGCTCCGGACAGCGATTTTCCCGGGCTCGCGCGCGGGGAACCGGAGGGCGAGCCTTCCGAGCTCCTGCAAGGCGGTTGCGTGGATCTTGGGGCGATTGCAACCGAGTTCCTGCTTCTCGGCATCGACCCCTATCCGCGCAAGCCGGGCGCGACGTTTGCGCCGCCTGCGGCCGACGCCGCGACGGGCGGGCCGTTCGCAGCGCTCGCCGCTCTGAAGGGAAGGCGAAAAGAGGGCGGCCGATGACGGTGAAAGCGCTCGCGACCCACCCCACTTAACGCATTGTCATCGCCTGCGAACACGCTATTGTCGCACGCTTCGCCCGGCTGCCGCCGGCTCACCGCAGCTGGGGTACGGGTGCCAGTCCTTCCAGGTCCATTCATGTCGAACAAGGTCGCAATCGCGCTGGACGCAATGGGCGGCGATCACGGAGCTTCGGTGGTCGTCGCGGGAGCCGAGCTGTCGCTCGCGCGCCATCCGGACGCGGAAATGGTGTTTTTCGGCGACCAGGCCGTGCTCGATCCGCTGCTCGCGGCGCGGCCGAATATGCGCGAGGCCGCCCGCGTCGTCCATACCGATGTCGCCGTCAGGATGGACGACAAGCCGAGCCAAGCGCTGCGCCATGGCCGTTGGCGCTCCTCGATGTGGCTCGCGATTGACGCGGTCAAGAAAGGAAATGCGGGCGTCGCCGTTTCGGCGGGAAACACCGGCGCGCTGATGGCGATGGCCAAGTTCCATTTGAGAACGATGGCCGGAATCGGCCGCCCCGCCATCGCGGCCCTATGGCCGACGCTGCGGGGTGAATCGATCGTGCTCGATGTCGGCGCGACGATCGGAGCCGACGCGCAGCACTTGGTCGAGTTGGCGATCATGGGCAGCGCCATGGCGCGCGTCGTATTCGATCTCGATCGGCCGACGGTGGGTCTGCTCAACATCGGCGTCGAAGAGGTCAAGGGGATCGAAGAGATTCGCGACGCCCACCGCATCTTGCGCCAGCTTGCCTGCGATCACATGGATTACCGCGGCTTCGTCGAAGGCGACGATATTGGCCAAGGGTCCGTGGATGTGGTGGTCACCGAGGGATTCGCCGGAAACATCGCCTTGAAGACGGCGGAGGGGACGGCTAAACAGATCGCCGCCTACCTTCGGAACGCGATGAGCCGTACCCTTGCCGCAAGGCTCGGTTATTTCTTCGCGCGCCAAGCTTTCAAGACGCTCAGGGACAAGATGGACCCGCGCAAGGTCAATGGCGGCGTATTTCTCGGGCTCAACGGCGTGGTGATCAAGAGCCACGGCGGCGCCGATGCGGAAGGTTTCGCAGCGGCGATCGACCTTGGCTACGACATGGCCCGCTACGACGTGCTTGCGAAGATCAGCCAGACGATCGGCGACTCGGCGCTATTCGCACCCCCCGCAATCCGGGGGGTGGCCTCGTGACCATTCGTTCCGTCGTCGTCGGTTGCGGCAGCTATCTTCCCAGCCGCGTATTAACCAATGCCGAGCTCGTCGGCATGGTCGAGACGTCCGATGAATGGATCATGCAGCGCACCGGCATTCGCGAGCGCCGCATCGCGGCGCCGGGCGAACTCACGTCCGACCTCGCGCTGCATGCGGCGCGCGCCGCGCTTGTCGCGGCAGAGGTCGATCCGCTGTCGATCGATCTGATCGTGCTGGGGACGGCGACGCCCGACAATACCTTCCCCGCGAGCGCCGTTTCGGTGCAGGCCGGGCTCGGACTTACTAAGGGCGTCGCTTTCGATGTCCAGGCCGTCTGCTCCGGCTTCGTATTTGCGCTGGCGACGGCGGACAGTTTTCTCAAGACGGGCGCCAGCAAGCGCGCGCTGGTGATCGGAGCGGAAACTTTCTCGCGCATCCTCGACTGGAAGGATCGCACCACTTGCGTGCTGTTCGGCGATGGCGCGGGCGCTATCGTGTTGGTGGCTGACGAGCAACCCGGCGCGCCCACCGATCGCGGCGTGCTGGCGACGCATCTGCGCTCCGACGGCCGCTACAAGGACAAGCTCTACGTCGATGGCGGCCCGTCCTCGACCGGCACCGCTGGATTCCTGCGCATGGAGGGACGCGACGTCTTCCGCCACGCGGTGGCCGGCACCACCGATGCGGTCGAGGCGGTGTTTCGGGAAACCGGCTACACCGCCGCCGATGTCGACTGGTTCGTGCCGCACCAGGCGAATAAGCGAATCATCGACGGGTCGGCTCACCGGCTCGGCATTGCGCCGGAAAAGATCATTTCAACGGTCGACCGCCACGGCAATACCTCGGCGGCGTCGATCCCGCTCGCGCTCGATGTGGCGATTGCCGACGGCCGCATTAAGCGGGGCGATCTCGTTTTGCTGCAAGCGGTTGGCGGCGGCTTCACCTGGGGCGCGGCGTTGGTCCGTTGGTGACCGGGCCGCAACGGCCATTCAAATATCGAAAGCCGCCTCGGAGGCGGTTGACCATGACATATCAAGCTCATATCATTGAAAAATAAGAGATACTAAGTGGTCTTTGGGGTCGGGGTGATGAGCGGGAAGACAGTCACGCGAGCGGACCTTTGCGAGGCCGTTTATCATAAGGTCGGATTGTCGCGAACGGAGTCGGCCGCACTCGTGGAGCTTGTGCTCAAAGAGATCACCGACTGCCTGGAGCGCGGAGAAACGGTCAAGCTCTCTTCGTTCGGATCGTTCGTCGTCCGCAAGAAAGGCCAACGGATCGGCCGCAATCCGAAGACCGGCAAAGAGGTGCCGATCTCACCGCGGCGTGTCATGGTGTTCAAGCCGTCGGCCATCCTCAAGCAGCGCATCAATTCGTCACCGGCGAGCGCGAGCGAGTAATCGCCCGTTCCAATTTCAAGACAAGAGGCGACTCTTGAACAAGGCGCCCGACGCGTTCCGCACCATCAGCGAGGTCGCGGCCGAGCTCGATCTCCCGCAACACGTGTTGCGGTTCTGGGAGAGCCGTTTCCCGCAGATCAAGCCGATGAAGCGTGGCGGCGGCCGGCGCTATTATCGGCCGGACGACGTCGAACTTCTGCGCGGCATTCGTCATCTGCTCTACGGGCAGGGCTACACGATCCGCGGCGTGCAACGGATTCTGCGCGAGCAGGGTCCGCGTTTCGTGCAGACGGTTTGGCAGGAAGGCGCGCCGCAGCCGGAGCGTCAAGCCGAGGTCGAGGCTGACGAGCGCGAAGAAGCGGGCATCGCGGACGAGACGATTGCGTCACCCGCGGAGGAGGGCGAAGACGGCGGCGAATTCGTCGGCGGCGACGCTCTCGAGGCGCTGCAACGGCGCGGGCCCTCGTTGACTGCGGACGCTCAGGATGCGAACGCCGGTGGCAACGGCGCAGCCGCCGCGGCGCATGCCGGTGCGGACGCAGCTGCGCGTCCGGAGGTTCGGGAAATTTCGTCGGCCGATCGCGAACGATTGCAGGCGGCGCTCGAAACGCTTGAAGCCTGCAAGCATCTGCTCGACGAGGCCTTGACCGAGGCCGAGCAGAGCCCGTGACGCATCGCTCGGAGCGCCGCCTGCCGTTTGGCCGCGAGCGGCAGGATTCACGTTTCACGGACCGGGGGCCGCTCTCGTCTCCAAAGACGAGGCGAATGGCGGGTGAACTTGCTCGGCGTCCTTAGCCTGTGGCTGCTGCGCCTGTTACGGCGCTTTGACCTCGATCGCAGCGCCGCCTTCGCCGGCTGGTTGATGCGCCAGATCGGCCCTTGGCTGCGCGGCCATCGGGTCGCCAGCGCACAGCTTGCCATGGCGTTTCCGGAGAAGACCGAAGCCGACCGGGCGGAAATCCTTGCTGGCATGTGGGACAATTTCGGCCGGATCTCGGTCGAATATGCCCATCTCGATCGGCTATGGGACTATGATCCGAGCACGCCGGCGGGCCGCATCTTTATGGATTCGGCGACCGCGGCGCGGTTTCTGCGGCTGCGCGACGAACGCAAGCCCGCGCTGTTTTTCACCGCGCATCTCGCCAATTGGGAGCTTGTGGCGCTTGGCGGGCCCGACATAGATCGCGAGGTTGCGGTCGTCTATCGCACACCGCGTTTCGGCTCTTTCACCCGGGCGCTGGCGGCTGCCCGCAGTCCTCGCATCGCGGCCTTCATTCCGGCCGGTCCGGAGGCCCCGTTCCGCATTCGCGAGGCGCTCAAGCGCAACTGGATCGTCGGCATGCTGATCGATCAGCACGTCGTTCGCGGCGTTGACGCGATGTATTTCGGGCGCCCCTGCAAGGTCAATCCGATGCTGGCGCGGTTCGCCCGGCGGTTCGAATGTCCGATTTACGGCGCGCGCGTGGTTCGCCTGCCAAATGGGCGCTTCCGCTTCGAATTGACCGATCCGCTCAATCCGCCGCGCGACGCCCAAGGCAAGATCGACGTTGCGGGAACGATGCAGCTCATCACCTCGATCATCGAAACCTGGGTGCGCGAGCATCCGGAGCAATGGTTCTGGATTCACCGGAGATGGCGGTAGCTCCGCCGCGGCGGTGTGAGCCGGCCGGTAAGTCGGATCATGCTTACGGTTGGGAAGCAGCGACACTTGGTTTGGCGGCGGAAATAACCGCAAAATGGCGCTTGCGGAATTTGCAGAGCGACCATTCTCTCAATGCGCGGTGAGGACCGGCACCTCGGCGTGGGTCAAGATATGCCGGGTGGTGCCGCCGAAGATCAGTTGCCGCAGCCGGCTCTGGGTGTATGCGCCCTTGACGACGAGGTCGCAGCCGAGAGCGCGGGCGCGATCGAGGATCACTGCCCCGGCGGTGCGATTGTCGCCCTTGAGCGTGATCGTGTCGGCGTCAATGCCGTGTAACGTCAGGTTCGCCGCCATCTCCTCCGCCGTTGGGCCCGGCACCGTAGCGCCGTCGATGGTGATGATGGTGATCTGTTCGGCCCGCGCCAGAAACGGCATGGCGAAGGCGGTCGCGCGCGCCTGCTCAGTGCTGCAGTTCCATGCGATTAAAATGTTGCGGCCGACATGGGTCGGCGGAGTGGGCGGCGCGAGCAGAATGGGTCGGCCGCTCTCGAACAGCCCGGCTTCGAATGTGCTCATATACGGCCCGCGCGGGTCGTCGCTTGGGCGTCCGATCACAATCAGGTCGAACACGCGGCCGCGCTGCCCGATATAGCTGTCGCCTTCGGGCGCCTCGTCAACCCAGTCGTAGGTCGGCGCGTTTTGCCGTTGCCGCGTGCGGGACACGCCGTGCTCCCGCATGAAACTTTCGAACAGTTCGCGCGACTGCCGCGCGGCCTCCGCGTTTTCCTCCTCGAAAAAGGCGAACGACGCAGAGGGCGCGACGTCCATCGCCACCACGGTCGGCGCCGCGACGCGGACCGCGAAACCTTCGATATGGCTGTTGAAATCCTTGGCGACCAGCAGTGCGGTTTCGAGCGTCGAACGCATGATGGCATTCGGTTCGGTGGGCACGAGGATCGTTTTCACGGCGAAGGTCTCCTGCGCTCAGGGCGAAATTCCGTTCTGGTGGGATCGGAACGCCCTCTGCCCGTTCTTCTGCACCGCCAATTCCGGCGAACGGTCTGGGCATCGCCGGAATGCGGTCGGTTGCGACGAATTGTCAGCGTCGCGTGGGGTCATGATGCGGCGGGATTTGTATCGGATCAAGAATGCGCAGTTTGGCGCAACGATGTTTGCAGCGAACGCCAGAATGCTGCCTCAGCACCAGACAATAAAAAAACGCCCTCGAAGGAGCGTCACATTTTACGAGGTCATGACATGTTGGAAGCGGCTAAGGAAGGGCCTTGCCTCACTGATGCGGCCCGATGACGCCGCTTCCAACCGTGTCCGTTGCGGAGGGAGCCGCTACGCCGCCGTCCCAACGCAGACTGCAGCGATCATCGCGGCATTGCGAGCCCGGCGGCATTACACCTCCGATTTCCGCACCGGTTTCCCGGCGCCTTTGGCTGCGTTCAAACATAAAAATCATCGCGCCGAAGCGCCCATCTGTCAAGGCCGGAATGGTCGAGAAACCGACATGCGCGCATAGCCGATCGCGCCACGATAGGGCGGACGCGGAAAGCCCCATCAGTTATGCCGGCGCCCGCAGGCGCGATCCCGGGTAAGCGTGTTTGACTGACGCCTATTGCACGTAGCGCGTCGGCGTGGAACGAGGGGGACCGAACAAGGCGGTCAGAACTGTCGCTGCTTCCGGGGAGCGGAGGATGAGCGCGCCGCCGGCGTCGACCGATGCGGTGACGGAGCTCCGCGCCACTGCCGCAGCGAAAAACGCCCGGAGCGCAGTTTGCGTCTCGGCCGGCATAGCGAGAAAGGCTCGGATAAATTCCATCAAGCCCGGTTCTTGACTCCAATAATAGCATTCGACCAGCCGCTCGACGCCGCCCGCCTGCGCGATCAGGTTTTGCACCAGACTGAGGAGTTCGGACTGGGTATCATGGTCGAATTCGAGGCATTCGCTGCGGTTCATTGCCGGTCCCCCGTTCTATCCCGCCTCCCACCGACGTAAAGGCTGGGGCAGGCGATCGTTACGGGATCGAGCCTTATCGCATTAGCCAATCAGGGGGTGGTGAACTACGTCACAGGGCCGACATAAGAGGCGGGATGGCTTGATCGGGCGAATGGACTGAACAGCGCAAGTTCAGGCAATCGATGGAACTGTCAGAAAGCGAAAGCGTAATCCCTATACTATTAATCAGTCCATAAGTAAATGCACTGTCAGGTGGTATATTTGAGCGATGATTTTGGTAGAATGACCCGAAATGTCGATGGAACGGGTATTTTCTGTTATAATGGTCATTGTTCCGACATATTGGACCGGCCCTTTTGTGGCTATTCTCGGCCGCCAGGAGCGTTCCGATGAACGGCATCCGAGCCCAGCATGCGCCAGAGCGAAACCTATGATCGTCAGCGTGCGACAGGAGGATTGAATCATGGGGGAAAGGCGTCGTGACGCCGTCGATTTGTTGGTTGGTCGCAATATCCGGATCCTCCGGCAGGACCGCGGCATGTCTCAGACGGAGCTCGGCAGGAAGATCGACGTCACGTTTCAGCAAGTACAGAAGTACGAGAACGGGACTAATCGTGTCGGCAGCGGTCGATTGTACAAGATCGCATCCATTCTCGGCGTGCCGATCACGGCCTTCTTCGAAGGAGCTCATCAAGCGGCCAACGAGGACGCCGGACCGTCGCCTGTGGCCTTGCTGGCGGAGCCCTATGTTCTGCGCCTGCTGCAGGCGTTCTGCGCGCTGGAAGACATGGAACTTCGGCGCTCGCTCGCCGAGCTTGCGGAATACATGGCGGCCGAGACGCTTCCTGCGCAGGGCGGCAGCCGAAGCGCCGACAGGCCCAATCGTCTCCGGTCCTGAATCTGATCGTTTGTGTGCGCAGCAAATCACTTGCCAGCCGAGGCTGGCGCTGCACTAAATGGCCGCGCAAGCGAGCGCGGGAATTGTTATTGCGGCTTGGCCGAATATTGCGCGCGCAGCCTTAGGTACAGGTCGTAAGTCTGTCGGGCGATGCTGCGCCAACTATAGCGTTCCTCGACACGGCGACGGCCTGCTTCGCACATGCGCTTGCGCAATTCCGGATCATTGGCGATACGGTTAATCCCCTCGGCGAGTCCACGTTCGAAGCGTGCCGGAGCGACCGGATCATGCGGCGGCTCCGGCGACAATTGCGCGTCGACCAGGATCCCGGTCTCGCCGTCCACCACGACTTCACGGATGCCGCCGACGGCGCTGCCGACGACCGGCGTATCGCAGGCCATCGCTTCCAGATTGATGATGCCGAACGGCTCATAAATCGACGGACAGCAAAACACCATGGCGTGGGAGTAAAGCGCGATGGTGTCCTGGCGCGGCAGCATTTTCGGAATCCAGACAATGCCGGGACGCTGAGCTTGCAGCTCACGCACGATTTCCTCGATCTCGCGCTGCATGGCGAGCGTATCGGCGTCGCCCGCGCACAACACCACTTGCAGGTTAGGATCGATGTGGGGGATCGCCTGGAGCAGATAATACAAGCCCTTCTGCCGCGTGATGCGGCCGACGAACAGCACGTAAGGACGCTCGGGGTCGACGCCGTGCTGGACGAGTACATGAGGGGCGTGCACCGGCTTGTATTCGTCGGTATCGATTCCATTTGGGATGATCACGACCTTGGAGGGGTCCACGTTGAACAGACGCAGAATGTCTTCGCGCGTGCTTTGAGAAACGGCGATGATCGTATCGGCGCATTCCAAAGCGGTCTTCTCGATCCAGCGGGCGAGATCGTAGCCGTGTCCGAGCTGCTCGCGCTTCCACGGCCGCAGCGGCTCCAGCGAATGGACCGTGATCACCATGGGGATGTTGTAGAGAATCTTCGCGAGAATGCCGCTGAAATGCGTGTACCAAGTATGGCAGTGAATGAGTTCGAGGCTGCCCTCGAGCTCGTCGCCGATGCCCTGTCCCACGAAGGCGAGGCAGGTGCTCAGCGCCCGGAGCGGCGAGACGAAGGATTGCGGGCAGCCGGCGAAATGAGTGGTGTCCACCTTGATGCCGCGCACATGCAGTTGACCGTTGTCGTAAGCCTGGTCGTGGAAGCTGCGCACCTCGACCGGAGTGAGTTTTGCGAGTTCACGTGACAGATATTCGACGTGAACGCCGGCGCCGCCATAAACGTAAGGCGGGTATTCATTGGTGGCGAGTAGAACGCGCATCGTAGTGATGCCTCTGTCGAAAATGGTCCTGCGGCACGCGTCGCCCCTCACGCATGGGTGCGCGGCAAGACGAAGCTGCGGGTCGAACCAGTTGGTGCTTGCGAAGAAATCCTTTCTCGCGGTGAAGCGAGGATCAAGTGATGCAACGGAACAAGATGGCCGGATCTTTCTCCGGGTCGATGAACAGCCGCAGACCGCCCCATTCGATCATTCGCCGTTCGCCGGTCAGCAGGTTCTCTACCGCCCTTACCGGTCGGCGTGCGCCCTCAGGCCCGATCTGCAGATCGCCGAAATGGAACCAGACGTCGTAGGGACCGTGGCCGAGCGCGATGGCGACGGCGACGGCATTGTCGCCGGCGACCGACTCTTTCACGAAGCCGGTCACGTCGACACTGTCGACCATGACAAAACGGAGATTGGCGGTCTGCTGCAGCGCGGCGTTCTCCCGCCGAATCGTGTTCAGCTGCGTGATGTAGTCCTTGATGTTGCCGGGGGCGTTCCAGTCGCGCGGCTTGATCTCGTACTTCTCGGAATCGAGATACTCTTCCTTTCCCGGCCCCAGCGGGACGTGCTCCAGGAATTCGAAACCGCTATAGACCCCGTAGCTTGCCGACAGCGTCGCGGCGAGCGCCACGCGCGACTTGAACATCCACCGCTCGCCTGCCTGCAAATGAAACGGGAGAATGTCCGGCGTGTTGACGAAGAAGTTCGGCCGGAAATACTCGTGTTCGGGATAGCGCGTGATCTCGGTGAGGTAGTCCTCGAATTCCGTCTTTCCGGTGCGCCAGGTGAAATAGGTGTAGGACTGGGTGAAGCCGAGCTTCGCCAGCGCCTTCATCACCTTGGGCCGGGTGAACGCCTCCGACAGAAAGACCACGTCGGGATAGCGCGTCTGCACCTCGCGAATGACCCATTCCCAGAACGGGAACGGCTTGGTGTGCGGATTGTCGACGCGGAAGATGCGCACGCCGTGCTCCGCCCAGTGCAAAAAAATGTCGCGCAACGCGTTCCATAGCGCCACGCGGTCGGCGCAGTAGAAATCCGGGTTGACGATATCCTCGTATTTCTTCGGTGGATTCTCGGCGTAGCGCATCGACCCGTCGGCGCGCCGCTTGAACCATTGCGGATGGTCCTTGAGCCACGGATGGTCGGGCGAACACTGCGTCGCAAAGTCGAGGGCGATCTCCAGCCCGTGCGCCTTGGCTGCGTCGACCAGCCGGTGGAAATCGGCGAGCGTGCCGAGCTCGGGATGGATCGCAGTGTGCCCGCCTTCGTCGCTACCGATCGCGTAGGGACTGCCCGGATCGTCGGGCCCGGCCGTGAGCGAATTGTTCTTGCCCTTGCGGTTGATCCTGCCGATCGGGTGGATCGGCGTGAAATAGAGCACGTCGTAGCCCTGTTCGGCGATGTCGGGCAGGCGGGTGATCACGTCGTCGAACGTGCCGTGCCGGCTGGCGTCGTTGGTCTGACTGCGGGGAAACAGCTCGTACCACGCGCCGGTGCGCGCCCGTAGGCGTTCCACGATAAAGGGAAAGGAATCGCTCCAGGTGAGGTCCGGCCGCGCCTCGACTTCCGCCATCAGCGCGGCGAGTTCCTCCTGGAGCAACGGCTCCGGCGCGCGCGTGCGGTCGAACGCGTCGAGCACCGCCTGCATCGCGCCGACGCGCCCGCCCGCCCGCACGAGCGCCGCCGCGACCAGTGCGCGCCCTTCCAGCAGTTCGACATTGATGGGAACGCCCGCCTTCTGCTTGACCAGGCAGTCGCGCCGCCAAGTGGCGAAGACGGAGGTCCAGGCCTCGATCGCATAGACGTGGCGGCCGAGTTCGTGCGGGGTGAAGACGGCGCGCCAGCGATCATTGTCGTAGAACGCCATGGGGACGCTTTGCCAGGCGGTGTCGCCCTCGCGCCGCCAGCGCAGGGCCGCGGCGATCACCTCATGCCCGTCGCGGAATATGTCCGCCATCACCTCGATCGGTTCGCCGACGATCCGCTTGAACGGGAAGCGGCCGCCGTCGACCCGGGGATCGATGGCCTCGATGAAAAAGGTGCGGCTGGCGACGCCCGGCCCATAGGACGGCGCGTCCACGGCGGGGTGCGGCGCCTGTTCCTGGACGATGGTCGCGGAAGTCGTACGGACTGGTCTTTTCGGCCTGGGAGTGCGGTTCGCAGGTTTTTTCGTATCCACGTCGTCGCTGTCCGAATGGGAAGGAATGAAGTGGCGACCACGAGCGCCAAATTCGGCATCTCGCAAGCGCGAAGCTGTTATCTTGCTTTTCCGCGCCGTCGGCAAGGCCGTCGAAAGCATTAATGGTAACGCCGTAAAGACGATGCTGCGCGTGCGCTGTCGCCGAGCCGGTGGACGATCCGGGCGAGAAATTGCCGCGGGGCGAAGACGAGGCGGGGCAGAAAAATAACCGCCTGTTTTGCCCTATAACGAATTATCGGCGGAAGTCCTGCGGCGCGCTTTGTTCGATCTGCAAAGCGTATGAGCAACCCTAGCGTTGCGCGATGGCCTCGACGAGGACGCGCTGCGCCGGCTCGAGCCGGCTCGCCAACGCATCGGGAACGCCCCCCGCGCGCAGCATCGGCGCGATGAGGTGGAAGGACACGATCGCGCGTCCATCCGCCGCTTCACGCACAAGCACGCGCAAAGGCAGGTCTAGCGCTGCCTGCGGGGTCGCCAGCATGATGGGGGTGCCGCCGCTCGCATTGCCATAGAGCAGAACGACCGTCGGTGGCATCTCCATACCGACATCGCGAGCGCCGGCGGCATGGTCGATGCTGGCGAACACGGTCATGCCGGCCTTTGCGATCGCATCCTTAACGCGCTGCAAGGTCGGCTCGAACGCGAGGCTGCTGACGTGCTCAGCGATGCCGTTGGATGGACTGTTCATTGACTTGCTCCCTGATCGTTGCTGCGCGTCGCGCGGCCTGCTTGTGCCCCCGCCGAGCCGCGGGCGCAAACCGCTAGTCCGTTTGCCTGCGGCGCGCGCCGTACCGCGCGGTGCGCGCCGCCAGCATGGCCGGCGAGTCGAAGACCGGATCGCCTGCGAGATAAGCGCTGAGCATCGGTAGCGAATCCTCGCCCCAGAACAGACGGTCCCCGACCAGGATGGTCGGCACCCCGAACACGCCAGCGGCGACCGCGGCGTCGGTGTTGTCGCGCAATTGCTGCTTGACCGCCGGCGCTTCGATCAACGCGTCCGGGTCCGCCAGCCCCAGCGTTTGCGCGAGACCCCGCCAGGTGGAGGGCGCGTCCGGGTCGGCGCCGGTCGCATAAAGCGCGTCGAAGACCGCCGACGCCACTTCGGGCGTCGAGCCAAGGGCGATGATCAGCCGCAGATAGCGCAACGGATTGAACGGGTGCACCGCTGGAATTTGGAACGGGATGCCGCAGACATGCGCGCGATAGGTGCAGAATTCGTAGATGTAGGTCCGCTTGCTGGGGATCTCGGCCGGCCCTTTGTTTCCGTGCGCGTTCAGGAGGCCGGCAAGCAGCGCCGGCTTGCGCTCGAGCGCGAGCGGAAGATCGGTGCGCCGAAGCATCGCGTCGAGGAGGTAAGCGAATGGAGAAACGACGTCGAAATACAAAGTCGCGGGCGTCATGGGAGTTTCGTTTCCGGCGGGCGCGTCGGTTCGACGTGCGTGCGGCGGAAGCGTAGCGCGAACGCAGTGCAGCGCAACCGCGGGCGGGTGCGACGCGAAAGCCGGAGCGCGTGAAGCTGCGTCGACCCGGCACGCGCCGGCGCTCGCGGCTGCGAGTTTGATCCGCGGCCCGCGCGGATCAGCCGCACACTTCACGGTTTCGTCAAACCTGCAATGTGACGGATCGCACATCGCAGCGGCGCGCCTCGCGCTACTCTAGTCGGTAAGATCGAGATCACGAGTCTCGACAGAAAAACCCCCGGAGGACGCCATGACCACCCTCGACCTTAAGTGCGGCGACCCCGTCTGTTCTTACGCCGAGCCCCGCACGAGCTTTTTCGACTGGATTCTTCATGCGCATGCCAGCCTGCGCAATGTGCGCGCGCTGCGCGCCCGCTATAAGCGCCGCGTCCATCTGCCGAGCGCCGAACTCGTCCGCCCGCGCCCGCGCCGCGGCCACGAGTTGCACAAGGTCGAAAGCTGCTGGGCCTGACGCGGCTGACCGGAAAGAGGTGAGGGACACGGTTCCCTCCCGTGGCGGCGCAGCCCGGACTGCGCGCCGTGTATTTCGGGGAATGCGGGGATAGAACGCCGTCATCGTGCTTTGCGCTTTGCGTTGCCGAGGCCTGCGTTGCTTTAATTCCATCCGCGCATCTCCATCCTCCCCCGCGACGCGGGGAGGCAGGACGCCCGCCCGGAGGCCGGCGGGGAGGGTCACGGAAATCGCCGCTGCGGCACGCGGTTTCCATCCTCCCCCGCGGCACGCGGGGGAGGGGGATCGCCGCAGAGGCGGTGGAGGGGGCTGGTGGTGTCTTCCGATTGTTTGCACACGTGCAGTACTTGGTTACCCCGCCCCTCCACCATGCCGCGCATGGCCCTCCTCCCCGTTCCGCGGGGAAGGATTGGTTGGATGACCCCCGGAATGTGACGAATCGCACATTCCGGCTGCGCCGAATCAGCTAGGGTCGGAATACAGGTTCGAGATCATGTGTTCTGAGAAAGACCCCCGGAGGACGCCATGACCACCCTCGACCTCTGGCCCGATCCCCTCTTCGAGGGCGACGCCGAACCCGGCTATTCCTTCTTCGATTGGATTCTTCATGCGCCCGTAGGCATGAGCGATACGCATGCGATGCGCACCCGCTACCGCCGCCGCATCCACCTGCCGATGCGCGATCCTGCGCGTCCATGCGCACGCGATGTCGCCGCGCGCCGGGCCGCCCTGCGCATAAATTGACGCGGCGCGCCGTGGCTTAGTCCGGGACGCAACACGGACCGCCGGCCGCCTGCTCCCGCATTCCAACCCGCTCGTTTCGGGCTCGCTCCGTCCCGCCAGGACTACGTCTGCCGAGTCATCCTTTATCCTCCCCCGCGTTTCAGCGGGGGAACCCGTAGGGCGGTGGAGGGGGCTGCTCAATAGAGGGGCACTCTCAGGAAGTCGCCGATATCCTAAGAGCCGCCGGTTGATCACGTATCTTTCATCCTCCCCCGCGATCAGCGGGGGAGGGGGACCGCCCGGAGGGCGGTGGAGGGGGCCGCTCAACGAGCGTGTCGCTCCGAATAAAATGGTGTCTGCCGACTGTTCGCATACATGCAGCGCTTCGCGCCGGAGCGCCCCCTCCACCATGCTGCGCACGGTCCCCCTCCCCCGTTTCACGGGGGAGGATGAGGAGGGTGGCTCACATTCACGATAGTCCGGCGGGTCTTCCCCCGGCGGTGACGAGGAAAAGGTTTTGTCTTCGTAGCCCGGATGGAGCGCAGCGCAATCCGGGGAGCGGCGTGTGCGGTTAGGCGCTTCTAAGCCATGATCCGGGCTTTGCGTGCTGGTCCCGCATTTCGCTCCGCTCATGCGGGCTACGCTTGCTTGGCTCGCATTCACCATGGGCGATGAGGGGAAACTGACGCCGAACGTTCAATTCGTCATTGCCGGGCTTGACCCGGCAATCCATGCTGCCGTCCCGCATGCAATGCTTCTGGGTTTACATCCTCGCAAGCCGGCCGCGCGGGACGCTCTATGTCGGCGTCACGAACGACCTTGTCCGGCGCGTGTTCGAGCATCGCGAAGGCATGGTTGAGGGTTTCACCAAGGAGCACGGCGTCAAGCGGCTCGTCTTCTACGAGC
>JBAPYK010000048.1:0-44929 GCA_049284695.1 Rhodoplanes sp. | reverse complement strand
TCCACATCGAAGAATTCGAGGTGATGGCGCGCGACACCAAGCTCGGCCCGGAGGAGATCACCCGCGACATTCCCAACGTCTCCGAGGAGGCGCTCAAGAACCTCGACGAGGCGGGCATCGTCTATATCGGCGCCGAGGTGCATGCGGGCGACATCCTGGTCGGCAAGATCACGCCGAAGGGCGAAAGCCCGATGACGCCGGAAGAGAAGCTCCTGCGGGCGATCTTCGGCGAAAAGGCGTCCGACGTGCGCGACACTTCGCTTCGCGTGCCGCCCGGCGTGCAGGGCACGGTGGTCGAGGTGCGCGTGTTCAACCGGCACGGCGTTGAGAAGGACGAGCGCGCGCTCGCGATCGAGCGCGAGGAAATCGAGCGGCTCGCCAAGGACCGCGACGACGAGCAGGCGATCCTCGATCGCAACGTCTATGGCCGTCTCGCCGAACTCCTGGAAAACCGCATCGGCATCGCCGGTCCGAAGGGCTTCAAGAAAGACTCCAAGATCACCCGCGCGGTGCTGGAGGAGTATCCGCGTTCGCAGTGGTGGCAGTTCGCCTCCTCCAACGACAAGCTGATGGCCGAGCTCGAGGCGATCCGCAAACAGTACGAGGAGAGCAAGAAAGGGCTCGAGCAGCGGTTTCTCGACAAGGTGGAGAAATTGCAGCGCGGCGACGAGCTGCCGCCCGGCGTGATGAAGATGGTCAAGGTCTTCGTCGCGGTGAAGCGCAAGATCCAGCCGGGCGACAAGATGGCTGGCCGCCACGGCAACAAGGGCGTGGTGTCGAAGATCGTGCCGGCCGAGGACATGCCGTTCCTCGCCGACGGCACGCCGGTCGATATCGTGCTCAATCCGCTTGGGGTGCCGAGCCGGATGAATGTCGGACAGATTCTCGAGACCCATCTCGGCTGGGCCTGCGCCGGCCTCGGTCGGCGCATCGGTCAGGCGGTCGACGCCTATTACGGGCGCAGCGACCTGAAGCCGCTCAAGGAGACGCTGAAGAAAGTCTACGGCGAAGACGAGACCATCCGCTCGCTCGGCGAAGGCGAATTGGTCGAGCTTGGCGAGAATCTGCGCCACGGCGTGCCGATCGCGACGCCGGTCTTCGACGGCGCCAAGGAGAAGGACATCGAGACCATGCTCGAACTGGCCGGTCTCGACCACTCCGGGCAGGTGACCCTGTACGACGGGCGCACCGGCGAGGAGTTCGATCGCAAGGTGACGGTCGGCTACATCTACATGCTCAAGCTGCATCACCTCGTCGACGACAAGATCCATGCCCGTTCGATCGGTCCGTACAGCCTCGTGACGCAGCAGCCGCTCGGCGGCAAGGCGCAGTTCGGCGGCCAGCGGTTCGGCGAAATGGAGGTGTGGGCGCTCGAAGCCTATGGCGCGGCATACACCTTGCAAGAGATGTTGACGGTAAAGTCCGACGACGTCGCCGGCCGCACCAAGGCGTACGAGTCGATCGTGCGCGGCGACGACACTTTCGAGGCGGGCATTCCCGAGTCCTTCAACGTGCTGGTGAAGGAGATGCGCTCGCTCGGCCTCAACGTCGATTTGCACAACTCCAAGCAGGGACGCGGCTCGGGCGATACGGCAGAAGCGGCGGAGTAAACGGCTAACCCATTTGACGCCTCCCTCCGCGGTGAGGGAGGCCCGATCGCAGTGCGATCCGCCAGGGAGCGCAATCCCTGACCTCCCGCGCCAACGGGAGACACGGTTCTCAGGAGACGATAATGAATCAAGAAGTCATGAATCTTTTCGGGCCGCAGGTGCCGGCCCAGGTTTTCGATCAGATCCGCATCTCGATCGCGAGCCCGGAAAAGATTCTGTCGTGGTCCTACGGCGAGATCAAGAAGCCGGAGACGATCAACTACCGGACCTTCAAGCCGGAGCGCGACGGGCTGTTCTGCGCGCGCATCTTCGGGCCGATCAAGGATTATGAGTGCTTGTGCGGCAAGTACAAGCGCATGAAGTACAAGGGCATCATCTGCGAGAAGTGCGGCGTCGAGGTGACGCTGTCGCGGGTGCGGCGCGAGCGCATGGGCCATATCGAGCTCGCGGCGCCGGTCGCGCATATCTGGTTTTTGAAGTCGCTGCCGAGCCGCATCGGCCTTCTGCTCGACATGACGCTCAAGGACCTCGAGCGAATTCTCTATTTTGAATACTACGTTGTGCTGGAGCCGGGCCTGACCCCGTTGCAGCACCGCGCTCTGTTGAGCGAAGAGGAGTACCTGCGGGCCCAGGACGAGTACGGCGCCGACAGCTTCACCGCCATGATCGGCGCCGAAGCGATCCGCGAAATGCTCAAGGGGCTCGATCTCGAAAAGCTCGCGGTCGACTTGCGCAAGGAGATCGCCGAATCGACCTCCGACCTCAAGCCGAAGAAGCTCGCCAAGCGGCTTAAGCTGATCGAAGCCTTCCTTACCTCCGGCAACCGCCCGGAGTGGATGGTGTTGACCGTCGTACCGGTGATTCCGCCGGATCTGCGGCCGCTGGTGCCGCTCGACGGCGGCCGGTTCGCGACCTCCGACCTCAACGATCTCTACCGCCGCGTCATCAACCGCAACAATCGCCTGAAGCGGCTGATCGAGCTGCGTGCGCCCGACATCATCATTCGCAACGAAAAGCGGATGTTGCAGGAGGCGGTCGACGCGCTGTTCGATAACGGCCGGCGCGGACGCGTCATCACCGGCGCCAACAAGCGGCCGCTGAAGTCGCTCGCCGACATGCTCAAGGGCAAGCAGGGCCGGTTCCGCCAGAACCTGCTCGGCAAGCGGGTCGACTATTCCGGCCGCTCGGTGATCGTGGTCGGGCCGGAGCTGAAGCTGCATCAGTGCGGGCTGCCGAAGAAGATGGCGCTCGAACTGTTCAAGCCGTTCATCTATTCGCGCCTCGACGCCAAAGGCCTGTCGACCACGGTCAAGCAGGCGAAGAAGCTCGTCGAGAAGGAAAAGCCCGAGGTGTGGGACATCCTCGACGAGGTGATCCGCGAGCACCCCGTGCTGTTGAACCGCGCGCCGACGCTGCATCGGCTCGGCATTCAGGCGTTCGAGCCGGTGCTGATCGAAGGCAAGGCGATCCAGCTGCATCCGCTCGTCTGCGCGGCGTTCAACGCCGACTTCGACGGCGACCAGATGGCCGTGCACGTGCCGCTCTCGCTCGAGTCGCAGCTCGAAGCGCGGGTGCTGATGATGTCGACCAACAACATCCTGCATCCGGCGAACGGCGCTCCGATCATCGTGCCGTCGCAGGATATCGTGCTCGGGCTCTACTACCTCTCGATCATGAGCGAGGGCGAACCCGGCCAGGGCAAGATCTTCGGCAATCTCGCCGATATCGACCATGCGCTCAATCAGAAGGCCATCACCCTTCACAGCAAGATCAAGTATCGCTGGGAAGGCGTCGGCGAGAACGGCGAAGCCATCCGCCGCTGGTACGACACCACGCCCGGCCGCGTGGTGCTTGGCCAAGTGATGCCGCGGAATCCCAAGGTCTCGTTCGACACCGTCAACAAGCTGATGACGAAGCGCGAGATCTCCAACATGATCGACACGGTCTACCGCCACTGCGGGCAGAAGGAGACCGTGATATTCTGCGACCGGATCATGGCGCTCGGCTTCCATCACGCCTTCAAGGCCGGCATTTCGTTCGGCAAGGACGACATGGTGGTGCCGAGCTCGAAATGGAAAACCGTGGAACGGACCCGCGCCGACGCCAAGGAGTTCGAGCAGCAGTTCAACGAAGGCCTCATCACCCAGGGCGAGAAGTACAACAAGGTGGTCGACGCTTGGTCGAAATGCACCGAAGAGATCGCCGAGGCGATGATGAAAGAAATCTCGGCGGTGCGTAAGGACGATAGGTCCGGCCGCGAGGTGCCGATCAACTCGATCTATATGATGGCGCATTCCGGCGCGCGCGGTTCGCCCGCGCAGATGCGCCAGCTCGCCGGCATGCGCGGCCTGATGGCGAAACCGTCGGGAGAGATCATCGAGAGCCCGATCATTTCCAACTTCAAGGAAGGGCTGTCCGTGCTCGAATACTTCAATTCGACGCACGGCGCGCGCAAAGGCCTTGCCGACACCGCGCTCAAGACGGCGAACTCCGGTTACCTCACCCGGCGGCTGGTGGACGTCGCGCAGGACTGCATCGTCACCGAGGTCGACTGCGGCACCTCGGTCGGGATCAAGGTGCGCGCCATCATCGACGCCGGCCAGGTGGTGGCCTCGCTCGCGACCCGAATTCTCGGCCGCACCATCGCTGAAGATGTGCGCGACCCGACGTCCAACAAGGTGATCGTCCCGCGCAACACGCTGCTCGACGAGCCGAGCGTGGACGCCATCGTCAAGGGCGGGGTGCAGGAGGTGCGCATCCGCTCGGTGCTCACCTGCGAGACCACCAATGGCGTGTGCGGTGCGTGCTACGGCCGCGATCTCGCGCGCGGCACGCCGGTGAACATGGGCGAAGCGGTCGGCGTCATCGCCGCGCAATCGATCGGCGAGCCGGGGACGCAGCTCACCATGCGTACGTTCCATATCGGCGGGGCGGCGCAGATCTCCGAGCAGTCGTTCATCGAGTCGAACTTCGACGGCACGATCCGCATCAACAATCGCAATGTCGTGCGCAACTCGGACGGCGAACTCATCGCCATGGCCCGCAACATGTCGGTCGTCGTGGTCGACCAGGACGGCACCGAACGCGCGGTCCATAAGATTCAGTTTGGCTCGCGTCTCAAGGTCGACGAGGGCGACAAGATCGCGCGCGGCCAACGCATCGCCGAGTGGGACCCCTACACCCGGCCAATCCTCACCGAGGCCGAGGGCGTGGTCGATTTCGAGGACCTGGTGGAAGGCCAGTCGATGTCGGAGACGCTCGATGAATCGACCGGCATCGCCAAGCGCGTGGTGATCGACTGGCGCACCGGCTCCGGACGGGGGCAGCAGGACCTGCGGCCGGCCATCGTGATTAAGGGCAAGGACGGCAAGGACGGCAAGGTGCTCAAGCTCGCGCGCGGCGGCGAGGCGCGCTACCAGCTCGCTGTCGAGGCGATTCTGTCGGTCGATCCCGGCAGCATGGTGAAGGCGGGCGACGTCATCGCCCGTATGCCGAGCGAAAGCGCCAAGACGCGCGACATCACCGGCGGTCTGCCGCGCGTCGCCGAATTGTTCGAAGCGCGGCGGCCCAAAGAGGCGGCGGTCATCGCCGAGGAGTCGGGGATCATTCGCTTCGGCCGCGATTACAAGAACAAGCGGCGCCTCACCATCGAGCCGACCGACAAGGATGCGGAGCCGCGCGAATATCTGATCCCGAAGGGCAAGCACATCCATCTGCAGGATGGCGACCCGATCGAGAAAGGCGACTACATCGTCGAAGGCAACCCGGCGCCGCACGACATCCTGGCGGTCAAGGGCGTGGAGGACCTGGCCGCCTATCTCGTCAACGAGATTCAGGAGGTCTACCGCCTGCAGGGCGTCAACATCAACGACAAGCACATCGAGGTGATCGTCCGCCAGATGCTGCAGAAGGTCGAGGTGGACGACCCGGGGGAAACCGAGCTGATCCAAGGCGAGCACGTCGATCGGATCGAGTTCGACGAGGTGAACGCGCGCGCACACGACGCCGGCAAGAAGGAGGCGAAAGCCCATCCCGTTCTGCTCGGCATCACCAAGGCGTCGCTGCAGACCCGCTCCTTCATCTCGGCGGCGTCGTTCCAGGAGACCACCCGCGTCCTCACCGAGGCGGCGGTCAACGGCAAGGTGGACACGCTCGACGGTCTCAAGGAGAACGTCATCGTCGGCCGTCTGATCCCGGCCGGCACCGGCGCGATGATGAACGTGCTGCGCGAGGTCGCGGGCAAGCGCGATGCGCTCATTCTCGATGAGCGCGAGAAGGAACAGGCGGCGAAAGCCGCCGAACAGCCGACGGCATTGCCGGCCGCGGAGTGACCGCGCGGCGGCGCACGCATTGTTGCGACGATCTGGCGAGGGGCCGCCTGGTGGCGGCCCTTCGATTTCCGGCGCGTAGGCGAGCTGTTTTGCCATGGCGGCGGAACCAGCATCGCGGGGACGCGTTCTCACCTGAACTTATTTCTGAGGTCCGCCGGGCGGTTAGCGCGACCGCCGCGCGCAGAAAGTATGGGGCTGCGATGGCCGAGGGACACTGGTGGCAGTGGGGCGTGCTTTACCAAATCTATCCGCGCTCGTTCCAGGACTCGAACGGCGACGGCGTCGGCGACCTGCGCGGGGTTCTGCAGCGGCTGCCCTATCTGTGCGACCTGGGCGTCGACGCGGTGTGGCTGTCGCCGATCTTTCCCTCGCCAATGGCGGATTTCGGCTACGACATCTCCAACTATGTCGACATCGATCCGCTGTTCGGCGACTTGGCCGACCTCGACGCGCTGATCGAGGCCGCCCATGCGCGCGGCCTCAAGCTTCTGCTCGATCTCGTTCCCAACCACACCTCGGACCGGCATCCCTGGTTCGTCGAGAGCCGCGCATCGCGCGATAATGCGAAACGTGACTGGTATATCTGGCGCGATCCGGCCGCGGACGGCGGGCCGCCCAACAATTGGCTCTCCCATTTCGGCGGCTGCGGGTGGGAATACGATGCGCCGACGGGCCAGTATTACTACCACGCCTTCTTGAAGGAGCAGCCCGACCTCAACTGGCGCAATCCGTCCGTGCGCGCCGCGATGGCCGACGTGATGCAGTTCTGGCTCAGGCGCGGGGTCGATGGCTTTCGCGTCGACGTGATCTGGCACCTCATCAAGGACGACCAGTTTCGCGACAACCCGCCCAACCCCGATTACCGTCCGGACCAGCCGCCGCACCGACGGCTCATCCCGCTCTACACCGCCGATCGTCCGGAGGTGCATGACGTGATCTCCGAGATGCGGCGGGTGGTGGACGAGTTCGATGCGCGGGTGCTCATCGGCGAAATCTATCTGCCGATCGAGCGGCTCGTCGCCTATTACGGTCGCGATCTGAGCGGAACGCATCTGCCATTCAATTTTGCGTTGCTCGAGGAACAGTGGCATGCCCGCCGCATCGCCCGGCTGATCGACGAATACGAGGCGGCGCTGCCCGATGGCGGGTGGCCCAACTGGGTGCTCGGCAACCATGACCGGCCGCGCGTCGCGAGCCGGATCGGACGCGAGCAGGCGGGGGTCGCGGCGATGCTGCTGCTCACTCTGCGGGGCACCCCGACGATCTACTACGGTGAGGAAATCGGCATGGAGCAGACGCCGATCCCCCCGGACCGGGTGCAGGACTCGTTCGAAAAGAATGTGCCCGGGATCGGCATGGGCCGCGACGGCTGCCGCACGCCGATGCAGTGGGACGCAAGCCCCCACGCCGGATTCTCAACGGTCGAGCCTTGGCTTCCGCTCGCCGCCGATTGGCGCCACGAGAACGTCGAGAACCAGCTCGCCGACGCCACCTCGCTCCTCAATCTCTACCGCCGGCTGACCGCGCTGCGGCGGTCCCGCCCGGCGCTCACCCACGGGAGTTATCATCCGGTCGCCGCCAGCGGCGACTTGCTCGTGTACATCCGTGCGCACGAAGGCGAGCGCATCCTGGTCGCCCTCAATCTCGGCGGCGACCCGGTCGCGCTCGAGCTGACGGACGAGAACATGAAGGGACGCCTCCTCGTTTCCTCCACGGGCGACCGGGACGGGGAGGCGGTGAACAAGAGCATCGATCTGCGCGGGCACGAGGGCGCGGTGATCGGGTTTGACCGGTAGCGCGCAGCGCTGGCGAAACCGGGTGCGCCGCACTATATGGCGGTTCGTAGGCTTGACTTCGGTTTGGCCCGCCGGTACAAACCGCGCACTTTTTTGGCAGGCGGTGAGTTTTCCTTAGTCGGAGGGCGCGTCCCGGCGCCTCGATCAATGAAGCTCAAACGCTGCCGTGACAGCCAGTGTCAGACGCGGGTGCATGATCGCGGCGCGGTTGGGCGTTCGCGATCCTCTGTGTGAAAGGATGAGCGCTTTTCCGCAAAAAGATGCGGATGGCGCGATATCCTTTTTTCGCGTCGGAGCGGGCGGTCGAAACCAAGTGGGGCCCACACGCCCCGGGACGATGAGATTAATGTCGGGCGTTCGCCCGAGACGATGATGCGGGGCTTTGCCGCCCCTCACGAGGTGGTGAAGGCTTCGACGATGCCGACGATCAACCAGCTGATCCGTAATCCGCGGGTCCCCCAACGGGCGCGCAAGAAGGTGCCGGCCCTGCAGCAAAGCCCGCAAAAGCGCGGGGTGTGCACGCGCGTCTATACGACGACGCCGAAGAAGCCCAATTCCGCGCTGCGCAAGGTCGCCAAGGTGCGGCTCACCAATGGCTTCGAAGTGATCGGCTATATTCCCGGCGAGGGGCATAATCTGCAGGAGCACTCGGTCGTCATGATCCGCGGCGGCCGCGTCAAAGACCTGCCGGGGGTTCGCTATCATATCCTGCGCGGCGTGCTTGACACGCAAGGCGTCAAGAACCGCAAGCAGCGCCGGTCGAAATACGGCGCCAAACGTCCGAAATGACCTGAGCGGAGCGAGAGCCGATGTCCCGCCGTCACCGCGCCGAGAAGCGCGAGATCCAGCCGGACCCGAAATTCGGGAACGTGGTGGTCACCAAATTCATGAACTCGGTCATGCACGCCGGCAAGAAGTCGGTGGCCGAGCAGATCGTCTATGGCGCCTTCGACATCATCGAGGGCAAGACCAAGCAGAGTCCGCTCGGCGTGTTCCAGCAGGCGCTCGACAACGTCATGCCGTCGATCGAGGTGCGGTCGCGGCGCGTCGGCGGCGCGACCTATCAGGTTCCGGTCGAGGTGCGTTCGGACCGTCGCCAGGCGCTGGGCATCCGCTGGCTCATTTCCGCGGCGCGCGACCGCAACGAAAAGACGATGACCGAGCGGCTCTCTGGCGAGCTGTTGGACGCCTCCAACAATCGTGGAAACGCTGTCAAGAAGCGCGAAGACACACATCGGATGGCGGAAGCCAACCGCGCCTTCTCGCATTACCGCTGGTAGTTCGATCGCGGCCGCCACTTCATTCGAGGACGACCCCATGCCCCGTACGAACCCGATCGAGGACTACCGCAACTTCGGCATCATGGCCCACATCGATGCCGGGAAGACGACGACGACCGAGCGGATTCTCTATTACACCGGCAAGAGCCATAAGATCGGCGAGGTCCATGAGGGCGCGGCCACCATGGACTGGATGGAGCAGGAGCAGGAGCGCGGCATCACCATCACCTCCGCCGCGACCACGGCCTTCTGGAAGAACAAACGCCTCAACATCATCGACACGCCCGGCCATGTCGACTTCACCATCGAGGTGGAGCGTTCGCTGCGCGTGCTCGACGGCGCGGTATGCGTGCTCGACTCGAACCAGGGCGTCGAGCCGCAGACCGAAACCGTATGGCGCCAGGGCGACAAGTACAAAGTGCCGCGCATCGTCTTTTGCAACAAGATGGACAAGATCGGCGCGGATTTCTTCAAGTGCCTCGACGACATCAAGGCCAGGCTCGGGGCGAAGCCGGTGGCGCTGCAATTGCCGATCGGCGCGGAAAGCGCCTTCAAGGGCGTGGTCGATCTCATCCGCATGGTCGGCATCGTGTGGGACGAGGAGACGCTTGGCGCCAAGTACCATGACGTCGAGATTCCCGCCGATCTGCTCGACCAAGCGAAGGAATATCGCGAGCACATGATCGAAGCGGCGGTCGAGCTCGACGACGAGGCGATGACCGCTTACCTCGAAGGGCACGAGCCGGACGAGGCGACGCTGAAGCGGCTGATCCGCAAGGCGGTGGTCACCGGCGCGTTCTATCCGGTCCTGTGCGGCTCGGCTTTCAAGAACAAGGGCGTGCAGCCGTTGCTCGACGCCGTGGTCGACTATCTTCCTTCGCCGATCGAGGTGCCGCCGATCAAGGGCATCGACGCCAAAGGCAACGAGGTGGTGCGCAATCCCTCCGACAAGGAGCCGCTCGCCATGCTCGCCTTTAAGATCATGGACGACCCGTTCGTCGGCACAATCACGTTCTGCCGCATCTATTCCGGCACGCTGGTGAGCGGCAGCGGCGTCATCAACTCGACGCGCGACCGCAAGGAGCGCATTGGCCGCATGCTACTGATGCACGCCAATAATCGCGAGGACATCAAGGAGGCCTATGCGGGCGACATCGTCGCGCTCGCCGGGCTGAAGGAGGCGCGCACCGGCGACACGCTGTGCGATCCGCAGAAGCAGGTCATTCTCGAAAAGATGGAGTTTCCCGACCCCGTCATCGAGATCGCGATCGAGCCGAAGTCGAAGGCCGACCAGGAAAAGCTCGGCGTGGCGCTGGCGAAGCTCGCCGCCGAGGACCCGTCATTCCGCGTCTCGACTGATCCGGAGTCCGGCCAGACCATCTTGAAGGGCATGGGCGAACTGCATCTCGACATCAAGGTCGACATCCTCAAGCGCAGCTACAAGGTCGACGCCAATATCGGACAGCCGCAAGTGGCCTACCGGGAGAAGATCACCAAGCCGGTCACGATCGACTATGTGCACAAGAAGCAGACCGGCGGCTCCGGCCAATTTGCCGGCGTCAAGATCGTGGTCGAACCGAAGGAGCCGGGGACCGGCTACGAGTTCGAAAACAAGGTGATCGGCGGCAACGTGCCGAAGGAATACATCCCGGGCGTCGAAAAGGGATTGAGCTCGGTGCTCACCTCCGGCGTGCTCGCCGGCTTCCCCGTCGTCGACCTCAAAGTATCGCTCGTCGACGGCAAGTATCACGACGTCGACTCCTCGGCGCTCGCCTTCGAAATCGCCTCGCGCGCGGCACTGCGCGAGGGGCTGCAGAAGGGCGGCTCGGTGCTGCTCGAGCCGATCATGCGGGTCGAGGTGGTGACGCCGGAAGACTACACCGGTTCGGTGATCGGCGATCTCAATTCGCGCCGCGGCCATATTCAGGGCCAGGACATGCGCGGCAACGCCAACGTCGTCAACGCGATGGTGCCCCTCGCCAACATGTTCGGTTACGTCAACGTGTTGCGCTCGATGACGCAAGGGCGCGCCACTTTCACCATGCAGTTCGATCACTACGAGCAGGTTCCGCAGAACGTGGCGCAGGAGGTCCAGGCGAAATTCGCCTGACCGGCGCGCGGGAGTGTAACGGCAACGGAGAGCCCCGATGGCCAAAGAGAAGTTTGCAAGAACAAAGCCTCACTGCAACATCGGCACGATTGGGCATGTCGATCACGGCAAGACGACGCTGACGGCGGCGATCACTAAGATATTGGCGGAGACGGGCGGCGCGACGTTCACGGCCTATGACCAGATCGACAAGGCGCCGGAAGAGAAGGCGCGCGGCATCACCATCTCCACCGCCCACGTCGAGTATCAGACCGACAAGCGCCACTACGCGCATGTCGATTGTCCCGGCCATGCCGACTACGTGAAGAACATGATCACCGGCGCGGCGCAGATGGACGGCGCGATCCTGGTGGTGTCCGCCGCCGACGGTCCCATGCCGCAGACGCGCGAGCACATTCTGCTGGCGCGCCAAGTCGGCGTGCCGGCGCTCGTCGTCTACATGAACAAAGTCGACATGGTCGACGATCCCGAGCTGCTGGAGCTTGTCGAGCTGGAAGTTCGCGAGTTGTTGTCGAAGTACAACTTCCCTGGCGACAAAATTCCGGTGGTGAAGGGCTCGGCCCTGCTCGCGCTCGAAGGCAAGGACGACAAGCTCGGCAAGGAATCGATCCTGGAGCTGATGAAGGCGGTCGACGACTATATTCCGCAGCCGGATCGGCCCAAGGATCAGCCGTTCCTGATGCCGGTGGAAGACGTGTTCTCGATCTCCGGACGCGGCACCGTGGTGACCGGGCGTATCGAGCGCGGCATCGTCAAGGTGGGCGATGAAGTCGAGATCGTCGGCCTCAAGCCGACCCAGAAGACCGTGGTCACCGGCGTGGAGATGTTCCGCAAGCTGCTCGACCAGGGCGAGGCGGGCGACAATGTCGGCTGCCTGCTGCGCGGCACCAAGCGCGAGGAGGTCGAGCGCGGCCAGGTCCTGTGCAAGCCGGGCTCGGTCAAGCCGCACACCAAGTTCAAGGCGGAGGCCTATATCCTCACCAAGGAAGAGGGGGGCCGGCACACGCCGTTCTTCACCAATTATCGGCCGCAGTTCTACTTCCGCACCACTGACGTGACCGGCGTCGTGCACCTGCCGGAAGGCACCGAGATGGTGATGCCGGGCGATAACATCGCAATGACGGTCGAGTTGATCGTGCCGATCGCGATGGAGGAGAAGCTGCGCTTCGCCATTCGCGAGGGCGGCCGCACCGTCGGCGCCGGCGTGGTGGCGAGCATCATAGAGTAAACGTTCGCCTCTCCCCGCGCGTGGGGAGAGGCTGACCGCAGCAGCGGTTCGGCTTGGGGCTGAGTTCGATCAAGAACCGCCCCTCGCAAGCGACCCTCTCCCGGCCGCAAGCGGGAGAGGGAGAAGAGACGAGAGAGAAGAGCAATGAACGGCCAGAACATCAGGATTCGCCTCAAGGCGTTCGATCACCGCATTCTCGACGCCTCGACGCGCGAGATCGTGGCGACGGCGAAGCGCACCGGCGCGCAGGTGCGCGGACCGATTCCGCTGCCGACCAAGATCGAGAAGTTCACCGTCAATCGCTCTCCCCACATCGACAAGAAGAGCCGCGAGCAGTTCGAGATGCGCACGCACAAGCGACTGCTCGATATCGTCGATCCGACGCCGCAGACCGTAGACGCGCTGATGAAGCTCGATCTCGCCGCCGGCGTCGATGTCGAGATCAAGCTCTGAGACGGGGCCGCTCACGCGGAGAGAAGGACGAGAACCGATGCGTTCCGGAGTGATCGCACAGAAAGTCGGGATGACGCGCATCTTCACCGATGGCGGCGAACACGTGCCCGTCACGGTGCTGAAACTTGCGAACTGCCAGGTCGTCGCTCATCGCGCCAAGGACAAGAACGGCTATGTCGCGCTGCAGCTCGGCGCGGGAATGCGCAAGGTGAAGAACGTGCCGCGCGCCGAACGCGGCCACTTCGCCGTCGCCAAGGTCGAGCCGAAGCGCAAGATGGCCGAATTCCGCGTCGACGAGAAGGCGCTGATCCCGGTCGGCGCCGAGATCACGGCCGATCATTTCGTCGTTGGCCAGTTCGTCGACGTGACCGGTACCTCGATCGGCAAGGGTTTTGCCGGACCGATGAAACGCTGGAATTTCGGCGGCCTGCGCGCCTCGCATGGCGTGTCGATCTCGCATCGCTCGCATGGCTCGACCGGCGGCCGGCAGGACCCGGGCAAGACCTTCAAGAACAAGAAGATGGCGGGCCATCTCGGCGTCGAGCGGGTGACGACGCTCAATCTTAAAGTGGTGCAGACCGACGCCGAGCGCGGTCTCATTCTGGTGGAAGGCGCAGTGCCAGGCGCCAAAGGCGGCTGGATCACCGTGCGCGACGCCGTGAAGAAGTCGCTGCCGAAAGATGCGCCGCAGCCGGGCAAGTTCCGCATGGCCGCAGACGAGGCCGACGCCGAGGCCCCCGAGGCTGACGCCGAGGCCACGGCGAAGAATGCCGCGGCGAAGCCTTCGGCCGGCGAAGATCAGCCCACGCCCGACAGCACGGCTCAGGCCGCGCCGAGCGACGCTTCGGCCGCTACGCCGACCGAGACTCCCGCTGCGTCTGAGACGCCGGCGAAACCGGCGCCGGAGGGGGCGTGACATGCAAGTGACAATGACCACGCTTGACGGCACGGAGGCCGGCGCAGTCGAGCTTCCGGAGGCGATTTTCGGCCTCACGCCGCGTCCCGACATCATCCAGCGCTGCGTCGTCTGGCAGCTGTCGCGTCGCCAGCGCGGCACGCATGCGGTGAAGAACCGCGCCGAGATCGCCCGCACCGGCAAAAAGATTCACCGGCAGAAGGGCACCGGCGGCGCCCGCCACGGCTCGGCGCGCGCCAATTTGTTTCGCGGCGGCGGACGCTCGTTCGGACCGCTGGTGCGCAGCCATGCGATCGACCTGCCGAAAAAGGTGCGCGCGCTCGCGCTCAAGCATGCGCTTTCGGCCAAGGCGCAGGACGGCGGCGTGATCGTGCTCGACAAGGCCGCGCTCGCCGAGGGCAAGACCAAAGCGCTGAAGAGCCGCTTCGCCCAGCTTGGGCTCGACAATGCGCTGATCATCGACGGCGCCGAGCCTGATCCGATCTTCAGCCTTGCGGCGCGCAACATCCCGAATATCGACGTGCTGCCGGTGCAGGGCCTCAACGTTTACGACATCTTGCGGCGGACGAAGCTCGTCCTCACCAAAGCCGCGCTCGATGCGTTGGAGGCGCGGTTCAAATGACGACCACCGATCCGCGCCATTATGACGTCATCCTTGGTCCGGTGATCACCGAGAAGGCGACCAACGCGTCCGAGTACAATAAGGTGCTGTTCAAGGTGCGCGGCGACGCCACCAAGCCGCAGATCAAAGAGGCGGTGGAGAAGCTGTTCGACGTCAAGGTCAAGTCGGTCAACACGCTGATCCGCAAGGGCAAGGTCCGGCGTTTCCGCGGCAAGCGTGGACAATTGTCGGACGTGAAGAAGGCCTTCGTGACCCTCGAAGAGGGCCACCGCATCGACGTGGCGACGGGACTGTAAGGAAACGGCCATGGCGCTCAAGACATTCAAGCCGACCACCCCGGGCCAGCGTCAGCTTGTCCTGGTCGATCGCTCGGGCCTCTATCAAGGCAAGCCGGTCAAGGCGCTGACCGAAGGCAAAGGCGCATCGGGCGGGCGCAACAATGCCGGCCGCACCACGGTGCGCTTCCGCGGCGGCGGCCACAAGCGGGCGCTGCGCACGGTCGATTTCAAGCGCCGCAAGTTCGATCAGCCGGCGCAGGTCGAACGCATCGAATACGATCCGAACCGCACCGCCTTCATCGCCTTGATCAAGTACGCTGACGGGGAGCTCGCCTATATCCTGGCGCCGCAGCGCCTCGCGGTGGGCGATACCGTCGTTTCCGGCGATCATGTGGACGTGAAGCCGGGCAATGCGATGCCGCTCGCCAACATGCCGATCGGAACGATCGTGCACAATGTCGAGCTGAAGATCGGAAAAGGCGGTCAGCTTGCGCGCTCGGCGGGGACCTATGCGCAAATCGTCGGGCGTGACCGCGACTACGTCATTCTGCGCATGAACTCGACCGAGCAGCGGCTCGTGCATGGGCAGTGCATGGGAACCGTCGGCGCGGTGTCGAACCCCGATCACATGAATATCTCGATCGGCAAGGCCGGGCGCACGCGCTGGCTGGGCCGCAGGCCGCACAACCGCGGCGTCGCAATGAACCCGGTCGATCACCCGCATGGCGGCGGCGAGGGCCGCTCCTCGGGCGGCCGCCATCCGGTGACGCCGTGGGGGTTCCCGACCAAGGGAAAGAAGACGCGCAAGAACAAGATGACCACGAAATTCATCGTCTCCAGCCGCCACGCGCGGAAGAAGAAGTAGGAAGGCACGCAATGGCGCGTTCGGTATGGAAGGGGCCGTTCGTCGACGGCTATCTGCTCAAGAAGGCGGACGCCGCGCGCGGGTCCGGACGGCACGACGTCATCAAGATCTGGAGCCGGCGCTCGACGATTCTGCCGCAATTCGTCGGGCTCACGTTCGGCGTCCACAACGGACACAAGCACATCCCGGTGCTGGTGACCGAGGAAATGGTCGGCCACAAGTTCGGCGAGTTCGCGCCGACCCGCACCTTCCACGGCCATTCCGGGGACAAGAAAGCCAAGCGCGCGCCGTCGGCAGGCGCGTGAGGCGGGAGATCGGACCATGAGCAAGCCGTCGCGTCCGCGCAAGCTTGCGGAAAACGAAGCCAAGGCGGTGGCGCGCACTTTGCGCGTCTCGCCGCAGAAGCTCAATCTCGTCGCGCAGATGATCCGCGGCAAGAAGGTGCAGGCTGCGCTCGCCGATCTTGAATTCTCGCGCAAACGCATCGCGCGCGACGTGCAGAAGTGCCTGCAGTCGGCGATCGCCAACGCCGAGAACAATCACGACCTCGACATCGACGACCTGATCGTCGCGCAGGCCCATGTCGGCAAGTCGCTGGTGATCAAACGCTTCGTTCCGCGCGGCCGCGGGCGCGCGGGTCGCATTATGAAACCGTTTTCGCATCTGACGATCGTCGTGCGTCAGGTCGAGACGCAAAGTTAGGCAAGGAGCACCGATGGGTCAGAAGGTCAGTCCGGTCGGCCTGCGGCTCGGCATCAATCGCACGTGGGATTCGCGCTGGTACGCCGGCAAGAACGAATACGGCAAGCTGATGCACGAGGACATGGCCATCCGCGAACAGCTGATGAAGCAGCTCAAGCAGGCGGCGGTGTCGAAGATCGTGATCGAGCGCCCGCACAAGAAGTGCCGGGTGACGATCCACTCGGCGCGGCCGGGCGTGGTGATCGGCAAGAAGGGCGCCGATATCGAGAAGCTGCGCCGCAAGGTCGCTCAGCTCACCGATTCCGACGTCGTGCTCAACATCATCGAGATCCGCAAGCCCGAGCTCGACGCGCAACTGGTCGCCGAGTCGATCGCGCAGCAGCTTGAGCGGCGGGTGGCGTTCCGCCGCGCCATGAAGCGCGCGGTGCAGTCGGCGATGCGGCTTGGCGCCGAGGGCATTCGCATCAATTGCTCGGGCCGTCTCGGCGGCGCGGAAATCGCGCGCATGGAATGGTACCGCGAGGGCCGCGTGCCGCTGCATACGCTGCGCGCCGACGTCGATTTCGGGGTCGCCACCGCCTTCACCACCTATGGCACCTGCGGCGTCAAGGTGTGGATCTTCAAGGGCGAAGTGCTCGAGCACGATCCGATGGCGCAAGACAAGCGGGCGGCGGAAAGCGATAGCGGCCGGCCGCGGCGCGATATGGCGTGACCGCGCAGACGAGACGAGGACCGAAAGAGGCGTCGACCCATGCTCCAACCGATGCGCACCAAATACCGCAAGGCGCACAAGGGCCGCATTCGCGGCGTCGCCTCGAGCGCGACCACGCTCGCCTTCGGTCAATTCGGGCTCAAGGCGATGGCGCCGGAACGCATCACCGCCCGTCAGATCGAGGCGGCGCGGCGGGCGATGACGCGCCACATGAAGCGCGCCGGGCGGGTATGGATTCGGATTTATCCGGATGTGCCGATCTCGAAGAAGCCGCTGGAAGTGCGCATGGGTTCGGGCAAGGGCGCGCCGGAATACTGGGTGGCGCGGGTCAAGCCGGGCCGCATTCTGTTCGAGGTGGACGGCGTCACCAGCCAGGTCGCGCGCGAAGCGCTGACGCTCGCGGCGGCGAAGCTTCCGATCAAGACGCGCTTCATCGAACGCATCGTCGAGTAAGGACTGCGCCATGCCGAACGCCGCCGACCTGCGCACCATGACCGTCGACCAGCTCGACGACGAGCTTTTGAAGCTCAAGAAGGAGCAGTTCAACCTGCGCTTCCAGAAAGCGACGGGTCAGCTCGAGAACACCGCGCGCGTGCGGCAGGTGCGGCGCGACATCGCGCGGATCAGGACAGTGGCGCAGCAGAAGCGCGCCGGCGCGAAGAGTTAGGTTCAGGGGATCGAGGATGCCGAAGCGTACGCTCCAGGGAATCGTGGTGAGCGACAAGCAGGACAAAACGGTTGTCGTGCGGGTCGAGCGCCGCTTCACCCATCCGATGATGAAAAAGACGGTGCGGCGGTCGAAGAAGTACCACGCGCATGATGAAAAGAACGAATTCTCGGTGGGAGACATCGTGTGGATCACCGAGCATCGGCCGATCTCCAAGCTCAAGCGCTGGGCCGTGACCGAAGGCATCAAGAAGGCGAAGTGACCGGCGCCGCCGGAACAAGAAGGACACGAGGCCTCGCATGATCCAGATGCAGACCAATCTCGACGTGGCGGACAATTCCGGCGCGCGCCGCGTCATGTGCATCAAGGTGCTGGGCGGGTCGAAGCGCAAATACGCGACGATCGGCGACGTCATCGTCGTGGCCGTGAAGGAGGCGATTCCGCGCGGGCGCGTGAAGAAGGGCGACGTGATGAAGGCGGTGGTGGTGCGGGTCGCCAAGGACATCCGCCGGCCGGACGGTTCGATCATCCGCTTCGACCGTAACGCCGCGGTGCTGATCAATCCGCAGATGGAGCCGGTCGGCACCCGTATCTTCGGCCCGGTGCCGCGCGAATTGCGGGCGAAGAACCACATGAAGATCATCTCGCTCGCCCCGGAGGTGCTGTGATGGCCGCGAAGATCCGCAAGGGCGACAAGGTCGTCGTGCTCGCCGGCCGCGACAAGGGCCGCACCGGCGAAGTCATCGAGGTGCGTCCGGGCGAAAACCGCGCCGTCGTGCGCGGGGTCAACATGGTCAAGCGCCATCAGAAGCAGACGGCGGGCCAGGAGGGCGGCATCATCTCCAAAGAGGCGCCCATCCACCTGTCCAATATCGCAATCGCCGATCCGAAATCCGGCAAGCCGACGCGGGTCGGATTCAGGATCGAGGCGGACGGCCGCAAGGTGCGGATCGCCAAGCGTTCGGGAGCCGAGATCAATGGCTGAGAGCGACGACAAGAAAACCGAGGGCAAGAAGCCCGACAAAGCGCCGAAGCCTGACCAGGCCGCAAAGTCCGCGAAGGCGGAAAAGGCCGCAGCCAGCGCCGCCCCCGGGGCGGAGAAGCCTGCGAAGACGGCCCCCAAGGCGGAGGCGGCCAAGGGCGGCAAGCCCGAGAAGGGCGAAAAGACGGCCAAGCCGGAGAAAGGCGCTCCGGCTGCGAAGGGCGAGAAGGGAGCGCCCGCCAAGCCGGCGGTCGAGGAGCCGCGCACGCCCGCGCGCCTGAAGGTTCAGTACGACAACGTCATCAAGAAGAAGCTCACCGAGCAGTTCAAATACCAGAATCCGCTTGAGGTGCCGCGGCTGGAAAAGATCGTGATCAATATGGGCATCGGCGAAGGCACCGCCGACCGCAAGAAGGTGGAGCAGGCGGCGGTCGATCTCGCCCTCATCGCGGGCCAGAAAGCGGTGATCACCGCGGCGCGCAAGTCGATTGCGACGTTCAAGGTGCGCGAAGGCCAGGCGATCGGGTGCAAGGTGACGCTGCGCAAATCGCGCATGTACGAATTCATTGATCGGCTGATCAACATCGCGCTGCCGCGCGTGCGCGACTTCCGCGGGTTGAATCCGAAGAGCTTCGACGGACGCGGCAATTACACTCTGGGCGTCAAGGAGCACATCATCTTCCCCGAGATCGACTACGACAAGGCGGCGGAGATCTGGGGCATGGACATCACCGTCTGCACGACGGCGCGCACCAACGAGGAAGGGCGCGCGCTGCTTACGGCTTTCAATTTCCCGTTCCGGCAGTGAGGCGGCGGCGATCGTCTCAAACGCGGAGTTAGGAGCATCGAATGGCGAAAAAAAGCTCAATGGAAAAGAACGAACGCCGGCGCAAGCTCGCCAAGCAATTCGCGGCGCACCGGTCGCGGCTGAAGGCGATCGCGCGCGACCGCTCGAAGCCGATGGAGGAACGCTTCGCCGCCACGCTCAAGCTCGCGGCGCTGCCGCGCAACGGGTCGGCGACGCGCATCCGCAACCGCTGCGAGGTCACCGGACGTCCGCGCGCCTATTATCGCAAGCTGAAGATGAGCCGCATCGCGCTTCGGGAACTGGGCTCCAAAGGCCTCATTCCCGGACTCCTGAAGTCGAGCTGGTGAGGGTCGCGCAGCCATGAACGATCCGATCGGCGACATGATCACGCGCATCCGCAATGCGCAGCTGCGCGCGAAGTCGAAAGTCTCCACGCCGGGTTCGAGCCTGCGCGCGCGCGTGCTCGATGTGTTGAAGAGCGAGGGCTATATCCGCGACTACGCCACTGTCGAGCACGCGGACGGGCGCAAAGAATTCGAGATCGAATTGAAATACTTCGACGGCGAGCCGGTGATCCGGGAGATCGCGCGGGTGTCGAAGCCGGGGCGGCGGGTCTATGCCTCGGTCAGGGCGCTGCCGCGCGTGAACAACGGGCTCGGCGTCGCCATCGTCTCCACGCCCAAGGGGGTGATGGCCGACCACGCCGCGCGCGACGCCAATGTCGGCGGCGAAATTCTCATGACCGTGTTCTAGGGGACATCCGTATGTCGCGTATCGGCAAGAAAGCGGTGGCCGTCCCCTCCGGGGTCACGGCGACGGTCCAGGGCCAGACGGTCAACGTGAAGGGGCCGAAAGGGGCCCGGCAGCTCACGTTGCCGGACGACGTGATCATCAAAATGGACAAGGCCTCGATCAAGATTGAGCCGCGGGAGGAAACGCTGCGTTCCCGCGCCATGTGGGGCACGTCGCGCACGCGCGTCGCCAATCTCATGATCGGCGTCACCAAGGGATTCGAAGAGAAGCTGGAGATCACCGGCGTCGGCTATCGCGCCGCGGTGCAGGGCAAGAACCTGCAGCTATCGCTCGGTTACAGCCACGACGTCGTCTACCCGATCCCGGAGGGGATCGCGATCGCCACACCGCGGCCGACCGAGATCGTCATCACCGGCAACGACAAGCAGAAAGTCGGGCAGGTGGCGGCGGAGATCCGCGGGTTTCGCCGGCCCGAGCCCTACAAGGGCAAGGGCGTGAAATACGTCGGCGAATACATCTTCCGCAAGGAAGGCAAGAAGAAATAACGGAGCGCAGGATGTCGAGGCAGGCCATCAAGACGGAGCGGCGCAGGAAGCGCATTCGGCGCGCCGTCAAAGCGGTCGCGGGAGATCGGCTGCGGCTGTCGGTGTTCCGCTCCTCCAAACATATCTATGCGCAGGTGATCGACGATCGCAAAGGCGCGACGGTGGCCGCAGCTTCTTCGCTGGAGAAGGACTTGCGCGCTGCTCTCAAGACGGGAGCCGATATCGGCGCGGCAAAGGCGGTCGGCAAGCTTCTTGCCGAGCGCGCGGTGAAGAACGGCGTCAAGGACGTTGCGTTCGATCGCGGCGGCTATCGCTATCACGGCCGGGTCAAAGCGCTTGCCGATGCGGCGCGCGAAGGCGGGCTGAGTTTTTAGGACGATGCGGGCAGGCGCCCGAACGGAGACGGACGACCAATGGCACGTGAACGTGAACGCGAGCGGGAAGAGCGCGACAGCGAGTTTACCGACAAGCTCGTGCACATCAACCGCGTCGCCAAAGTGGTGAAGGGCGGCCGCAGATTCGGCTTCGCGGCGCTGGTCGTGGTCGGCGACCAGAAGGGCCGGGTCGGCTTCGGCCACGGCAAGGCGCGCGAGGTGCCGGAAGCGATCCGCAAGGCGACCGACGCCGCCAAGCGCAGCATGATCCGCGTTCCGCTGCGCGAGGGACGCACGCTCCATCACGATGTGCTCGGCCGTCATGGCGCCGGAAGGGTATTCCTGCGCGCGGCGCCGCCCGGCACCGGCATCATCGCCGGCGGCCCGATGCGCGCCGTGTTCGAGACGCTCGGCATGCAGGACATCGTGGCGAAGTCGATCGGCTCCTCCAATCCCTACAACATGGTGCGCGCGACTTTTGCGGCGCTCAAGCGACAGGATTCGCCGCGCGCGGTCGCGGCACGGCGGAGCATCAAGGTGTCCGCGCTGCAAGCACGCCGCCGCGAGGGCGACGCCGAGCCGGCGGCAAGCGAATAAGCGGCCGGGCGCGCGAACGGAGATCGACGATGGCCAAGGAAGCTGCAAAGACGATCAAGGTCGAACAGACCGGCAGCCCGATGCGCCGGCGCCACGATCAGCGGGAGACGTTGATCGGGCTCGGGCTCAATCGCATCGGACGCGTCGCCGAACTCGCCGATACGCCGTCGACGCGCGGCATGATCCACAAGGTGAAGCATCTGATCCGCGTGATCGAGGAGAAGTGAACAAAAAGCACGTGACCGGCGGATTGGTCCGGCGGCGGCCGGAATCTCATGCCGAACGTCGAGCCGTCGCCGTCCTGCCGAGCGACAGGCTAAGGAGAGCTACAATGAAGCTAAACGAGATCGCCGATAAGCCGGGCGCACGCAAGGCGCGGATGCGCATCGGCCGTGGGATCGGTTCCGGCAAGGGCAAGACCGGCGGCCGCGGCGGCAAGGGCCAGACCGCGCGCGCGGGCGTCAGCATCAAAGGCTTCGAAGGCGGCCAGATGCCGCTCCATCGACGCCTGCCCAAACGCGGCTTCAACAATATCTTCGCGCTCGATCTCAACGAGGTGAATATCGGCCGCGTCCAGGCGGCGGTGGACAAGGGCACGCTGGCGCCGGATTCGATCGTCAATGTCGAGACGCTGGTCAATGCCGGGGTCTTGCGCCGCGCCCGCGACGGCGTGCGGCTGCTCGGAGACGGCGAGCTTAAGGCCAAACTCCAGTTCGAGGTTCACGGCGCCTCGAAAGCGGCGGTCGCCGCCGTCGAGAAGAGCGGCGGATCGGTGAAAATACTGGCCCAAAAAGAGCAAAAAGACGCGGGCGAAGGCGGGGGCTGAACGCTATATTGACGAGAAGGCGGGCGGGCGACGCCGGCTAGGCGACAACCGGAGCCTCGTGGATGGTTTCTGCGGCAGAACAACTCGCGGCCAACCTGAATTTCTCGGCCCTTGCCAAGGCCGAGGAGCTGAAGAAGCGCATTTGGTTTACGCTGGGCGCGCTCCTCGTCTACAGGCTCGGCACCTACATCCCGCTTCCGGGCATAGACCCGGGCCAATGGGAGCAGATTTTCCGCACCCAGGCCGGCGGCATTCTCGGCATGTTCAATTTGTTCGCGGGCGGCGGCATTAACCGGATGGCGATCTTCGCCCTGAACATCATGCCCTACATCTCGGCGTCGATCATCATCCAGCTGATGACGACGGTGTCGCCCACGCTCGAGAACTTGAAAAAGGAAGGCGAGCAGGGGCGCAAGGTCATCAACCAATACACGCGGTATCTGACCGTGCTGCTCGCTGCCTTCCAGGCCTACGGCATCGCGCTAGGGCTCGAAGGCGCGGGGTCGGTGGTGACCAACCCGGGATGGTTCTTCCGCATTTCAACCGTGATCACGCTCACCGGCGGAACGGTCTTCCTGATGTGGCTCGGCGAGCAGGTGACCTCGCGGGGGATCGGCAACGGCATTTCGCTGATCATCTTCGCCGGGATCGTGGCGGAGCTGCCATCGGCCATCGCCGGCATGCTCGAACTTGGCCGTCAGGGCGCGTTGTCGACCGGCATCATCCTCGTCATCATCGTGATGGCGATCGCAGTGATCGCCTTCATCGTGTTCATGGAGCGCGCGCAGCGCCGGCTGTTGATTCAGTACCCCAAACGTCAGATCGGCAACCGTATGTTCGAGGGGCAGAGCTCGCACCTGCCGCTCAAGCTCAACACCTCGGGCGTGATCCCGCCGATCTTCGCCTCTTCTTTGCTGTTGCTGCCGACGACGGTGGCGAACTTCAATGCCGGGCAAGGACCCGAATGGCTGACGCTGATTACGACCCAGCTTGGCCACGGGCGCCCGCTGTTCCTCGTCTTCTATGTCGCGCTCATCGTCTTCTTTGCGTTCTTCTACACCGCGATCGTGTTCAACCCGACGGAGACGGCGGATAACCTCAAGAAACACGGCGGTTTCATTCCGGGAATCCGGCCCGGCGAACGCACCGCCGAGTACATCGATTATGTTCTTACGCGCATCACCGTAGTCGGCGCGGCCTATCTCGCCATCGTATGTCTTATCCCGGAAATCCTGATTTCCTACGCCGCGGTCCCGTTCTATTTCGGCGGTACCTCGCTGTTGATCGTGGTGAGCGTGACTATGGACACCGTGGCGCAGATTCAGGGATATTTGCTTGCGCATCAGTATGAAGGGCTGATCAAGAAATCGAAGCTGAGGGGACGGCGTCGTTGAGATTGATCCTGCTCGGGCCCCCCGGGGCCGGTAAGGGGACGCAAGCGCGTCGCCTGGTCGACCGCTATGGAATCGTTCAGCTTTCAACCGGCGACATGCTGCGCGAGGCTGCCGCTGCGGGAACTCCCGCTGGCGTGAAGGCGCACGAAATCATGGCGCGCGGGGAACTCGTCCCCGACGACATGGTGGTGGCGATCGTTGCCGACCGGATCGGTCAGCCGGATTGTGCAAACGGATTCATTCTCGACGGCTTCCCGCGCACGGTTGCGCAAGCTGAAGCCCTCGACCATATGCTCAAAGATCGCGCGCAAGCTATTGACGCGGTTATAGAAATAAAAGTAAACGAGCGGATGTTGCTACAGCGCGTAGAGACCCGGGTAAAAGAAATGACGGCGCGCGGGGAAGTGCTGCGCGCCGACGACAACCCGGAATCGCTTGCCAAGCGGCTGATCTCATATCGTACCCAGACTCAGCCGCTAAGCGCTTATTACGCGGGCAAGGGGCTTTTGTATACCGTCGATGGGATGGGCTCGATCGACGACGTCGCGGCGGCGATTGCGGCGGTGCTGCCGGCCCCGCAGGCTGGGAAACCACTCAGAGCGCAACCGAAAACGGTGCTATAAGCGCGCCGGCGTGGGAGCTCGCTACGCCATTTTTGCCGAGTGTGCGCACGGCTTATCCCTTTGGGGAAACGAGGGTGGCGACAGTTGACGAAACGGAGTGGAGTTCGTAGATACCTGACACCCAGTCGGAGAGAGTTCATAGACGGCGCCGCGCCCCGGAAGCAGCCGGGGAGGGCGTCGCTTTCATGCTTATCCGATTGAAAAGGAACGCATTTTGGCTCGTAAGTCTGGCTGTGGCGGCCAGCGGAAGGAGCGGCGGCTTTGGCTCGTATTGCTGGCGTGAATATTCCGACCAATAAGCGCGTTCTTATTGGCCTCCAATATATCCATGGAATCGGGCCGAAGAAGGCTCAGGAAATCATGGAGAAGGTCGGGATCCCGGACGAGCGCCGCGTAGCGCAGCTCACCGATCAGGAGGTGCTGCAGATCCGCGAGGTGATCGACCGCGATTACTTGGTCGAAGGCGACCTCCGGCGCGAGGTGGCGATGAACATCAAGCGGCTGATGGATCTCGGCTGCTATCGCGGGCTTCGGCATCGCCGTGGCTTGCCGGTGCGCGGCCAGCGCACCCACACCAATGCGCGCACCCGCAAGGGACCAGCCAAGCCGATCGCCGGCAAGAAGAAATAGCCGCCGAAGCAAGAGGCAAGGCGCGCCCGGTTCGACAGCCGCGCCGCATAAGGAACGACGATGGCCAAAGAGACTACCCGTGTACGGCGGCGCGAGCGCAAGAACATCGTGTCTGGCGTCGCCCATGTGAACGCCTCGTTCAACAACACGATGATCTCGATCACCGACGCCCAGGGCAACACGATCGCCTGGTCGTCGGCAGGAACGATGGGTTTCAAGGGTTCGCGCAAGTCGACGCCCTACGCTGCCCAGATGGCGGCGGAAGACGCGGCGCGCAAGGCGCAGGAACACGGCATGCGCACGCTCGAGGTCGAGGTGGCAGGTCCCGGCTCGGGCCGGGAATCGGCGCTGCGGGCGCTGCAATCGGCCGGGTTTACGATCACATCGATCCGTGACGTGACGCCGATACCGCACAATGGCTGTCGGCCGCGCAAGCGCCGGCGCGTGTGACCGATCTTCGGTCCGGCGCAGGGTCGAGCGATCCGGCTTTTGTGTTCCCGCGGGCGGAGTGGGATGCGCGGCTAAAGCGGTCGCGCTGTTTGATACGATGGTGACGACGTGACGATTCAGAAGAACTGGCAAGAACTGATCAGGCCGAACAAGCTGCAGGTCGCCGCGGGCGCCGAGCCCAAACGCATGGCGACCGTCGTGGCGGAACCGCTGGAGCGCGGCTTCGGCCTTACGCTCGGCAACGCATTGCGGCGGATTTTGTTGTCGTCCCTGCAAGGCGCGAGCGTGCAATCGGTGCACATCGACGGCGTCCTGCATGAATTCTCCTCGATCACCGGCGTGCGCGAGGACGTGACCGACATCGTGCTCAACATCAAGGATATCGCCGTCAAGATGCAGGGCGACGGTCCGAAGCGCATGGTGTTGAAGAAGCAGGGCCCCGCCGTAGTGACCGCCGGCGATATTCAGACGGTCGGCGACGTGGTCATTCTCAATCCCGAACTCGTCCTGTGTCATCTCGACGAAGGCGCCGAGATCCGCATGGAGTTCACGGTCTCCACCGGCAAGGGCTATGTGCCGGCCGAGCGCAATCGCCCGGAGGACGCTCCGATCGGGCTCATTCCGGTCGATAGCCTCTACTCGCCGGTGAAGAAGGTCTCCTACAAGGTCGAGAACACCCGCGAGGGACAGATTCTCGACTACGACAAGCTGACCATGCAGATCGAGACCAACGGCGCCGTGACTCCGGACGACGCGCTCGCCTATGCCGCGCGCATTCTCCAGGACCAGCTCAACGTCTTCGTGAATTTCGAGGAGCCGAAGCGGCCCGAACAGCCGCTGTCGCTCGCCGACGATCTCGGCGGCATTCCGCCCGCGTTCCTCAAGAAGGTGGACGAGCTCGAACTGTCGGTGCGCTCGGCCAACTGCCTGAAGAACGACAACATCGTCTATATCGGCGATCTCGTGCAGAAGACCGAGGCGGAGATGCTGCGCACGCCGAACTTCGGCCGCAAGTCGCTCAACGAGATCAAGGAAGTGCTGGCGCAGATGGGCCTGCATCTCGGCATGGAAGTGCCGGGCTGGCCGCCGGAGAATATCGAAGAGCTCGCCAAACGCTTCGAGGACCATTACTGAGCGCGGTCATTCCGGGGCGCGCGCCGCAGGCGTGGACCCGGAAATCTAGGACGGGGATAACGTTGCGATTGGATTCCGGATCGCCGCAGTGCGGCGTCCGGAATGACGAAGAGAACAAGGACGACCGCGATGCGCCACGGACATGCCCACCGCAAGCTCAATCGCACGGCCGAGCATCGGCGCGCGATGTTCGCCAACCTGGCGGCTGCGCTGATCAAGCATGAGCAGATCGTCACGACGCTGCCGAAAGCGAAAGACCTGCGGCCGATCATCGAGAAGCTTGTGACTTTGGGCAAGCGCGGGGGTTTGCATGCGCGCCGGCAGGCGATTGCGGAAATCCGCGACGTCGCCATGGTCAAAAAGCTCTTCGACGTGCTTGGCCCGCGCTACAAGGAGCGCAACGGCGGGTACACCCGTGTGATGAAGGCGGGCTTCCGCTTCGGCGACTCCGCGCCAGTCGGGGTCATCGAGTTTGTCGACCGCGATGTCGATGCGCGCGGCAAGGATTCGGGACCGACGGCGGAAGACGAGGCCGAGCGTTCGGCCGCGGCGTGAGCGGGCGGGCTTAGCCACACCGTGAACAGGGCTGCATTGGCCGTCGCGACAGAGCGCGAAGCGGCGTAAGCTGCCGGGGACGGGCGCCAGGCAGGCGCGGGTCGCCCCGCAATCGCCCTTCTCTTGCCATCGCTGCGTCTTATACCGAGGTTCATGGAGCGGAGACAGGTGACATGTCCTCGATCTTATGTCGGCGCGTCGCGTTTGCCGTGGCGTTGGCGGTGCTGCCTTTTCTCGCGGGAGAAGCGCTGTCTCAGGAGGCGAGGGTCCTCCCGGCTTCGCCGCAAGCGGTAAAACTCTCCCTAGCGTCGGTCGCCAAGCGCGCTGCTCCGTCAGTCGTCAACGTCTATGCCGCGCGGGTGATCGAAAACCGCAATCCGTTGCTCGATGACCCGATCTTCCGGCAATTCTTTGGCGGCCAACGCTCCGGCGAGCAGGTGCAACGGTCGCTCGGGTCGGGCGTGATCGTCGATGGCGGCCTCGTGGTGACCAATAACCACGTCATAGAGCGGATGGATCAGGTCAAGGTCTCGCTCGCCGACAAGCGCGAGTTCGAAGCCGAGATCGTATTGAAGGACCCGCGTTCGGACCTCGCGGTGCTGCGCCTCAAAGACGTGAAAGAGAAATTTCCCGCCATCGAACTCGGCGATTCCGATGCGCTGCAAGTGGGCGACTTCGTGCTCGCCATCGGCAATCCATTCGGCGTCGGCCAGACCGTGACGCACGGCATTGTTTCCGCTGTCGCGCGGACGCAGGTCGGCATCAGCGACTACCAGTTCTTCATTCAGACCGACGCCGCGATCAACCCGGGGAATTCGGGTGGCGCATTGGTCGATCAGTCGGGAAAGCTCATTGGCATCAACACCGCCATCTTTTCGCGGTCCGGCGGCTCGCAAGGCATCGGCTTCGCGATTCCGGTGACCATGGTGCGCGTCGTTCTTGCCTCGGCGCAGGGCGGCAGCAATGTGGTGCGGCGGCCGTGGCTCGGGGCAAAACTGCAGGCGGTGACCGCGGAGATTTCCGAGGCGTTCGGATTGAAACGGCCGGCCGGCGCGCTGGTCGGGACCGTTACGCCGAAGAGTCCGGCGGACCGGGCCGGCTTGCGCACCGGCGACTTGATCGTGGCGATCGATGAGCAGGTGGTGGAGGACCCCAACGCCTTCGACTATCGCTTCGCGACCAAAAATTTGGGCGGGCAGGCGCAGATTGGCGTGCTGCGCAGCGGCCGGGAAATCCGGGTCGTCGTGGCCCTTGAGCCCGCCCCCGAGACGCCGCGGGACGAACGCGTCATACGCGGCCGCTCGCCATTTGCCGGAGCGCGGGTCGCCAACATGTCGCCTTCGCTCGCCGAGGAACTCCGCCTCGACGCCGGGCTGCAGGGCGCTGTCATCGTCGAGTTGACCGAGGGGTCGGTGGCGCGCGAAATCGGCTTCTTCCGCAAGGGCGACGTCATCGTCGCCGTCAATGGCGAAAAAGTCGGGCAAACCCGCGACCTCGACCGGGTTACAAGTCAACCCAGCCGGCTCTGGCGCATCACCATCGTGCGGGAAGGCCAGACATTCTCGGTCGCCTTCGGCGGATAAGGCGCGCCTGCATCTGGATACTATGGCCGGGCCGCTCGTGGCTCCCCATCTTTCAGGCGGAGTTGCGCAGGCGTAGCGACACGTCCATGTTCGCACGCTTGTGAAAGATCGCCATGACCACCCGCGTCAAGAAAAGCGCCGGTCCAAGCCTATTTTCCGCTGCAGGCCTTGCGGACGATGCGCCGCGCCCGCTGGCCGACAAGCTACGCCCGCGGTCGCTTGCCGAAGTGGTGGGCCAAGACCATTTGCTCGGGCCGGACGGCGCGCTTACCCGCATGATCGAGACGCGCTCGCTCGGCTCGCTCATTTTCTGGGGTCCGCCGGGCACGGGAAAAACCACCGTCGCGCGCCTGCTCGCGCATGCGACCGATCTCGAATTCGTCCAGCTCTCCGCCGTGTTCTCCGGCGTCGCCGACCTTAAGAAGGTGTTCGACGCAGCGCGCATGCGGCGCGAGACCGGGCAGGGCACGCTGCTCTTCGTCGACGAGGTGCACCGGTTCAATCGCGCCCAGCAGGACGCGTTTCTTCCCGTGATGGAAGACGGCACCATCGTGCTGGTCGGCGCGACGACGGAAAATCCGTCCTTCGAGTTGAACGCCGCCTTGCTGTCGCGCGCCCGCGTGCTGGTGTTCAAGCCGCTCGACCCGCAGGCGATCGAAAAGCTGCTCGCGCGCGCGGAAGCCGCGGAGGGAAGGGCGCTGCCGCTCGATTCGGATGCGCGTGCATCCCTCATCCGCATGGCGGACGGCGACGGGCGCGCGGCGCTCACGCTCGCTGAGGAGGTTTGGCGCGCCGCCCGCCATGGCGAGACCTTCGATGCGGCAAGCTTGTTGGAGATCGTGCAGCGGCGCGCGCCGATCTACGACAAGTCGCAGGACAGTCATTACAATCTCATTTCCGCTTTGCATAAATCGGTGCGCGGCTCCGATCCCGATGCGGCGCTCTATTATCTCTGCCGCATGCTCGACGCCGGCGAAGACCCGCTGTATCTCGCCCGCCGCATCGTCCGCATGGCGGTCGAGGACATCGGGCTGGCCGATCCGCAAGCGCTCGTCGTCGCCAATGCGGCGAAGGACGCCTACGATTTTCTCGGGAGCCCGGAAGGCGAACTCGCCATCGCGGAGGCCGTGATCTATATCGCGACCGCGCCGAAATCGAACGCGGCCTATGCCGCGTTCGGCGCCGCGATGCGGACGGCGAAGGAGGCCGGCTCGCTGACGCCGCCCAAGCATATTCTCAACGCCCCCACGCGGTTGATGCAGGCGGAGGGTTACGGCCGCGGCTACGAATACGACCACGCGGCGGAGGAGGCGTTTTCCGGGCAGGATTATTTCCCTGAATCGCTTGGCCGAAAAACTTTTTACGATCCGCCCGAGCGCGGCTTCGAACGCGAGATCAGAAAGCGCCTCGAATACTGGGCGAAGCTCAGGCGCGAGCGGGGCGGGTGAACTTTAATGGACGGGTAATTGGATCCAAGCAGCCGCTCGCTCCTGCCGTGGCGATCGTGCACCAACATGTCGGGCAATCGAGATTACGGATTCCCAAACCATCCGCGATTTGGTTGGGGTAAAGATGCCGGGCCGCACACGGCTCAGCGGCTGCGCGGCATTGGCACCTAAAGAGGCGAAACATGATGCGCGGAAACGGCCCCCGGCAGCCGGGCGGCGGACGGCAGATGGCCGGTCCGCGCGCTTTGCGCCGCGGCGCGCCTGGCAAGCAGCAGGGCCGCCACTCGTCGCCTGCTCCTCGGCCGCGGGGAGAAGGGAAGCGTCAAGAGCATGAGCGGACCGCGCACCTCTCCCCGCCTGCGGGGAGAGGTCGACCGCCGGAGCAGCGCGACGGCGGTCGGGCGAGGGGGCACACGAGGGAGTCTGAAAACGTCGGAAGCGCCCCTCACCCCGACCCTCTCCCCGCCAGCGGGGAGAGGGAGAAGCCGGGTCATGTCCAGACCGTCGCCGTGACGCCCGACGAAGCCGGGATGCGGGTCGATCGCTTCTTCGAGGCGCGGTTTCCCGGGCTCTCCTTCAGTCACATCCAGCGCATCATCCGCAAGGGCGAGGTGCGGGTGAACGGCAAGCGCGTCGAGCCCAAGGACCGGCTGGATGCGGGGCAGGCGGTGCGCATTCCGCCGCTCAAACTGGACCAGCCGAAACCGGCGCGTGCCGACAGCGAGGCCGACAAGACGCGCGCCTTCCTCAAGTCGATCACGCTTTACGAGGACGCCGACGTGCTGGTCCTCAATAAGCCGATGGGCTTGGCCGTGCAGGGCGGCTCGGGCACGACGCGCCATCTCGACGGCATGCTCGATGCCCTGCGCGATCGTCACGGCCAGCGGCCGCGGCTGGTGCACCGGCTCGACAAGGACACCGCCGGCTGCCTGCTCGTCGCCAAGTCGCGTTTCGCCGCGGCGGCGCTTGCGAAAACGTTCCGCTCGCGGTCGGCGCGCAAAATCTACTGGGCGCTGGTCGCTGGCGTGCCGAAACCGCGCCAGGGGCGAATCTCGACCTTCCTCGCCAAGGAGGAGCGCGAGGAGGAGTCGTTCATGCGCATCGCCGCGCACGGCGAGAGGGGCGCGAGCCACGCAGTGACCTATTACGCCGTGATCGAAACGGCAGGGCAGCAGCTCGCCTGGCTTTCGCTCAAGCCGGTGACGGGCCGCACCCACCAGCTGCGCGCACATCTTTCCCATATCGGCCACCCGATCGTCGGCGATCCGAAATACTTCTCCAAGGAGAACTGGCAGCTTCCCGGCGGCATGCAGAACCGCCTGCACCTCCTGGCGCGGCGCATCGTCGTGCCGCATCCGCGGGGAGGCGTGATCGACGTCAGCGCGCCGCTGCCGCCGCACATGGCGCAGTCCTGGAACCTGCTCGGCTTCGACCTTGCACGCTACGACCCGATCGAGGACGCGCCGGAGGAATAGCGGCGGCGACCGCATGCCCCATCGGCGGGGCGGTCGGGCGGTACGTACATTTCCATATTTCGTATTCATGTATTCGTATATATCTTATTGATTGTGTCGAACCGCTGCGAGGAAATCGATTCATGCTGTCGCTGCGCGCCAAGGCGTGGTCGCCTTATGCCGCCGGAGTTCTCATCGGCTTGCTGCAGATTCCTGCTTTTCTGTTGATCGAGACGGCGCTGGGGGCGTCCTCCTCCTATGTCACCGTCGGCGGGGTGATCGCTTCCTGGTTCGATCCCGCGATCCTGCAGATCGACTATGTGGCGAAGCACGTCGCCGCGACCGGCAAGAACTGGTGGCAGGTCGCCTTCGTTGCGAGCGTGGCCATCGGCGCATTCATCTCGGCGAAGCTGTCCGGCGCGCTGCGGCGTGGCGTTTCGCCGGTCTGGGCGCGGGCGCTCGGCACGCCGTCGGCCGGCGTCCGGTACGCGGTGGCCTTCGTCGCCGGCTTCCTGATGTTGTTCGGGGCCCGGCTGGCCGACGGCTGCACCAGCGGTCACGGACTATCGGGCGTCGCCCAGCTTGCGGTCGGCTCAACGGTTGCCGTGGCGGCGATGTTCGCCGGCGGCATCGGCGCCGGCTTCTTGCTGCTGCGCCGGATTTAGCCCGCTCGTTTCAGGAGACCAACTATGTCATTGCTCGTCGCTATTATTATCGGACTAGGGATGGGGATCGCTTTCGGCTTTCTCCTGGAGAAATCCCGCGTGTTCGAGCCGGGCATCATTGTCGGGCAGATGCAGTTCCGCTCCTTCATCATGCTCAAGGTTTTCCTCACCGCGGTCGCGACCGGGGCGGTGGTTCTCGCTGCGCTCAGCGGGTTGGGCATGGTGAAGCTGCATCCCAAGGCCGCGCTCTATGCCGCGGATATCGTCGGCGGGCTTCTGCTCGGCATCGGAATCGCCCTCGCCGGCGCGTGCCCCGGCACCGCGCTCGCCCAGATCGGCGTCGGCTATCGCGATGCGCTCTTCACGCTGGTCGGCGGCCTATGCGGCGCGCTCGCCTTCTCCTACTTGCAGCCGTCGCTTGCGGGCACATTCCTCGCCGCGGGGCAGGGCAAGATCACCTTCGACCAACTCTTGGGCGTTCCTTATTGGATTGCCGCCTTGGCGGTGGCGGCGGTATTGGCCGTCATCGTCGCGCTCCTTGAGCGGTGGCGTCCATGGCGGACCGAAATCGGACCGGATGCCGACGGCGACCTAGGCAAGCCGCCCGAAGCGTCCCCTCGCGCTGTTCGGGCCTTGCCGGCGGAATAGCCCGAACTGCCTAGACTCCTACTGCAACTTTCGTAGATCATTCTGTGGATAACCGGAACTTTTTTCGCACTGCAGCGTTGGGCCCGAGTTTCGATCCTATTTCAGCCTCATTCTATCTAGGGCCATATCATGAACGATGCTCCGCAAGATGGTCGCCCATCGGGCCAAACCTCGCCAATAGCGGAGCTAGATAAAATAAGAAATGTTAGGCGCTTAATCCATTGCCTTCCAGTAGCGCTTTATGCGTGCGATCAGACCGGAGCGTTGAGCGATTACAATCGGCGGGCCGCGCAGCTGTGGGGCTGGCAAAGCACCGATGCGGTTGCCAACGGCTCCCCCCGCAATGCGAGCGAAATTCCTGCGGACGGTCGTCTCCCGCCGCTCCCGGAAGGCGTGCCTGCGATGGAGGTCATCCGTACCGGTGAGGCGTTGCGCGACCACGAATTCGTTCTGGACCGCCCCGACGGGAGTTCGGTCGTTTTATTGGCCAGCGCCGACCCGGTGACTGATGACAACGGGACGGTGGTCGGGGTCATCGGCAGCTTGCAAGATGTCACCGATCTTCGGCGCGCCGCCTTTCAACAGAAGGCGCTGTTGAATGAACTGAACCACAGAGTGAAGAACACGCTCGCGACGGTTCAGCTGCTCGCCGCGCAGACCATCCGAAAATGCGGTCTTCCGAAAGACGTGCAAGACGATTTCGAGGCGCGGCTGATCGCGCTCAGCCGGGCGCATGACCACTTGACGCGAGAGCGTTGGGAACTCGTCGACCTTCACTCCATCGTCACGAAAGCAGTCGAGCCTTATAGCGAACAGAGCCCGGACACGGTTCGGATCCGCGGCGAACAAATCAAGGTCGGCGCCCAGGCCTCGCTCACGCTCGCCATGATTTTCCACGAGCTCGCAAACAACGCCGCCAAGTTCGGCGCCCTGTCTTCGGATCAGGGCAAGTTGGCGGTGTCCTGGGCGGTGGCGAGTGACGTGACCCAACCGACGCTCGTCATCGATTGGGAAGAAAGCGGCGGGCCGCCGGTGAACGCGCCGGAGCGGCTCGGCTTCGGCAGCCGCCTGCTGCAGCAAGGCATCACCCGTCAATTCAAGGGTTCCGCGAGGCTTGACTACGATCCATCCGGGCTGCGATGTAGAATGGAAATTCCATTGCCATCGATCCCGGGATGACGGACGAAAGCGCCGATCAGTTCAAGCCACTTCTTGGTCGCCTTAACGTCCTCATAGTCGAGGACGAGGCTATCATTTCGTTCCTGATCGAAGACATGCTGCTCGAATTGGGGTGCCGCAGCGTCACCAATGTCGCGGGCATCCCGGAGGCGCTGTCGGCGATTGATGAAAGCTGCCCCGACGTCGCCGTGCTCGACGTCAATCTCGACGGGCGGGAGGTCTACCCCGTCGCCGAGCGGCTCAAAGCCTGCGGCGTGCCGTTCGTCTTCACCACCGGATACGGCAGTGACGGGCTTAAACCCGAATGGGCGCATATGCCCGTCGTGCAGAAGCCTTTTCGCGCCGACATGCTCGCCAAGGCGCTTCTCGCGGTTCTTGCGAGCGCGCAATAGGGCTGAGCGACCTCGTGCGGGTCGCGATAAGCTTCAACCCAAACTCGGACTTAACAACAATGAATCCTCCCCAGGCCGCCGCCGCTGATCGTCTCAATGTCCAATCCTTCGCCGTTCCGCGTGAACTTGCCGATGCGATCGGCAAAGAAACCGCGGCTTGGCGTGAGCAGGGGAAGGTGCCGGGTCAGGCGGCGAGCTTCGGCATCATCAAGGCGGCCCAGGCGCGGGGCGATTTCGACGTGCTTGCCGAACGCGGGCGGCGCGCCTTGCGCGTGCATATCAAGGGCAATCTCGCCAAGGGACTTGCGGCGCTCGCCGACATGGTCGTGCGCGTCGCGCAAAAAGGCGGGCGGTCGTGACCGCTGCCGATAACGGCGATCCGGGGCGCACGCCCGTCAAGGCTCGCGCCACCATCATTCCGGTCACCCCATTCCAGCAGAACTGCACGCTTGTGTGGAACGAGGCGGACCACCGAGGCGCCGTCATCGATCCCGGCGGCGACCTTGCGAATATCGAGCGCGCGATCGCCGAAGCGAAGGTGAAGGTCGAACGCATTCTGATAACCCACGGGCACGTCGACCATGTCGGCGCCGCGGCTGACCTTAAGAAAAAGCTTGGCGTCCCCATCGAGGGTCCGCACCGGGCCGACCAATTCCTGCTCGATCACGTGATCGAGTCCGGGCGCTCGTTCGGGCTGTCCGGCCTGCGCAACGTGCAGCCCGACCGCTGGCTCGAGGAAGGCGACCAGGTGCGGATCGGCAACCTTGTGCTGGACGTGCTGCACTGTCCCGGCCACTCGCCCGGAAGCATCGTTTTTTTCAATCCGGACCAGCGCTTTGCGATCGTTGGCGACGTTTTGTTCCAGGGCTCTATCGGGCGCACCGACCTGCCGGGCGGGGACTACGACACGTTGATCCGCTCCATCAAGGAGAAGCTGCTGCCGCTCGGCGATGACGTCGTCTTCGTTTGCGGGCACGGCCCGACCAGCACCTTCGGGCGGGAACGCGCCACCAACCCGTTCTTGCGGTAGCCGCGCCGCAGATTCAACCCCGGCGCTGCCGCGTTCGGTATCTCCAGAAGAGCGCGCCGGTCAGCCCTAGTCCGGCGAGGACGAACAGCGCAGGCCAGAACTTGCGCGCGAACGCGATCAGCGCTGCGGCGTGGTCGCCGACATAATGGCCGAACAGCATCCACATCGTGACCCACATCGCCGCGCCGAGCGCTTCGAACATGAGAAAGCGCCGCCAGCGCATGTCCAAAGTGCCGGCGACCGGCCCGTTGAGCTGACGCAGAAAGGCGACGAACCGCGCGAACGCCACGGTCAGCGGGCCGTATTTCTTGAAAATCGCTTCGACTTTGTCGAGGCGTTCCGCACTGAGGCCGATCCGGGCGCCGTAGCGCGCAATGAGTTCGCGCCCGGCATAACGGCCGATCGCAAAGCCGGTGTTGTCGCCGATCACCGCGCCGGCCCAGGCCGCTGCAAAAAGCGTGGGCCACGACAATTCGCCGCGCGCCGCGAGCGCGGAAGAGAACACCAGCAGCGTCTCTCCCGGCACTGGCGCGCCCAGCGTTTCCAGGAGGATGATCACCAGGATCGCCGCGGCTCCAAATTCGTGAATCAGCGGCTCCAGCGCCCCGATCAGGTGCTCGATCTCGCTCAATGGCCGATCCCACTCATGATGCCTCGCTTCCACTCATGCGGTCGCTGGACCAGGACATGAGAGCTTTCCTGCAAGCAGCGTGGATCTCCCAACGATTTCGCTCTTGCCGCAGAAATCAAGAGAGTGCCAGACCCGACCTTGCCTTTTCACGAACCCTGATCCAAAAAACTTCTCACCCCGGCGGCCGGGGAGCGGACGGAGCCTTATCCATGGATTTCGCGACGGCGCGGCGCAAGATGGTCGATAACCAGGTGCGCCCCAACGAGGTCACCGATCTGCGTCTGGTCGCGGCGATGCTCGAAATTCCGCGTGAGCGGTTCGTCCCCGCTGACAAGGCGGCGATGGCCTACATGGATGGCAATCTCGCGCTCGATGAAGGCGGACGTTTTTTGCTCGAGCCGATGGTGGTGGGGCGCCTCATTCAAGCCGCCGACGTGAAGGACACGGATCACGTCCTCGATGTGGCGTGTGGAACTGGATATTCGTCGGCCATTTTGGCCCGGCTTGCGCGATCGGTCGTTGCGCTCGAGGAAGATGCCAACCTTGCCGACCGGGCTGCGCGCCTCCTCAAAGAGTTGGGCGTCGATAACGCGAAAGTCGTCGGCGGACCATTCAGCGCGGGCTGGTCAGTCGAGGCGCCCTATGACCTCATCCTGATCAATGGCGCGGTCGAATACCTGCCGGAGAGCCTGCTGGCTCAAGTGAAAGACGGCGGGCGGCTAGTGACGATCGTCGGCGGCGCACCTATCGGGAAGGCGATGCTGTACCGAAACGCCTCCGGCGATATAAGTAGTCGTACGATCTTCGACGCGACTGCCCCAGTTTTGCCAGGGTTCATCAAGCCAAAAGCCTTTGTTTTCTGATGACTCCCTGTAAAGGCCACGGTTTTGCCTGGTTTCGCCGCAACCGAGCGACAAATTCGTAAATAGAATCTTACAGTTGCTCCTGTGGCCCTGTTGCGCCACCGCATATCTTTTTGATCTATGGGGGTTCTCATCGAGCGCAGAGATTTCTATTGTCATTGTTTGGAAGGCCGGACGGAGGGGAGTCGTGGGGGCGCTAGGGCCGCAAACCGCGTCGGGGTCGACAAGGACGCTGGCTGCGGCGCTTCGAGTGCGGCTCGCCGCGACGGGTCTTGTCATCGCGTTGGCTGGCGCGGCGGTCACCGCAAGAGCGGATACATTGGAGTGGGCGCTGGCGACCGCCTATCAGACCAATCCGCAGCTCAACTCCCAGCGTGCGATTACGCGTGCGATTGACGAGAACGTGCCGCAGGCGCTGTCGGGTTATAGGCCGGCGGTGAGCGCAACGGTAACGGCCGGCCGCCAGTACCAGCGCACCGAGACGGAAGTGGCTGGCTCTACGGTAGCCTCAGGAATAGCGGGATCACGGGCGACCGGTGCGACTGGGGGGACGGCGGCGTCGGTGAGGACGATCGGGGGCTTGCGATCGATAACGCAAGGCACATTCGATCCGCATTCGGTCGGGATCACCGGCACGCAAACCTTGTTCAACGGCTTCCAGACCGGCAATCGCGTGCGCCAGGCGGAACATCAGGTCTCTGCGGCGCGCGAAACCTTGCGGTTGATCGAGCAGAATGTGCTGCTCAACGCCGCAACCGCCTACATGAATCTCTTGCGCGATACCGCCATTCTTGAGCTGCAGCGCAGCAACGTTGCAGTCTTGGTGGAACAGCTTCGGCAGACGCGAGATCGTTTCTCGGTCGGCGAGGTCACGCGCACCGACGTCGCGCAGGCGGAGTCGCGCCTGGCCGCCGGGCGTTCGCAGTTGGCGACCGCCGAGGCGAACTTCACCAATTCGCGAGCGGTTTACCGGCAGGTGATCGGGGTAGAACCTGGGAAACTCGCCGCGGCTTCTCCCGTCGATCGCTTGTCGCCGTCGGTGCTTCCAGCGGCGGTCGCCGCCGGGCGCGCGGCAAACCCGAACGTGACGGCCGCCATGTTCGGCATCGACGTGCAGGCGCTCCAGATCAAGATCAACGAGGGCGCGCTGTACCCGGTGCTGACGGTTTCCGCCAACGCGCAGCAAAACTGGGATGTCGGTCCGGTCGTCAAGCAGCAGACCAGTGCTTCGTTGATCGGCCAGTTGACCGTGCCGATCTATCGGGGCGGCTTGTTTTATTCAGCCGTGCGGCAATCGAAAGAGACTCTGACGCAGCGTCGGTTCGACTTGGAGACCGCGCGCGACCAGGTGCAGGCCAGTGTCGTTCAGGCCTGGGGGAATCTCGATGCCGCCAAAGCCCAGATCGCAGCGACGCAGGCGCAAGTGTCGGCCGCGGAGATTGCGCTCAACGGCGTGCGCGAGGAGGCGCGGGTCGGGCAGCGAACCACGCTCGACGTCCTCAATGCGCAACAGGAACTGGTGAATGCGCGCGTCGCTCTGGTGACCGCGCAGCGCGATCGTGTGGTCGCCTCCTATGGGTTGCTCTCCTCCGTCGGCCGCTTGTCGCCGATCGTGCTCGGCCTGCCGATTTCGGTTTACGAACCCATGGTCCATTACCAGCAGGTGCGCGATGTCTGGGCGGGCGTGCGCACCCCCGACGGGAAGTAGCGGCAGCCAAGACGCATAGCATTTTGTTGATTGGCGTTATCCGCGCGTGACCTTCGTGCATTGCTTGCGCGGCTCCTCTCGCCTTGCCAATACTGCGACGAGATTGCACGGCTTGATTCGCGCTGGCGTCGTCGAGCGAGCGCGGTCCACCGGCAGCGGGGACGCAGCCCATGACCCAATCGGCCAAAGCGCAAGAGCCATCGATGGATGAGATTCTTGCCTCCATTCGTCGCCTGATCGCTCATGACGATCCTGCCAAGTCCGCGCCGCTCGCCGGCGAGCCGGCAAAGCCGGCCGTCGAGCCGGTGAGGAATGAGGCGGCGCGCGCGTGGCCGCGCACGCAGGCTGCGGACCCGCGCTCGGGGCAAGCGGCCGAGTCGTTGAAGCAACCGCAGTTGCTGTCGCCGGCGACCACGGCGGCCGTTGACGCGGCGCTCGACGCGCTTGCGCAGGCCGCCGCCGCGCACAGTCCGCGCACGCTCGAGGATATCGCGCGCGAGCTTCTGCGTCCGATGCTCAAGACCTGGCTCGACGACAACCTGCCGCAATTGGTCGAGCGGCTGGTGCGCGCTGAGATCGAGCGGATCTCGCGCGGGGCCTGACCGATCCCGCGGCTAATTCGGCCATCGCTACCGGCCTCGGTTGGATGGCGGCCCCGCCCGTTGACAGGGGCGGGGGAGGCGGGCTTCTTGCTCGCCATCCCAATGAGAACGTCGCAATGATCGAAAAGACCTATCAGCCCGCCGACATCGAGGCGCGCATCTCGGCTGCCTGGGAAGCCGCGCAGGCCTTTCGCGCCGGCCGGCCGGAGCGGCGGGACGCGCAGCCCTATTGCCTGGTCATTCCGCCGCCCAACGTCACCGGCTCTCTGCACATGGGCCACGCGCTCAACAACACGTTGCAGGACGTGCTCTGCCGCTTCGAGCGCATGCGCGGGCGCGACGTGCTGTGGCAGCCCGGCACCGACCACGCCGGCATCGCGACGCAGATGGTGGTCGAGCGCCAGCTCATGGAGCGGCAGCAGCCGTCGCGGCGCGACATGGGCCGTGAAAAGTTCCTCGAGCGCGTGTGGGCGTGGAAGGCGGAGTCGGGCGGGACCATCATCAACCAGCTCAAGCGGCTCGGCGCGTCCTGCGACTGGTCGCGCGAACGCTTCACCATGGACGAGGGCCTGTCGCGCGCCGTGCTGAAGGTGTTCGTCGAGCTTCACGCCGAGGGCCTGATCTACAAGGACAAGCGGCTGGTCAATTGGGACCCGAAGCTGCTCACCGCCATCTCCGACCTCGAAGTGCAGCAGGTCGAGGTGCGGGGGCATCTCTGGTACATCAAGTACCCGATCGACGAGATCGAAGGCGCCTTCATCACGGTCGCGACGACGCGGCCGGAAACGATGCTCGGCGACACTGCGGTGGCGGTGCATCCGAGCGACGAGCGCTACGCCGAGTTCGTCGGTCGCCACGCGATCCTGCCGCTGGTCGGCCGCCGCATCCCGATCATCGCCGACGAATATTCCGACCCGGAGAAGGGCACCGGCGCGGTCAAGATCACGCCGGCGCACGACTTCAACGACTTCGAGGTCGGGCGGCGGCATCACCTGCCGCTCGTCAGCGTGCTCGATACGGAAGGCAAACTCGATCTCGCCGGCAATCACGCGTTCCTCGAACATGTTCCGCCCTCCGCGGAACTGGACGAAACGCTCGCCCTGGATGGGCTTGACCGGTTCCTTGCGCGCAAAAAAATCGTCGCCCGCCTCGAGGCGGCCGGTCTGATGGAAAAGATCGAGCCTTATACGCACATGGTCCCGCACGGCGATCGCTCGGGTGCGGTGATCGAACCCTTCTTGACCGACCAGTGGTATGTCGACGCGAAGACGCTGGCCGCGCGCGCCATCGAGGCGGTTCGCGACGGACGCACCGTTTTCGTGCCGAAGAATTGGGAAAAGACGTATTTCGAGTGGATGGAGAACATCCAGCCCTGGTGCATCTCGCGCCAATTGTGGTGGGGCCATCAAATTCCCGCCTGGTACGGGCCGGACGGCAAGGTGTTCGTCGCCGAGACGGAAGAAGAAGCGGTCGCCCGCGCGCTCGCCTATTACACCGAGACCGAGGCGATCACGCCGATGGAAGGCCACGACATGGCGCTCGATCCGGAGCGCCGCACGCCCTTCCTCATCCGTGACGACGACGTGCTCGACACGTGGTTTTCTTCCGCATTGTGGCCGTTCTCCACCCTCGGCTGGCCGGACGAGACCGCCGAGCTCAAGCGTTATTACCCGACCGACGTGCTCGTCACCGGCTTCGACATCATCTTCTTCTGGGTCGCGCGGATGATGATGATGGGCCTGCATTTCATGAACGACGTCCCGTTCCGCACCGTCTACATCCATGCGCTGGTGCGCGATGAGCGCGGCGCGAAAATGTCGAAGTCGAAGGGCAACGTCATCGATCCGCTCGAACTGATCGACGCATTCGGCGCCGACGCGCTGCGCTTCACCCTCGCCGCAATGGCGGCGCAGGGACGCGACATCAAGCTCGCGAAGTCCCGCGTCGAGGGCTACCGCAATTTCGCGACCAAGCTGTGGAACGCTTGCCGCTTCGCCGAGATGAACGAGTGCGCAACCGTCCCCGGCTTCGATCCCGCTGGGGCGAAAGAGACCCTCAATCGCTGGATCGCGCACGAGACCGCGCGCGCCGCGCGCGGCGTGACCGAAGCAATCGAAGCCTACCGGTTCAACGATGCGGCTGCGGTCGCCTATCGGTTTGTCTGGAACCTGTATTGCGACTGGTATCTCGAACTTGCCAAGCCGGTGCTGCTCGGTGCGGATGGCGCAGCGAAAACCGAGACGCGCGCAATGGTCGCCTGGGCGCGTGACGAAATCCTCAAGCTCCTGCATCCGTTCATGCCGTTCGTCACCGAAGAGCTGTGGGCGGTGACGGCCGCTTCAGCCGTCACTCCGGGACGCCGCGAAGCGGCGGGACCGGAGTCCATTTCCACGGGCAGGATTATGGATTCCGGGCTCGCGCCTGCGGCGCGCCCCGGAATGGCCGGTGGGAGGGCCACGCTTCTAGCGCTCGCGCCATGGCCCGCCCAGGACGGAATAGAGGACACCGAAGCGGAAGCGGAGATCGGCTGGGTGATCGACCTCGTCACCGCCGTCCGCTCGGTGCGCGCAGAGATGAATGTGCCGCCGGCCGCGCATATTCCGCTCGTCCTCGTTGGCGCAAGGCAGGACACGCAACGGCGTGCCGAGCGCTGGGCGGAGTTCATCAACCGCCTCGCGCGGTTGTCGGCGATCACGTTTGCCGAAACTGCGCCGCGCGGCGCGGTGCAGCTTGTCGTGCGCGGCGAAACCGCGGCTATCCCGCTCGCCGGCGTGATCGACATCGCCGCCGAACGCACGCGGCTGAAAAAGGAACTCGCCAGAGCCGACGCCGATATTTCCCGCGTGGACGGCAAGCTCGCCAATCCCGATTTTCTTGCCCGCGCGCCGGAAGAGGTGGTGGAAGGCGAGCGCGAGAAGCGAGAAGAAGCCGCAGCCCGCAAGGCCAAGCTCGCCGAAGCTTTTGAGCGACTGAAGGCGGCCGAGGCCTGATCTTGGTTGCGCAGACCGATCTGCTTTCAGCGCTCGTTTCGGGGCAAGCCGTCGACGAAAGCCGCTGCTTGAATCGGAAAAATTTGTCGCAAGTGCGCCATGGTGCGGCCAAGCTAATACCTGGCAAAAACCACAAACCCCATAAAACCGGTAACAGTTACATACCAAAGCATTAAAGTGCGCTACCCGGATATACTAACGCAAGCGCCGGTAAAAATAATGTGTTTAAACTGTAAGCATATGAACCAAAAGCGTTTTATGAAGGCCAGTTAACATAGGTTTCCCTTCATGGGCTTTGTTTCTTTATGCAAGGCACCACCTAACTCGCACGCGTCATGCCCGGAAGCATCTGTCATTCGATACGGATGACGACCCCCGGCTTTCCGTAGACGCGCGCAGGAAATGGAGAAACACCGATGTCCAACACTGTGAGATTGGCGGTCGCGCTTGCCCTTACCGCGGTCACGGCAACGGGCGCACTTGCTGCGTCCCAACACAGGGGAGCGTATCCGCGCGTGTATAGCGGCTACACGAACTCGCTCGACGCCGCCTACGGCGCGCCGCAGCGTGGATGGGTCTACGTCACCCCCCAGGCGTACTGGAGAGGGCATGCGCCGGCGTACAACGCTTATTCCAATAGCCTCGACACTGCGCTCGGCGCGCCGCCATTCGCCGGATACTATTGAGCCACGCCAAGCAGCGGGCGTCTGATCCTCACTCTTGAGGAAGGCGCACGTTGCCACGCAAACGGAGCGGTCGGCGGCATGCCGGCCGCTTTCTTTTTTGCGATGGCCGCCTGATGGGTGTTGCATGGCATCTGACAAGGGGCGCCTCCCGCGAACAGCGCCCCTTTGCCTTCCGATCTGCGCCCGCTATATCAATTTCGCGCCCGGCCTCGTCCGGGCTTTTGGCGTTGGACAGAGCTCGCGCGAAGCGATCAGGCAGGGACGGGCATGACGGGAACGACACGGTCGAGCGAAGGGCTGGACCCGCGGCGGCGGCGGCTTCTGTTCCGCGCTTGGCGGCGCGGCACGCGCGAATTGGATCTCATTATGGGGCGGTTCGCCGACGAAGCGATCGGGACGCTGTCGGAGGCGGAGCTCGACGAGTTCGAGCGCCTGTGCAACGTGCCGGACCTTGAGCTTTACGCCTGGGTGGTCGGCAGCCGCCCGGTGCCGGCAAACTACGACACCGATGTGTTCCGGCGCATCTGCGCGTTCAACCACGCGGCAGCGGCAGGGCTTGATGGCGACAAAGCTGGCTGACAAGGCGCGTTCTCCGGCCGAGCTGCTGTGTCCCGGCCGGCCGCTGGCGATCACGAGCGTCGCCGACGGGGCGGAAGGGCTCGTCCTCGCCGATCTCGCGCGTGCTATTGCAGCTAGGCCGCGGGCCCCTGCGGTGAGCCTCGTCGTCATCTGCCGCGATGGACAGCGCCTGGCGCAACTCGCGCGCGCGATCGCCTTTTTCGCTCCCGGCCTCGCCGTGCTCGAACTCCCCGCCTGGGACTGCCAGCCCTACGACCGGGTTTCGCCGCATGCGGGCGTCGTCGCCGAACGCATGACCGCGCTGTCGCGGCTCGCCCATCTGAAGGGCCACGATAAGGCGACGGTGCTGCTCACGACGGTCAACGCAACGGTGCAGCGCGCGCCGGCGCGCAGCGTCGTTGCGGGTCAGGCCTTGTCGGCGCGCCCCGGCAACCGCATCGCCATGGACGGCATCGTGCGCTGGCTGGAGCTGAACGGATATCTGCGCGCTTCCACCGTCCGCGAGGCGGGCGAATATGCGGTGCGCGGCGGCATACTCGACCTCTATCCGCCGGGCATCCACGATCCGGTCCGCCTCGATTTCTTCGGCGACACGCTCGAATCGATCCGCAGCTTCGACCCGGAAACGCAGCGTTCGACCGACCAGCTGCACGCGCTCGACCTCGTGCCGGTCGCCGAATTCCAGCTCACGAGCGAGACCATCCGCCACTTCCGCCAGGGCTATGTCGCCGAGTTCGGCGCGGCGACGAGCGATGACCTTCTTTACCAGGCGGTGAGCGAGGGCCGTCGGTTCCCCGGCATGGAGCACTGGCTGCCGCTGTTCCACCAGCGTCTCGACACCTTGTTCGATTACGTGCCGGGTGCGCCGATTGCGATCGAGCCGCTCGCCGAGGAAGCCGCCCACGAGCGCTTTGCGCAGATATCCGACTATTACGAGGCGCGCCGTCAGGCGCTCGCCATGGAAGGCGCGGGCCCCCCTTACAAGCCGCTGCCGCCGGACCGCCTCTATCTCGGCGAGAGCGAGTGGCGCGAACGGCTCGACGCGTCGGCGCTCATTCGCCTTTCCCCGTTCGCGACCCCCGATGCGTCCGACGCGGTCATCGATGCCGGCACGCGCGCGGGCCGCACCTTCGCCGCCGAGCGGGCGCAGGCGGAGACCAACGTGTTCGAAGCGGTGCGCGCGCATGTCGAGGCGCTGCAATCGTCCGGCAAGCGGGTCGTGATCGCGCT
>JBAPYK010000047.1:0-4972 GCA_049284695.1 Rhodoplanes sp. | reverse complement strand
GCCTATGGCAATTGCGTGGTGTTCAAGCCGGCCGACCTCGTGTCCGCGACCGCGCATGCGCTTGCAGAGATCATTGCGCGCGCAGCATTTCCCGCCGGCGCGTTCAACCTCGTGATGGGGCGCGGAGCGGAAGTCGGCGAAGCCCTGCTCAGTCATGACGACGTCGCCGCGGTGTCGTTTACCGGCTCGGCCGCAACCGGCCGCAAGGTGGCCGAGGCCGCCGTCGCCGCGCCAAAGATGAAGAAGCTGCAGCTGGAGATGGGCGGCAAGAATCCGCTGGTCGTGCTCGACGACGCCGACCTCGAGCTCGCGGTCGAGGCGGCGGCAAACGGCGCGTTCTACCAGACCGGCCAGCGCTGCACCGCGTCCTCGCGGTTGATCGTGACGGCCGGCATCCACGACCGTTTCGTCGAAGCGCTGACGGCGAAAACGAAAGCGCTGATCGTCGACGATGCGCTCAAACCGGGCACGCAGATCGGCCCGGTGGTCGACGAGGCGCAACTCGACCAGGATCTCCATTATCTCGCGATCGGCAAGGACGAAGGGGCGAAGCTCCATTGGGGCGGCGAGCGGCTCAATCGCGACAAGCAGGGGTTCTACCTCCAGCCGGCGCTGTTCGTGGGGGTCGATAACGCCATGCGGATCGCGCGCGAGGAGATTTTCGGCCCCGTGGCCGCGATCGTTCGGGTGAAGGACTACGAGGAGGCGCTCGCCGTCGCCAACGACACGCCATACGGGCTGTCGTCCGGCATTTTCACCACAAGCCTGAAACACGCGACGCATTTCCAGCGCAATTCCGAGGCCGGCATGGTGATGGTCAACGTGCCGACCGCCGGCGTCGACTATCACGTGCCGTTCGGCGGCCGCAAAGCGTCAAGTTACGGACCGCGGGAGCAGGGCGGCTTTGCGGTCGAGTTCTATACGAGCGTGAAGACGAGCTACGTCCTCGCCTAGGCTCCGTACAAGCGAAACCGGCCCAGGCCACATTGGGCATCGCCCGGGGGTTGGGAAGTCGCGCCATCCGGTGATAATGGCTGGAATCTTTCTCTGAGACCCTACCTGTTCATCGGTTATCCGGCTTGCAACTCGGTTTGCTGAAACGCTTAGACTGGTTCGAGGCGCCGCGGTGGCTGCGCCTGTTTATCCGCGCGCGCGCATGGAGCCTGCTCGTGCTCGCCGCACTGGTCGGTGTCTCGGGCGGTCTCGTCGCCACCGCGATGGGAATGGCCGTTGAGCTCCTGCACCGGCTGTTGTTTGGGTTGGGACCCGGCGAGTCGCTTTCCGCCCATCCGTCGCTCAGTCCCATTCTCGCCCTGGGCGTTCCGGTGCTTGGCGGATTGGGTTTCGGCCTGGTCTCGGCGGCGATCGCGCGCAAGCGGCCCAAGCGCGAGATCGACCCGGTCGAAGCGAATGCGCTGCACGGCGGGCGCATGTCGTTGACCGGGAGCCTCGTCGTCGCATTCAGGACGGTGTGGTCGAGCGGCGTCGGCGCGTCGGTCGGACTGGAAGCCGGTTACACGCAGCTGTCGAGCGGGATCGCTTCGCGGATCGGGCAAGCGCTGCGGCTACGGCGCAGCGACTTGCGCATTCTGGTCGGCTGCGGGGCCGCCGCCGGGATCGCGGGCGCCTTTGGCGCCCCGTTCGGCGGCGCTTTCTATGCGTTCGAGATCATCATCGGGAGCTACACGGTTTTCGGCCTCGCGCCGGTGACGATCGCCGCCGTTATCGGTTATTTTACCACGAATGCGCTCGCTCCCGCGCATCTTGTCGTCATTGCCTCGGAGGCGCGGGTCGCTGGCCAAGACCTCTTCATTGCCGCCGCCGTAGGGTTGTTGGCCGCCTTCTTCGGCATTGCGCTGATGCGCGGCGTCCCTTTGTGCGAGGCCATATTCAACCGGCTCGGGGCGCCCAAGTTCTTGCGGCCGATGTTCGGCGGCGCCGTGGTCGGTTCGCTGGCGCTGATCAGTCCTCAGGTGATGTCGTCCGGGCATGGCGCGCTGTATTTCTCGGGCGTGCTCGATGCGGCGCTGCCGACGATCGCGCTTATCGTAACGATCAAGTCACTGTCCTCGATCGTTTCACTCGGGTCCGGTTTCCGCGGCGGCTTCTTTTTCTCATCATTGTTCATCGGTGCGCTGGCGGGCCGGCTGCTGGCAGGCGGAGTATTGGCGGCCTGGCCGGCGGTCGGCATCGATCCCGGCGTTTACGCCGTGGTCGGGATGAGCGCGTTGTCGGCTTCGGTGATCGGCGGCCCGTTGACAATGACCTTCATCGCCATCGAGTCGACCGGCGACCTGCGGCTGACCGCCGCGGTGCTCATCGCCGTCGTCGTGTCTACGCAGGTCACCCGGGCGCTGTTCGGCTACTCCTTTGCCACATGGCGCTTTCACCTGCGCGGCGAGGTCATCCGCAGCGCCGCCGATATCGGCTGGATCCGCGATCTCACCGTGGCGCGGATGATGCGGCACGACATAAAGACGGTTCCGGCCGACATGACCTTTGCGGAGTTCCGTGTAGCGTTTCCGCTCGGATCGACGGGGCAGGTGGTGGCGGTCGACCACGAACGCCGATATGCGGGGCTCATCATCGTGTCGGAAGCGCACTCCTCCCAATTCGACGGGCAAGCCTCGGTCCGCGCGGCGCTGCGCCATGTCGATGACGTGCTGTTTCCGATCATGAACGTGCGGGAGGCCGTCGCCGCATTCGACCGCGCCGAAGCCGAGGCGCTGGCGGTCGTCGACTCGGACGCCTCGCGGCGGGTCGTCGGATTTCTCACCGAGGCGTATGTTTTGCGTGGCTATGCGAATGAATTGGAGCGGCACACGCGCGAGTTCATCGGCGAGGTGTAGTCGCGGCGCGCGCGATTTGCACACCGCAGGCGGTACGGCAATCGTCAGCCTACGCTGCAGCGACCGGCTGCTTCGTCGGCGCGCCATAGGTGTTGGGAATGCGATCGGCGTACATGTCGACGAAGTTGCCGGTGGGGGCGCTGGTGATCGGCTGCAGCGCCTCGTCGGTATAGTTTTCCGCGCCCGGCTCGGCGAGAATCCGCTTCATGATGGCGCGATGATGCCGGATGAGGCGCCACCACTTGAGCCCGGTCTTGAGGAAGTCGATCGCCCGCCAAGGGTAGAACACGAACGGATTTGCGATCGGCAGGCCGGGGCGGCGCTGGGTGCGGATTTTTCGTCGCACGAAGCCGAACTGCAATGGATGCACGCCTTCGATGCTGACGGCGCCCCTGAAGACTGTCAGCGAATCGAAAATCTTGGTTTTGTTGATGCCGGTCGCGATCGCGCGCCGCATGATCGTTTCGACATGCTGGTCTGAGTAATAACGCTCCCATGCATCCGCATACACACGCTCCCACGCCGCTTTCGACATGGTCGCGTGTGCGGTACAGGCGTGCTCGAGGTCGTAGTTGTTCATGTCGGGGTCCATCGGAACCCCGCGGACATAGAGATTCTTATGATCTTCCGAGCCGGGCAACGGCGTCAGGAAGAAGAACTCGAGCAGCTCGACCGGCAGTTCCTTCTTGATGATTTCGATGTCGCGGGCGATCGATTCCGGCGTGTCGGTCGGGAAGCCGAGAATATACCCGGCATAGGTCATCACCTTGGCCTGCCGCCAGGCCAGGAACATCTCGCGATACTCCCAAATCTTGTTCTGGCGCTTTTTCGCGCCCATCAGCGATTCGGGATTGATGTTTTCCAGGCCGATGAAAACCGCGGTGCAACCCGCCCGCGCCGCCTTTTCGATAAAGCCCGGAATGCGGTGGCAGAGCGTGTCGACCTGGAGCATCAGCCGGATGCGGAAGCCGTCCTTCTCGCGCAGCTCGATCAGGCGGTCGAGGATCGGCTCCCAGTTCTTGTTGCGGGCGAAGTTATCGTCGGTGACGAAGAAGCGGGTGATGCCCTGCGCCGCATTGGCGCGCACGATGCCGTCGACGTCGTCGGCCGTGCGGTAGCGCGACTTGCGTCCCTGCACATTGATGATGGTGCAGAAGCTGCATTGGAACGGACAGCCGCGGCCGGCGTCGAAGCTCGCATAATGGCCGGCAACGCGGGTGACTGTCTCGCGCGGCAGGATCGGATAGGTGGCCGCCGCCATCTCCGGCAGATCGTTCATGTAGTTGTAGATCGGCTTCGCCGCTCCCGCCGCCATGTCGCGTAGGAAGATGTCCATGCGGCCTTCGGCTTCGCCGGCATAGAGCGTAATGCCGAGATCGAGCGCCTCCTTGATGTCGGGCGGTAGCTCCGGGAGCATGGCAATACAGCCGCTGACGTGGAAGCCGCCGATCGCGACCGGAATGCCGGCGGCGCGGAACTGGCGGGCAAAGTCCATCGCGCGCGGGAATTGGTTCGACTGCACCCCGACCAAGCCGACGAATCCGCTGCCGGCCTCGCGGATTTTGCGAATCGTCGCTTTGACGTCGATGACGGTGTTGCACTCGTCATAGGCTTCGACCTCGATGTCCACGTCGGGACCGAGCGTCTTGGCTGCGGCGCATTCCGAGATCAGGCCATGCGCGCTGGCGAGGCTGTTGGAGGGGATGGTCGACCGCCACCACTGAATGACATAGCCGTCCGCGTCGTAGTGCGACGGCTTGATCAGGATGGCTTTGAATCTGCGGCTTGCCATTGCTTTCCCGCCTGGTTTCGACCCATAGGCGAGATCGCGCCCGATCCCCCCGCGGTGTCCCCAATTCATCGATCGCCATGGCGATACGACGCTGCGCCGCGGCAGTCTACCTCGGGCCTCGCCGGCCTCAAAGCCTTGAATTATTGCGGCGAAGCAACGGGCGGCTCGTGTGAGGCCGGTCAAGAACCTAGTCGCCGCGGCGTGGCACTAAGAGCAGCGTCGGCGGGGGCAACGCCCGTCACGAGTCCGACACGATTTGCGACGACTCATTTCCCTGGGGGTGGGTCGGCCCCGGCACGTGTCCGGGATGGAGGTTTTCAATGCTCGCCCG
>JBAPYK010000046.1:0-46639 GCA_049284695.1 Rhodoplanes sp. | reverse complement strand
TTCGAACTGCCCGAAGATGAGGTCGAGGCGACCCTGCCGGTGATCAAGCGGGTAATGGAGGAGGCGCCGATGCCGGCGGTATCGCTATCGGTGCCGTTGCATGTCGACGCCCGCGCCGCCGATAATTGGGACGAGGCGCATTGATTCGGACGCAGGCGAGGGATCGTCCCGGCTTTATAGGTCATTGGCGAGCACGATGAGCGGTTGGACCGGCTTCAACAGCCCTGCTGGCGCGTTTCTCTTAGCGATCATCGTGTTGTGGAGCCTGTTCTGGAAGGGCTGCGGGCTCTGGCATGCAGCGCGGCGCGGCGATGCCTGGTGGTTCACAGGCATCCTTCTCATCAACACGCTCGGCCTTCTTGAGATTATCTATCTGTTCGGATTCGCGAAACTGAAGCCCGGCGGATTGCTCAGCCGCGGCGACCGATAGGACGCCCTCCGACCCCTGTCTCTCGCGCCTCCATTTCGCCCCACTGCATGCTATGTTCGCCTATGCTCTGCGCCGGCGCACGACCGGCCGCAGCAACTGAAGGGTTTCCCGCCATGGCCAGACGCCCGACCGCCTCCTCTTATGGGTTCGCGGCGATGGCGGCGCTTGCAGCCGCAATATCGACGTCGACCGTCACCCCCGCGAGCGCCCATCCGCATGTCTGGGTCACCATGACGAGCGAAGTCGTCTACGCGCCGGACGGGGCGGTCACCGGCATTCGCCATGCCTGGACCTTCGACGACATGTACTCGGCCTTTGCGACGCAAGGGATCGAGTCGAAGACGAAGGGCGCGTTCACGCGCGAGGAACTGGCCCCCCTCGCCACCGAGAACGCCACCTCGCTCAAGGAGTTCGAGTTCTTCACCTTCGCCAAGTTTGACGGCAAGAAAGCGGAACTTGGCGACGCCACCGATTACTGGGCCGAATACAAGGATTCGCTGCTGACGCTCCATTTCACCCTGCCGCTGAAGACGCCGGCGAAGGCGCGCAAGGTCGACCTCGAAGTCTATGATCCGACCTATTTCGTCGACTTCAGTTTCGCCAAAGAGAAGCCGCTGGTCCTGAAGAACGCCCCGGCGAACTGCCAGCTCTCCGTCAAGAAGCCGAGCGATGCCGAGGTGAACGCCAAAATCCAGAATCTGGGCGAAGCCTTCTTCGCGCAAGCCGACGCCTCCAATTACGGCTCCAATTTCGCCAACAAGGTGTCGGTGAAGTGCCCGTGAGACTGCCGGGAATGCTCCGACGAACCCTCCCCGCCGCCGGACGTTCTGATGACGGTGGTCGTCGCAAATTCGGTTGGGCGCTGCTGGCGGTCGGCGGTCTTGCCGCGGTTCTTCTGCTCCTCGTCATGGCGGGGGCTTTCGACGGCGCATTTGCGCAGGGCTCGCCGTTCGGGATGCGCCCGTCGGCCCGGCCTGCGCCCGAAGTCGGCGGCATGGTCGGCTGGCTGCTCGCCAAGCAGGCCGAATTCTATCGCGCGCTTTCCGGTCTCATCCGCGCCGCCAAGGTCGACGGCGCGGCGATCTGGGGTCTGCTCGGCCTGTCGTTCCTCTACGGCGTGTTCCATGCCGCCGGCCCCGGGCACGGCAAGGCCGTGATCTCTTCCTATCTCCTCGCCAATGAGGAGACCTGGCGGCGCGGCATTACGCTTTCCTTCGCTTCCTCGCTGTTGCAGGCACTGGTCGCGGTTTTGCTGGTGGGCATCGCCGCTATCGCGCTCAACGCAACGGCCAAGACCATGAACGATGCCGTCCGCGCCATTGAGATTGTCAGCTATGGCTTGATCGCGCTGGTCGGCGCCCGCCTCACTTGGGTGAAAGGCCGCGCATTCATTCATTCTCTCCGCGATTGGCGCGCACGCCAGGCCGGCGATGACCCTGCTCCTCTCGCCCCTATCGCGCACGACCATACGCACGCCGCGCATGAGCCTGCCCATTCCCATGTCCATGGGCATGCGCACGCCGAGCACGCGCACGCCGCGCACGCCGAGCATGCGCATCACGGCGACGCTGGGCACGATCACGCGGCGCACGATCATTCCGCACACGCGCACGCGCACCACCATCACCAGCACGCAACGGCCGCCATGCATCAGCATGACGAGCAGCGGCATGAATCCCATGATCACGCCGCGCACGAGCATGACGATCACTGCGGTCATTCGCATGGACCCGATCCGGAGCAACTCGCCGGCCGCGGCGGCTGGCAACGCGGACTGTCGGCGATCGTCGCCGTCGGACTGCGGCCCTGCTCGGGCGCGATCCTCGTGCTCGTTTTCGCATTGGCGCAGGGCCTGTTCTGGGCGGGCGTCGCCTCCACGTTCGTCATGGGGCTTGGCACCGCCATCACCGTTGCAACGATCGCGACCTTCGCGGTGGGCGCAAAAAGCGTGGCAAAGCGCATCGCCGCTCACCGCGCCGGCGGCGGCGTCCTCATATTGCGCAGCATCGAGCTGGCCGCCGCAGTGCTCGTGCTTGTCTTCGGCGTGGCGCTGCTCGCCGGCTATATGGTGACCGAGCGAATGATCTAATTGCGCGGAGCTGAACCCTTAGCGGCTTCCGCCCGTATCGCCCGGCATCAATCGAGCAGGATTGCCGCGGAAATCTCTCAGAACCGATTGTTTGGAATCAACATAATCGGAAGATACAATTAGTCGTTGACCTTGCCGGGAGATGCGCGAATGAGCGAGAAGGTGGACACGTCCTGCTGCATCGTCGGCGGCGGGCCGGCCGGAATGATGCTGGGATTCCTGCTCGCGCGTGCGGGCGTCGACGTCGTCGTCTTGGAGAAGCATGCGGACTTCTTCCGCGATTTCCGCGGCGACACCATCCACCCCTCGACGCTGCAGCTCATGTACGAACTCGGGCTCCTCGCCCAGTTCCTGAAACTGCCGCATCATAAATTGCACTCGGTCGGCGCGCGCATCGGCAGCGAGCAGATAACGGTCGGCGATTTCAGTCACCTCCCGGTGCAATGCCCGTATATCGCGGTGATGCCGCAGTGGGACTTCCTCAATTTCCTCGCCGAGCAGGGCAAACGCTATCCCCCCTTCCGGCTGATGATGCAGACCGAGGGCACCGATCTCATCGAGGAAGCCGGCGTCGTGGTAGGCGTGCGAGCGAAAAAACCGCAGGGCGAGATCGAGGTGCGTGCGTCGCTCGTCGTCGCCTGCGACGGACGCCATTCGACGATGCGCGCCCGCGCCGGCCTCGCCGTCGAAAACCTCGGCGCGCCGATGGACGTGCTGTGGTTTCGCCTGCGGCACGATCCCGACGATCCGGAGGAGAGCCTCGGCTTCTTCGGTCCAGGATCGATTCTGGTGACGATCAATCGCGGCGATTACTGGCAATGCGCCTATGTCATCCCGAAGGGAACGTTTGACGCTTTGCGCAGACAGGGGCTGGAGGAATTCCGCAGCCGCATCGTGCACATCCAACCGCGGTTTAACGACCGCATCGCGGAGATCGGCGATTGGGATGCGGTGAAGCTCTTGGAAGTGCGCGTGGACCGCTTGAAGCGCTGGCACAAGCGCGGGCTGCTGCTCATCGGCGACGCCGCGCACGCGATGTCGCCGGTCGGCGGCGTCGGCGTCAATCTGGCGATTCAGGACGCCGTCGCCTCCGCGAACGCGCTCGCTGCGCCGTTGCTGTCGGGCACCGTCAGCGAAGACTTGCTGAGCAAGATCCAGCGCCGGCGCGAATTGCCGGTCGCCATTACGCAGCGAATGCAGATCGCCATTCAGAATCGGGTGATCGGACAGGTCCTCGCAACGCACGGTGCAATGAAGCCGCCGGCGATCCTGAGCCTGTTCAACACGTTCCCGATCCTGCGGCGCCTTCCGGGACGTATTATCGGGCTGGGCGTGCGGCCCGAACACGTGCACACGCCTGCGGCCGTGTGAGCGCTATTGCTCCAGCCGGTCGATGAACCATTTGAGGATGCGCATCCAGATCTCGTCCTTGCCGACGGCGTCCTCGATGCCGTGTTCGAGATTGGGATTGTCGTTCACCTCCATCACCACGAAGCCGTTCGCCGTCTCCTTGAGGTCGACGCCGTAAAGGCCGTCGCCGATCGGCTTAGCGGCGCGCACGGCGAGATCGATCACGTCGCGCGGCGTCTGCTCGAGTGCGAAGGTCTTGAAGCCGCCTTCGCGCGCGGTGCCGTCGGGCCGATGCTTCACGATCTGCCAGTGGCCACGCGCCATGCGATACTGACACGCAAATAACGGCTCCCCGGACAATATGCCGATCCGCCAGTCGAAATCGGTGGGCAGGAATTTTTGCGCGAGCAGCAGGTCGGTTTCCTCGAACAGCTCTTCGGCGACGCGCTTGAACTCCTCCGGGCTGGAGACCTTGTGAACGCCGCGCGAGAACGAGCCGTCGGGGATTTTCACCACCAGCGGCAAGCCCAGCTCATCGATCGCCCGCGGCAGGTCGGCGATGTCGGCGATCATCACCGTGGGCGGCGTCGGCACCTGATTCTGCCCCAATAGCTCCATCAGAAAGACCTTGTTGGTGCAGCGGATCATCGAAATCGGATCGTCGATGACCGGCATGCCCTCCTGCACCGCGCGGCGCGCAAAGCGATAGGTGTGATTGTCGATTGAGGTAGTCTCGCGAATGAACAGGCCGTCGTATTCGGCAAGCTCGGCGAGCTGCCGTTTGGTGATCGGCTCGATATCGACCGACAACTTCTCGGCGATGCGGGCGAAATACTTGATCGAGAGCGCCGAGGACGGCGGCAGTTTCTCGTTGGGATCGTACAGAACCGCGATGTCGTATTTCGAGATGCTGCGCGCCTTGGGATGGCGCCATTCGCGTCGTGTGTGCTGGTGCAGCGATTCGCGGAAGAAGGTCGCTTCGCCATTCGACAGGCGGGTGAGATTGCGCGGCCTGATGCGGTCGATCGAGAGCCAGGTCGCGCTCGTGTCGATGGAGACTTCGAGCGCCGGGCAGCGGAACCAGTCGAACAGCAGCCGTCCGAACGGCTCGAAGCGCGTATCGCGGCAGATGCCGAAGCCGACGAACAGCTTGAATTCGCCTTCCGGCTGGAAGTCGGTGCGGCGGGCGCAGCGATTGAGCTCGTCCTCCAGCTCCGGCAGCGCGTGCTCGTAGAGTTTGGATTCGCGCAGCTCCAGCATGGTTTCGACGTTCGGCATCACGCGATGGCCGCGCGCCTCCGCCAACAGCGAGGCGTAGTAGCCCTTCGACTGGTAGGCATAGGAGCGCGACAGATTGATGAGCTTCGGTCGCGCCGCCTCGAACAGCCGCGGGCGGGCGAGGTACTCGCTGGTGATGATGACTTTGTGCGGCGTGTCCGCGTTGGGGAAATCTCGGGGCTGGTCGACGAGAATGACCCAGCCGGTCATGATGGAACCCCTTTCCGAATGAGGATCGTGGCTCCCAGATGATCGCGCCCACACCGTGTCATGCGCATGAAGGCGCCCCAGGGGACGGCGTAGGTTTCCGGGGCAAGCGCGCGGCCAAGCTCGTCCCGGGTCGCGGCCGGATCGTGCACCAGCACGAAGCGGTCCTCGCGCCCGAAGACAAAGACCCAGTGCGGCTGTCCTTTGGGGGTCATGTGGTAGCCGGAGACGAGCACGATCGCCGCCGCGCCCGCGTCCAAGGCCGGCATAGCGACCGATTCGTCAGCATTTGTCAGGTGGACTGGGAGGCCGAGCGCCTTCGCCTCCGCCACAAAATCCTCCTGAGCGATCCGCATCACCCGGCGTTTCTCGGCCGATCGCACCGTGTCGAGGAAATAGGGGCCCGGTCGACTCACGAAGATTTCAGAAGACAAGCCGCGCCGCTTGAGCGCCACGGCCATGCCGAATGGCTCGCATCCTCCGAGGCCGTTTGACATGAAGATCGTCGTCGCCTCGCGCCAGAGCCGGAACTCCGTCGCCGGGGACGGGGTAAAGGCGCGATCCCCCCAAGCGAGCGCCATCAACAGGCATGCGGGGCCGCACGTGAACTCGGTGGTTTGATGGAAATAGGGCGGTGCACGGGCAAGGCTCGCAAGTTGCGGCGATAGTCGCTTCTCGAAGCGTAGCGCGTGGCCTCTGTCCTGATAGTATTCGTGAAGCCGGCCAAACTCGCGATAACCGGTCTTGCGGTAAAGGGCGATGGCGCGTGCATTATTTTCGTGCACTTCGAGGCGCAGATATAGGCAGTCGCGGGCGCACGCCGCGTCCTCCGCCGCAGCGAGCAAAGCGCAGCCGACGCCACGCCCGGCGCAATCGGGATCGACGGCGATCGAATAGAGCCGGGCCACGTCGCTGGTGCAGCGAACGAGCACGACCGCCGCCCCGCAGATGCGGCCTTCCACTTCGGCGACGAGCACAACGGCGTGCGGCGACACGAGAAACCGGCGCACGCTCCGGCGCGACATGCGGTCGCTCGCGAATACCTTGCTTTCGAGGACAAGCATGGGCTCGAGGTCGGCGAGCGAGGCTGTCCGCGTGACGACTGAGGACGACGCCTGCGCGGGGGGCGCGCCCCGTTTGCCCGACATGGCATCGTCACGGAGGTTTGAGCGCATGATTGAATCTGAGCTATGCGACGTCGATGGTCTCGATGCAAGGTGGGTTTGGCGCGCTGCTGACGGGCATGGACTTCGTATTGTCTAATTGGACGCCGGTCGCCATGTTAGGCGAAACATAGAGCTATGCTGATGTCGCTTGCGGTCGATATCAAGTCCCCTGAGCACAAAGTTGAGGCGACGCCGCCCCATGTGGTGCTCGACATCGGCGGCATGACCTGCGCCGCCTGTGCAACACGAGTCGAGGCGGCTTTGCAACAGGTTCCCGGCGTTGCACAGGCAAACGTCAACCTCGCCCTTGAACGCGCCGACGTTACCCTTCGTTCCCCTGCGGTGACGCCATCGCAACTGGTGGCCGCGGTCGAGCGGACTGGGTACCGCGCTCAGCCGCGCGCGGCGTCGCTCGCCGACCGGCGCCGCGAAGAACAGGAACGCGAGGCCGCGCGGGCGCAAGATGAACGGCATCAGCTGGTGCTGCTCATCGCATCGGCCGCGCTCACCATCCCGCTTCTGTTGCCCATGATCGCCGCGCCGTTCGGCCTGCCTCTGCATCTAAGTCCGTGGGTCGAGCTTGCGCTTGCTACTCCTGTCCAGTTCGTCGTCGGCGCGCGCTTCTACCAGGGCGCCTGGAAAGCCTTGCGCGCCTATTCCGGCAACATGGACGTGCTGGTCGCGCTCGGCACGTCGGCCGCCTATGCTTTCAGCCTCTATATGGTGGCGGTGCGGGGCGCGGACGCCGCGGGGCACCTATATTTCGAGGGCGCCGCCGCCGTCATCACCTTCGTCATGTTCGGCAAGTGGCTGGAGGCGCGCGCCAAGCGCGGCACCACCGCCGCCATTCGCGCGCTCATGCGCTTGCGGCCGGAGCGCGCCGTCGTCCTGCGCGACGGTCGGGAAATCGAGGTCGGTATCGAGGAGGTTCATGCCGGCGATCGCGTCGTCATCAAGCCGGGCGAGCGCTTTCCGATCGACGGCACGATCATCTCAGGCGAAAGCGAAGCCGACGAGTCGCTCGTGACCGGCGAGAGCCTGCCGGTCGTCAAACGCGAGGGCGATCACGTCACCACAGGGGCGCTGAACGGCGTTGGCCGCCTCGTCGTCGAGGCGATCGCGGTCGGGGAGGATACGACGCTCGCCCGCATCATCCGCATGGTCGAAAACGCGCAAACCGGCAAAGCGCCGGTGCAGCGGCTGGTCGACCGCGTTTCCGCCATCTTCGTTCCGACCGTCACCGCGATCGCGCTCGGCGCGTTTCTCGGCTGGCTTGCCGGCGGGCATGGATTCGAAGAGGCGCTCATCGCCGCCGTATCCGTGCTGGTGATTGCCTGCCCCTGCGCCCTCGGGCTGGCGACGCCCGCGGCGCTCGTCACCGGAACCGGCGCGGCGGCGCGGGCCGGCATCCTGATCAAGGACATCGAAGCGCTCGAGCGCGCGGCCGCCGTCGACGCCGTCGTGCTGGACAAGACCGGCACTTTGACCGAAGGCCGACCGGCGCTCGTCGATGTCGTATGCATGCCTGGCGTCGAGCGCGACGCGCTGCTGCGGCTGGCCGGCGCGGTGCAGGCCGGGAGCGAGCATCCGCTCGCCAAGGCGGTGCTTGCCGCCGTCGCCGGCGTCGCATTGCCACCGGCCGAGCGCGTCCAAGCGCGGATCGGGCGTGGCGTCACCGGAGTGGTCGAAGGCCGCAAGATTGCGATCGGCAGCCGCGACCTGATGCGCGAGCTTGGCGTCGAACTTGCCGAGGTTGAACCGACGCTCGAGCGGATCGAACAGCAGGCGCGCACCGCCGTCGTCGTCGCCGTGGACGGGCGCGCGCTCGGTGCGCTCGGCATCGCCGATCCAGTCCGCGGCGAGGCGGCAGCGGCGATCGAGCTTCTGTCCGAGCAGGGCGTCCGGACGGAAATGCTGACCGGCGACGTCGCCGCGGTAGCGCGCAGTGTCGCCGAAAAGCTCGGCATATCGAGTTTCCGCGCCTCGGTGAAACCTGCCGACAAGGAGGCCGCAGTCGCCGCGCTCAGGGGCGAAGGTCATCACGTCGCGATGGTCGGCGACGGGATCAATGACGCGCCGGCGCTCGCCGCCGCCGACGTCGGCTTCGCACTCGGCAGCGGCGCCGATGTCGCGGTGGAAGCCGCGGGCGTCACCCTGATGCGCCCGGACCCGCGCCTCGTCTCCGCCGCGATCGACATCGCCCGCCGCACCGTGCGCAAGATCAGGCAGAACCTGTTCTGGGCCTTCATCTACAATGTCATCGGTATCCCGCTCGCCGCCGCAGGTTTTCTCACCCCGACGCTTGCGGGCGCGGCGATGGCGCTGTCCTCGGTATCGGTCGTCGCCAATTCGCTCTGGCTGCGGCGCTGGCGGCCGGTTTTCGCCAAGAACCGCGGACTCTAAGGGGAACGCTCCCGCGGTTGTATGAGCGGCGTTTCACTTGGCTTTGTCCGCTGACGGATTGTGATACTATAACATTCGATCATTATTCACGAATAGCCATGGCGACGCATCACCACCATCATCCCGGCCAGCCTCATCCTTCGCCCACGGTTCCTCCGTCGTTGATGCGTTTATCGCTCGGCGGGCGGTTCATCGCGGTCGGCGTTGTCATCGTCCTGGTGTGGACGCTGGTGTTCTGGGCGATCGCATGAGGGACCCAATGCCGGCGCAACTGGTATTTCATGATCTCACGCTCGGCTACGACCGCCACCCGGCCGTTCATCATCTCGACGGCGCGGTTGCGCGCGGCGCGCTGCTCGCGGTGGTCGGCCCGAACGGCGCCGGCAAATCGACGCTATTCAAAGGCATTGTCGGCATCATCCCGACGCTCGCCGGCCGCGTCGACCTCTGCGGCCTCGACCAGCGGGAAGTGGCCTACCTGCCCCAGGTGCCGGGCATCGAGCGTTCGTTTCCGATTCACGTCTACGACTTCGTCGCCATGGGCCTGTGGCGCAAGACCGGCCTGTTCGGCGGGATCGGACAGAAGGAGCGCAAGCAGATCCACGCCGCGATCGCCACCGTCGGTCTGACCGGGTTCGAGCGGCGGCCGATCGGCAACCTGTCCGGCGGGCAAATGCAGCGCGTCCTGTTCGCCCGGCTGCTCCTACAGGATGCGCAGTTGATCGTCCTCGACGAGCCTTTCAATGCGATCGACGCCAAGACCGCCGCCGATTTGTTCGACCTCATCCGCCATTGGCATGCCGAGGGACGCACGGTGCTGGCGGCGCTGCACGACCTCGACCTCGTCCGCGCCCGCTTTCCCGAGGTGCTGCTGCTGGCGCGCGAACCGATCGCCCGGGGCACGGCGGCCGAAGTGCTGACGCAAGAGAACCTCGCGCGCGCGCGGCGCATGTGCGAAGCCTTTGACGACCAAGCCGCCGAGTGCCGAGTCGCCGCCGAATAATTTTTTCTTCTCGAGAGACGAAATTCGCGCGCCATCCAGCCACGTGAACCCTGCATGTACGACCTTCTGATTGCACCGTTCGTCGACTTCGAATTCATGCGCCGCGCCTTGGCCGGCGCGGTCGTGATCGCAATCGGCGGCGCGCCGGTCGGCGTGTTCCTGATGCTGCGGCGCATGAGCCTGATGGGCGACACCATGGCGCACGCGATCCTTCCCGGCGCGGCGATCGGTTTCCTCCTGTCCGGCCTCAATCTGTTCGCGATGACCGCGGGCGGCCTGATCGTCGGGCTTGCCGTCGCGCTCTCCGCAGGCGCGATCGCGCGTCTCACTCAACTCAAAGAGGACGCCGCGCTTGCGGCTTTCTTCCTTGTCTCGCTCGCCCTCGGCGTGACTATCGTCTCCATGCGCGGCACCAATGTTGATCTTCTCAATTTCCTGTTCGGCAGCGTGCTCGCCCTGGATAACGAGACGTTGCTGCTGATGGCGACGATCACGACGATCTCGCTCATCGTTTTCGCGGTGATCTGGCGGCCGTTGGTGCTTGAATCGGTTGATCCCGAATTCCTCCGTTCGGTGAGTCGGTCAGGCGCGCCGGCACACATTGCTTTTCTCACGCTGGTGGTGATGAACCTCGTCGCCGGTTTTTTCGCGCTCGGCACCATTCTCTCGGTCGGCATCATGATCGTACCGGCGGCCATCGGACGATTCTGGGCGCGCGATGTATCGTCCATGATCCTGGTTGCAATCGGCGCTGGCGTTTTTTCCGGGATTGCCGGGCTCGTCATCTCGTTTCACGCTGGCACCCCTTCGGGTCCGACGATCATCCTGGTGGCGGGCGCGCTTTACGTCCTCTCCGTGCTTGTCGGCCGGGTTGGCGGCATTCTGCCGCGCCTGTTGCCCCGTCGCCATCTCGAAGCGTGAGAAAAAAATCGCTCATCCCGCCCGATTTCGGTTTCACTCGAGGGCCGTTCGCTCTAACCTGCAGGATGCCTAGCAATCACACCATCTCGCACGACTCCGCGGCGCCGCAGAAGCCCGAGCTTCGATTGCGCGCGCTTGAATCGGTTTTAACCGAAAACGGCCACGTAGAGCCGCCGGTGCTCAACGCGCTCATCACCGCGTTCGGTAACCGGATCGACCCCAATGCGAGCCCTGCCACGGCCATCGGCGGCGGGCCCGACCAGTCGCCAGCGCAAGTCGGCGTAGAAGCCATGCTCGCGATTCCGCGCGACCCTCTCGGGCCGGTATTCCGCGAGACCTGGGAAGGACGCGCCTTTGCTTTGGCGCTGGCGTTAGCGGATCACGGTGCATTCACCTGGGCCGAATGGGCCGAGATGTTCGGCCAGGAAATCAAGGATGCGCGCGGCGATGATGATCGTGACGCGCATTACTATGGCTACTGGGTCGCGACGCTTGAACAGATCGTCGACCAAAAGGGGCTCGCTGCGAGCACAGACTAGAGCGGCTGACGCCGCGGCTGCAGCGCTGGAATGAAGCTAGTGGCATTGGCCGGCGTCTGCTCTCGTGCTTTGCGCGCGGAGCCCCTATGTTAGCCGCGAGCATTGGAGCGCAGCATGATCTCGCCGAATATATCCCTGATCGATCGGGCCGGTCTTGACCGGTCAAGGGTGACTCAACTCGTCTCGAGCGGCCTCGAAGGCGCCGACGATGGCGAGTTGTATCTCGAGTATCGCCAGTCGGAGATGCTCGTCTTCGATAATTCGCGGTTGAAGCAGGCAACCTATGACACGGCGCACGGGTTCGGCCTGCGTGCGGTCAAGGATGAGGCGGTCGGCTACGCCCACTCCTCCGACGTGTCGGAGAGCGCGATTGCGCGCGCCGCAGACGCGGTCCGCGCCGTCAAAGGCGGCTATTCCGGCAGCGCGGCGCTTGCGCCGTCCCGCAGCAATGCGCGCCTCTACACCGACGCCAATCCGCTCGCGGGTCTTGCCTTCGAAGACAAGGTGAAGCTGCTGGAGGCGATCGACGCCTATGCGCGCGCGAAAGACCCGCGGGTGCGGCAGGTGACGGCGAGTCTGGCGGGCTCCTGGCAGGTGATCGAGATCCTTCGCGCAAACGGCGAGACCTACCGCGACATTCGTCCGCTCGTGCGGGTGAACGTATCCATCGTCGTCGGCGACGGCGCGCGGCAGGAAGCCGGCAGCCACGGCTACGGCGGCCGCGACGTCTATGACGAATTCGTCACCGGCGACGCATGGCGTGGCGCGGTCGACGACGCAGTGCGCCAAGCTTTGGTGAACCTTGCCGCCGTGCCGGCGCCGGCCGGCGAGATGGACGTGGTGCTTGGGCCGGGCTGGCCGGGCGTGATGCTGCACGAGGCGGTCGGCCACGGGCTCGAAGGCGATTTCAACCGCAAGAAAACCTCCGCCTTCGCCGGACTGATGGGCGAGCGCGTCGCCGCCAAGGGCGTCACCGTGATCGACGACGGCACGCTTGCCGGGCGGCGCGGCTCGCTCTCGATCGATGACGAAGGAACGCCGGCCCATCGCACCGTGCTGATCGAGGATGGCGTTCTCGTCGGCTACATGCAGGACCGGCAGAACGCGCGCCTGATGAACATGTCGCCGACCGGCAATGGACGGCGCGAGAGCTACGGCCATATGCCGATGCCGCGCATGACCAACACGTTCATGCTTGCCGGCGATCGCGACCACGGCGAGATCATCGCCTCGGTGAAGCGCGGGCTCTACGCCGTGAGCTTCGGGGGCGGGCAGGTCGACATCACCTCCGGGAAGTACGTCTTCCAATGCACCGAGGCCTACAAGATCGAGGATGGCAAAGTGACCGCCCCGGTCAAAGGCGCGATGCTCATCGGCAACGGCCCGACCGATCTCAACCGGATCACCATGATCGGCAACGATTCCGCGCTCGACCTCGGCATCGGCACCTGCGGCAAGAACGGCCAAGGCGTGCCGGTCGGCGTCGGCCAGCCGACGCTGCGCATGGAGCGGATTACGGTCGGCGGCACCGGGTGAATGGCGCCGGCACGGCTGTTAGACGGATAAGCGATTCGGGATATCGAACGACGGAAATCGGGTCGCGCGGCGCGCCGCATCGGCCGAAAAACAAGCCATGACGCCGCGCTCGCTGACCATGGCCCCGGTCGACTGGCTGATGCTGGCCGCCCTGTCGATCCTGTGGGGCGGGTCGTTCTATCTGAACAAGCTTGCGGTCGCCGAAGTCCCGCCGCTCACGGTCGCGCTGGGGCGCGTCGGGGTCGCCGCCGTCGTCCTGATCGCCATTGCGTGGATGCGCGACGAGCTACGGCCGCTCCGCGTGGCATGGCCCGTCTTCCTGACGCTCGGCCTCGTCAACAGCGCCGTTCCCTTCACGCTCATCGCCTGGGGCCAAACGCAGATCGCGAGCGGCCTTGCCTCGATCCTCAACGCCACGACGCCGCTGTTCGCCGCCGTCATCGCCAATGCGACGACAACGGACGACAAGCTGACGCCCGGCCGGGCGGTCGGCATCGGCTGCGGACTGATCGGGGTCGTGGTGATGATCGGTCCCGGCGCGCTCAACGGTCTCAGTCTGCATGTCGCCGGAGAGCTCGCTTGCCTCGTTGCGGCTGCGCTCTATGCAACAGGCACCGTGTACGCGCGGCGCTTCCGCAACTTCACGCCCAACACCCTCGGGGCGGGCCAGACGGGCGCGGCGACGCTATTGCTGATGGCGCCTGTCGCGTTTGTGGATCATCCGTGGGCGCACGCGCTTCCCTCGCCGCGAGCGATCGCTGTGCTCGTGGCCCTCGGCGCGCTCTCGACGGCGCTCGCTTATCTTTTGTATTTCCGTCTGCTCGCCCGCGCCGGCGCGACCAACACTTCGCTCGTGACCTTTCTCATCCCGGTCAGCGCGATCTTGTTGGGCGTCCTTGTGTTGGGCGAGCGGCTCGAACCGCACCAGTTCGCCGGCATGGCGGCGATCGCCCTCGGCCTTGTGGCGATCGACGGGCGCGCCGAGCAAGCCGTTGCCCTCTGGCGCAGGCGGCGCAAGAAAGAGCGCTCGAACGAGCCCACCCGCACCTGAATTTGTGCGGCAGATGGTCCCGAACCCGATGCCTGCTCGGCGGCACCTTTAGACGGCGGCAGGGTCAAGACCGTGTGAAGCTCTTGGTCGAGGATACGGTCGAGGCCCAGCCTGTGTGATAGAGCGCACAGTCTCCGACGGCCGTCCGATGCACAAAAGCAACGGCAAGAACGCCTGGCAAAGCCGGAGGATGTCTAATGACCCGTTGGCAGAAGTTTGTAGGCGCCTTCGCGAGCCTGGTGCTCGCGAGCGGCATCGTACTTTCCGCGACCGCCCCCTCGTTTGCGCAGCGGCCGACCGAGGAGCAGATTCTGAACGCGCTGAGGCCGGCTCCCGCTGGCAAGACCCGAGGGCTGACAGTTGACCGTCAAAACGTCGAGGAGCAACGTTTTGTCGACTCGATCCGGAAGGTCAAGAACCGTCAGCTGACGCTCAACGAGCGGCAGAAGGCTGTCGAGATCGCCGCGAACAGGCCCACGATCGATCTTGAGGTCTATTTCGATTACGACTCGGCGGCGATCACGCCGAGGGCCGAAGACGAGCTGATGACGCTCGGCAGGGCGCTCACGAATCCCGACCTGCGTGGAAGCGTGTTCCTCATCGCCGGGCACACCGACGCCCAGGGCGCCGACGATTATAATCAAAGGCTGTCGGAGCGGCGGGCCGCTGCTGTGAAGCGCTTTTTGATGGATAAGTTCGACCTGTCGAGCGAAAGCTTGGTCGCAGCCGGCTATGGCGAAAGCAGGCTAAAGGACAAGGCCGATCCCACTGCTTCGGAAAACCGTCGCGTTCAGATCGCGAACTTTGATCAGAAGGTCAGCCGGCGGTAACGAACCGTCGCGAATTGCCTCGACCGGCACGCATGCCCGCGCTTGGCGCGGGCATGCGTTTTGTTGAGGGTGGCTTCGACTGACCGCCGATCCTGCGGTGAAACGGTTCCTACTTCGCCGGGAAATGAGCTTGGCGGTCAGTTTCCCTGGAAGACGGGGGTCTGCTTTTTGACGAAGGCCTCGTAGGCGCGCTCGTAGTCCTTGGTCTGCATGCAGATGGCCTGCGCCTGGGCCTCCGCCTCGATCGACTCATCGATGCCCATGCTCCATTCCTGGTGGATGCAGCGCTTGGTCATGGCGTGGCCGAAGGTGGGGCCGTCGGCGAGCGATTTCGCCATCGCCTGCGCGTCGGCGAGCACGCTCGCAGGTTCGCACAGCTTGTTGAAGAAGCCCCAGCGCTCGGCCTCGACGCCGTCCATCACCCGCCCGGTGTAGAGCAGTTCGGCGGCCCGCCCCGCTCCGATGATCCGCGGCAACATGTTGCACGCCCCCATGTCGGCGCCGGCAAGCCCCACCCGCACGAACAGGAACGCGACCTTCGCCTTCGCCGTGCCGAAGCGCAGGTCGGAGGCCATCGCCAAAATCGACCCCGCTCCCGCGCACACCCCGTCGATCGCCGCCACGATCGGCTGCGGGCACGCGCGCATCGCCTTTACCAGGTCGCCGGTCATCCGCGTGAACGCCAGCAGGCCGCCCATGTCGTCCTTGCGCTGCATCTCCACCAGCGGACCGATGATTTCGTGCACGTCCCCGCCCGAGCAGAAATTGCCGCCCGCCCCGGCGATCACGATCGTCTTGATGTCGTCGGCATAGACAAGGTCGCGGAAGGTGTCGCGCAGCTCCGCATACGACTCCAGCGTCAGCGGGTTCTTGCGCTCCGGTCGGTTCAGCGTCACCGTCGCCACCTTCCCCTCGCGCTGCCATAGAAAATGCTGCGGCTTGAAATTGGCAAAATCCATCCGCGTCGGGCGAAACCGGTCGGCCGTGCTAGCAGTCATCGTCGTCTCCTTGGCGTTTTCTCAATCAATCTGTCAGTCCGAGACGCGCCGACGGCGCGGGCCCGGATCTATGACCCCTGTCTGCGATTATGGATTCCGGGCCCCCTCGCTGCGCGCAGGCCGCGGGTTGACGAACACCAACGCAAAGCGCGTTACCCCGCAAAGGTTAGCCCGCCGCTCACGCTCAGCACCTGCGCGGTGATGTAGTCGGAGCGCGGACTGGCAAAAAACAGGATCGCGTCGGCAATCTCCCGCGGCTCGGCAAAGCGTTTGAACGGGATCGCCTTGAGAAAAGCGTCCAGCATCTTCTCCGGCCGCGTCCGGAGCATCGGTGTGTCGGTCGGCCCTGGGCAAACACAGTTCACGCATATCTGGTGCCGCGCGACTTCGCGCGCGAGCGACTTGGTGAACGCAATCACTCCGCCCTTCGCCGCCGCATACGCGGTTTCTCCCGAGCTGCCCACGCGCCCGGCGTCGCTCGCCACATTGACGATCTTGCTCTTGCCAGCAGCGATCAGTGCAGGCAGCAGCGCCTGAGTCAGGTGCATGGTGCCGGTCAGATTGATCGCCACCACCTGTTCGATGTACTCGGGCTTGTTGTTGGCGAACGCCTCAACCGCGCTGAAGCCCGCGGTGTTGACCAGAATATCCACCTTGGGGTGCTTCTCGACGATCTTGGCGGCCGACGCCCGCACAAGGTTCGAGGCGGCAAGGTCAAGCGCGATAAACTCTGCCGTCGCGCCGCCCGTTGCGATCTCCTGCGCGGCCAGAGCTCCACGCTCCGCGTCGATGTCCGCGCCGATCACATGCGCCCCGGCCTCGGCAAAAGCTTGGAACGTGGCCTTGCCGATCCCCGATGCGCAGCCGGTGATGACCGCGACCTTGCCAGTCAACTTCATCAGTTTCCTCCCTTCTTGACGCGTGCGTCGCCCGCCTGACCGGCGAGGAACGCTGCCACGCGTTGTTGCGTTTCCTTGTTCGTCAACAGCCGCCGGGTCACTTCCAGCTCGTCGGAAAAGCCGCCGCGACCGCCTTCGCGCACCGTCGCCATGCATGCCTTGCACCCGACGAGCGCGGCGACCGGCAGTTCGGCGATGCGGCGCGCGATCTCGAGCGTGCGCTCCGCCAGTTCCGCTCGCGGAAAAGCCCATTGCACGACGCCGAACTGCCGCGCGGTGGCGCCGTCCAGCACTTCCGCGCCGAGGATCAATCGGGCCGCCGTCGATGGACCGCACAATCGGGTGAGCCGCTGCGTTCCGCCCGCGGCCGGAATCAATCCAAGCCGCGCTTCCGGCAGGGCGATCTTTGCTTCGGTCGCGGCGATGCGCAGGTCGCAGGACAACGCGAGTTCGAGCCCGCCGCCCATCGCGGCGCCGCCGATTTCCGCCAAGGTGACGCGATCGATCCGCTCGATGCGGGCATAGAGCCGCTGGATATTGGCGATATAGGCGTACATCCGATCGGGGCCGTCCGCCATTTGCATATACTCATGCACCTCTTTGAGGTCGGCGCCGGCGCAGAACACCTTCTGGTCCGACCGCAGATGCAGCACCTTCCAGTCGTCGCGAGCAGCGACCCCATCGAGCTCACGGTCGAACCGCTGCAGCCATTCTTCGCTGATCGCGTTCACCGGCGGACGGCTGAGCGTCAGCGTTGCGACTCCGTCCGCAATGTTCAGCGTGAACATCGGCGCCTCCTCCCTTCCTGCGTTTGCCCGGCGACGCGCACGCCGCTAACCGTCGCTCGCCGATTGGCGCCGGCCCCATGGGGCGCGTGCGAGCACGGCGCGACAACGCGCGCGACTTTTCCGAACCACAGCTGTTCCCCCGTGCGAAACACGTTTTTACTCGGCCGCTCGTCCCTGCGCGGTTGCGCGCGTTTTCAGCATGTCGCGCGCGATGATCACCTTTTGCACCTCCGTCGCGCCTTCGTAAATGCGCAGCGCGCGAATCTCGCGGTAAAGCGCCTCGACCTTCACGCCGACCCGCACGCCGTGCCCGCCGAAGAGCTGCACCGCGCGATCGATTACCCGTTGCGCCATCTCGGTGGCGAACATTTTGGCAAGCGATGATTCTCGCGTGATGCGCGCGGCGCCTTTATCCTTCGCCCATCCGGCGCGGTAGATGAGCAACGCCGCCGCGTCGATCTCGGCGGCGCTGTCGGCGAGCGAGGCCTGCGTCATCTGCAGATCGCCGAGCGGCGCGCCAAACAGCTTGCGCGTCGCCGCGCGATCGAGCGCCTCGTCGCAAGCGCGGCGGGCAAGGCCGAGCGCGGCCGCCCCCACGCTCGAGCGGAAAATGTCGAGCGTCGCCATCGCCACCTTGAATCCCTCGCCCGGCCGGCCAAGAAGATTTGCGAGGGGAACGCGGCATTCGCTGAAGCGGATAGTGGCAAGCGGATGCGGAGCAATCGTTTCAATACGCCCGGCAACCGACAGTCCCGGCGCATCGGCGTCGACGACGAACGCAGACAACCCGCGCGCGCCGGGCGCTTCGCCGGTGCGTGCAAACACGACATAGTGGTCGGCGATGCCGCCGTTGGAAATCCAGGTCTTCAAGCCGTCGAGACGCACATGCGCCGGACCGTCCGGCGTGGCGGTCGTGGCGAGCGCGCTCACGTCTGACCCCGCTTCCGGCTCCGAAAGGGCGAAGGCGGCGAGATGGCGGCCCGCGCACACCGGCGGCAGGTACTTGGCTTTGTGCTGCTCGGTGCCGAACAGCGAGATCGACCCGGTGCCCAGCCCCTGCATGGCGAAGGCGAAATCGGCGAGACTGTCGTTCCAGGACAGGATTTCACGACCGAGGCAGATCGCGCGGACGTCAAGGGCATCGGACAAGCCCCCGTAAGCGGCAGGGACTACCGCCTTGAGCCACCCCGCCTCCCCAAGGGCGCGCACCAGGTTGCGGCAAGCGCGGTCGGTATCGGTGTGATCGATGTGTCGGGCGACCTCGCGGCCCGCCCAGGCGGAAAGCCCATGGGCGAAACGCCGATGCAAATCGTCGAAGAAGGGCCACTCAAGATGCGCGAGATCCATTCCTCCAGTTTCCTCCCGCGGCCGGTCATCGTTTGGGCGGACCGGCTTCTTTATAGGCGACGTCCGCCCCAAGCGAATGGGCTGCCGCGCCTTTCCGGCTTCAATTGCCGGCATTCTCCACCTTGGCTCGCAAGGCAAGCATTGACTTAAGGCAGAGCATAGCAGAAAAAGCGGCATTCAAGTACTAAAATACATCTTGCCGTGCTCGCATTACGGTGATGGCGCAGACTTATCAATCACAACGAGCGTCTTAGGTCGCATCCGTTGTCGCTTCCGCGGTCGACACGCCGCGCACTATCGAGTTTATCCAAGGAACCTCGGACCGCTTTGTCGTGTTGTGGGGCATAAGCCCGTTCACTCGGAGGCATCCATGCGACAATTAATGTCCGCGGGCTTATTGCTCGCCGCGATTGCTGTTCCCACCGCCGCCAGCGCACAAGGCGACCCCACGCAACCCGTCGCCCAGGTCGATAAGCCGGCGCAACCGACCGAGACCAAGCCGTTCGATCCGCATGCGGCGCATCCCCCGAGTGCGCACGCCAAGTCTACGACGCCGTGGTACGACATCTCGGCCCTGCCGATGCCGATCCTGGTGGACGACCTTGGCGATCACCAATATCCCATCACGGCGAACGAGCAGGCGCGGGCCTTTTTCGACCAAGGGCTCATTCTTGCGTACGGCTTCAACCATCTCGAAGCGCTGCGCGCCTTCCGTCACGCCCAACAACTCGATCCCGATTGCGCCATGTGCTTCTGGGGCGAGGCCTATGTGCTCGGGCCGAATCTGAATCTTCCGATGGACGAGAAGGCCTTGCCGCTCGCGCGGAGCGCCGCGGCAAAGGCGGTCGAAAAGGCGGCCAAGACCACTCCGAAGGAACAGGCCCTCGCCGCAGCCATATCCACGCGCTATGCGGAACCGGGCGAGCGCGCGGCGCTCGACCGGGCTTATGCCGACGCGATGCTCGACGTCGCTCGCAAATTTCCCGACGATGCCGACATCGCGACGCTCGCGGCAGAATCGCTGATGCTGCTGTCGCCATGGGATTACTGGCGCGATAACGGCCGCACCGCCAAAGAACATACGCCGGAGGCGCTGCGGTTGTTGGAAGGGGCGCTCGCGAAAGACCCCGAGCATATCGCCGCGATCCACTTCTATATCCATTTGGTGGAAGCGTCCGATAAGCCAAGCCGCGCCGAGCCTTACGCCGACCGGCTGCGCGGGGCCGTGCCCGGCGCTGGCCACCTCGTACACATGCCGTCGCACATTTATCTGCGCCTTGGCCGATACAAGGACACGCTCGAGGTCAACAAGGATGCGGTCGAGGCGGACGAACGTTACATCGCGGCAAATTCCGGCGTGCAGGGCCCTTATCCGGCGATGTATTACCCGCACAATGTGCATTTTCACATGACGGCGGCGCTGATGGCGGGCCAAGGCAAGGAAGCGCTGCAATCGGCGGAGAAGCTTGCGCGCCTCATCAGCGACGACGAAGCGCGCGCGATTCCCCCATCGCAGCCGATCAAGCAGGCGCCCTATTTCATCCACGCGCAATTCAGCGACCCGCAGGCAATTCTTGCGTTGCCGAAGCCGAACGAGCAACTGCCGTTCGTCGTCGCGGGCTGGCGCTATGCGCGCGGCGTCGCCCAAGCCTTGCTTGGAAATGCGAGCGGCGCGGAACAAGAGGCTGACGCCATTCAAAAGCTCGCCAGCGAGGATCTCAGCGCGCTCGAGCAGGCGTCCGTCCCCGCCAAGGGCATTCTCAAGATCGCCGAAGACGTCGTTCGCGCGAAGGCCGCTTCGGCGCGCGGCGACAGCGATGCGGCGCGACGGTTCGCCGAGGCCGCGGTGAAGACCCAGGACGAACTGCCCTACATGGAGCCGCCCTACTGGTATGTCCCGGTCAATCAGACGCTCGGCGCGATTCTATTGAAGAACGGCGACGCGCGCGCTGCGGCGGCGGCGTTCAAGCAAGCCTGCGCGAAAGCGCCGAACAGCGCCTGGGCGCTCTACGGCCTCATGCGGGCGCAAACTGCTGCGGGCGACAGTAAAGCGGCCGCGGAGGCGCGCACCCGCTTCGAGAATGCGCGGGCGGACGGCGGGCAGGAGCCGTCGCTCGATCGAATGTGAGGCGCGGGAGTTCCGGCTTCGGCAGGCCGGCGGACGCAGCGACGGGCTGATTTCTTCGTCAGCCCGTCAGCCTCTCCCGCAAGAGGGATAGCCGGATGGTGAGACCGTCCGCCGTCCAATCACGCGCAATCTCGCCGCCGAGCTGGCCCTTGACGGTCGCGCGCTCCAGCAGGCTTCCGTAACCCTCGCCCTCGTCTCGTTGCTCGACCGGCGGCGGCGCACCACGTTCGGTCCAGGTCAGCAGGAACTGCTGCCCTTCGTCGGAGCAATGGATGTCGATGCGACCGTCGGGTGCGGACAGGGCTCCGTATTTCGCTGCGTTGGTTGCGAATTCATACAAGAGCAATGCCAAGCTCGTCACCGCTTCCCCGGACAGCGAGAGATTGCATCCGCTGATCGCCACGCGGCTGCTACCTGACGGCGCCTCGTCATCATAAGGAGCGATGATCGTTGTGATCAGCGCGTGCAGCGTCGTCGATGCCTCCGCTGGTGCGGCACTGCCAGGGGCTCTCGAAAGCGTAAGTTCGTGCGCGCGCGCCAATGCGGCGAGCCGCGCCCCCACATCCGATGCGAGTTCCCGTGGCGTTGTGGCCGAACGCGCACTGAGACTCACCAGGCTGCTCGCGATCGTGAACAGATTTTTGACGCGGTGATTCATCTCCCTGAGAAGCAGCTGCTGTCGCTCCTGCGCGCGCCGCTGTTCAGTAATATTTCGGGCGATCTTCGATGCGCCGACAATGCGGCCGTCCAGACTTTTTATCGGGGACACCGTCAGCGAAATCTCTGCCAGGCTGCCGTCCTTCCGCCGGCGGATAGTCTCGTAATGGTCGATGCGCTCGCCGCGCCGAATGCGCGCGAGGATAGCCGGCTCCTCATCATGCCGGTCTGCGGGAATGAGGATGGTGACGGGTTTGCCGACGGCCTCGTCTTGCGTGTAACCGAAGAGCCGTTCGGCGCCTTCGTTCCAGCTAACAATGACGCCGTTAAGGTCCTTGGCGAGAATCGCGTCGTCGGAGGACTCAACGATGGCGGCTAGGCGGCGCGCGTCCAGTTCCGCCCGGCGCCGCTCGGTGATGTCCACCAGCATGTTGACCACACCGCTGATCGCGCCGGATTGATCAAACAGCGGCGTAGGATAAGCGAGAAACAGGATGCGTGTGCCGTCCGTGCGTTCGGCGATAGCTTCGATGCCTGCGCTCGGCTGCCGGTTCTTGAGCGCCAGCGCTATCGGACGCTGGTCGTGCGGTAGCGCCGTGCCGTCGGGCGACAGCAGCTTCCAAGAGTCGGAAAACTCGCCTTTTCCCAGCTCGGGGCGCTCCCCCCACAGCTCCGCCGCGGCCTCGTTGTAAAACGTGATCCGACCCGCTGCATCGGTCACATAGATCGCCGCGGGCAGCGCTTGCAGCAAATCGTGGGACTGTCGTTCGAGCGCCAAGAAGACGGTCGATGGGGGTGTATGGCTGCTCACGGGCTATATTTCCGGGCCAAGACTGTCCGCGCCTATGACCCCGGACATGGGCATTGCCGACCGGCATCCCTAGGCAATGTATCGCAACCGCCGCCTTAAACAATGCCCCTCAGGGAGTGCGCTGCACAGCGAATCCAGAGCGTCTGGGATAACCGCCGGATCAAGCGTGGCGCTTTGCTGAACTCAGTAAGTCTCGACGTGATAGCGCCCGCTCGCGCGCATATCGGCGCGCAGCGCCGCCCAGTCAAGGCCGGCTTCGGAGCAGATGGCCGCGAACGATTCGTCCACCCCGATTTCCATCGTCCTCAGACCGCACACATAGACATGCGTCTTGGCCGAACGCAGCAGCGCCGCGAGTTCCCCAGCTTTTTCACGCATGCGGTCCTGAACATAGGTCTTTCGCTGGCCGGGGACGCGCGAATAGGCGAAGTACTTGGCCAGCAGCCGGTCCGGCACCTTCTGCAGCGGCCCGAAATAAGGCAGTTCCTCGGGGCGGCGCGCGCCGAAGAACAGCATCATGCGCCCGGGCGCATCCGGCATGGTGCGCCGCCGCCGCTCGGTGAAGCCGCGGAACGGCGCGGAGCCGGTTCCGGTGCAGATCATGACGATGTTCGCTTCCGGATCGTTCGGCATCAGGAAGGTGGCGCCGAACGGGCCGGTGACTTCCACCTTGTCGCCCTTCTGCAAGTTGCAGACGAAATTCGAGCCTACTCCCGGCCCGCGCTTGACCGTGAGCGCGAGATTGTTGGTGTGCGGCTTTTCGCCGTCGCGCGCGCTCGCAACGGAGTAGAGCCGAACGTGATGCGGTTTGCCCGCGGCGTCGAGGCCCGGCGGCACGACTCCGATGCTCTGGCCCTCGAGCACAGGAAACGGCGTGTCGCCGAAATCGAGGATGACGTGGCGCACGTCGTTTTCGGCGTCGGCCGCAGTCAGCCGGTAATTCCCTTTCACGGTGGCGACCGCCGGCTTCGTGCGGGTGTAGAGATTGACGCTCGGCTTGGCGGCGGAGACGGGCGCAAGGCTCTTGCCGCCGGCGCCCGCGTGGGCATCGGCGAGCATGGCATCGACCTCTTGGTCGAGCGCCTCAATCGAACCGTCGGTCGGCACGACCGATATTTCCTCCTGCGGCGGCAGTTCGGTCCAGGAGAACTGCTCTTCGAGCGAGTATGCCTGCTGGATAATGCGCCAATTGTCGATCGCCCCGGTCGGGCATGGCTGGATGCAGTCGAGGCAGAAATTACACTTCGATGCATCGACGACATAGTTGGCACTGTCATGCGTGACCGCATCGACCGGGCAGGTCTCCTCGCAGGTATTGCAGCGGATGCAAATTTCCGGATCGATGAGGTGCTGCTTGCGCAGCTCGGCCTGGGTCGGTGCGGTGGTTGCGTCCATGTCGATCACTCGCGTGAGACAGCCCTCGCCCCGCGTGCAGGGAGAGGTGCATTTGTAGTCAAGCCGCGATCTTCACGTATTCGAAGTCGCCGGGCTTGTTGTCGATGCCGACCTTGGGCGATGCGATCCAGTTCGCGAACTTGCCGGGCTCGGACACGGGCTTCATCAGCTCGACGATGAAATCGCCATCGGCCTTCGACGGCAGCCAGTTGTCCTTCTCGCGCTGCCAGGTCGCTTCGTCGATCACGTCGCCCTTCGGGGTCGCATAAACGTTGCGGAACTCGCCGATCTGCCGGTGAAACGCGACATGCGGCAGCTCCAGGCGGAACGGAATGCCGATCTTGTCGATGACCTTGTTCCAGCGATCGACGCCGCGCGCGCAGTCGTCGGTGTAATCATCGCGCAGCCGCATATTGAGCGCCGTCAGCGCCGGCTCGTCGACGCGCTTTACGGCGCCGTCGATGAACTTGAGCACGGGATAGGTCGCGTGTTCGAGGCGATGGTCGTCCTCGATCTTGGTCTCCATGAAGCGGCCCTTGAGGCCCGCATTGTAGGCGTTGGCGGCGTTGGTCGACACCTCGGAGCCGAACAGATCGAGCGACAGCGTGTAATGCAGGTTCAGCTTCTTCTGGATGGTCGGAAGATCGATCACCCCGAGCGACCGCACTTTTTCGATGTCGTAGGGATCGCTGACGCCGGCCTGCTTCATCGCCTCGCAGGTGCGCTGCACGGTGCGGCCGACGCCGGTCTCGCCCACGAACATATGATGGGCTTCCTCCGTCAGCATGAAACGGCAAGTGCGCGACAGCGGATCGAAGCCCGACTGGGCGAGGCTCTCGAGCTGCATCTTGCCGTCGCGATCGGTGAAGAAGGTGAACATGAAGAACGACAGCCAGTCCGGCGTCTCTTCGTTGAATGCGCCGAGCATGCGCGGCGCGTCCTCGCTGCCGGAGCGGCGGCGCAGCAGCTCCTCCGCCTCGTCGCGCCCGTCGCGGCCGAAATACTTGTGGAGCAGATAGACCATCGCCCACAGATGCCGCCCTTCTTCGACATTGACCTGAAACAGGTTGCGCATGTCGTACAGCGAGGGCGCGGTCGCGCCGAGATGGCGCTGCTGCTCGACCGAGGCGGGCTCGGTATCGCCCTGGATCACGATGAGCCGGCGCAGCATCGCGCGATACTCGCCCGGCACTTCCTGCCAGGCCGGCTCGCCGAGATGCTGACCGAAATTGACCTTGCGCCCTTCCTCTTGCGGGGCGAGCAGAATTCCCCAGCGATATTCCGGCATGCGGACGTAATCGAACTTGGCCCAACCCTTGGGATCGACCGAAACCGCGGTGCGCAGATAGACGAGGCTTTCCTGGAACCCTTCCGGTCCCATGTCCATCCACCAGTCGAGATAGCCGGGGTGCCAACTTTCGAGCGCGCGCAAGATCCGGCGGTCCTCGGTGAGGCCGACATTGTTCGGGATCTTGGTCGAGTAGTCGACGTTCATGATATCCATCACGGTGCTCCTGATCTTGCTTATTGTCGTGTCCAGGGCGGAACCGGCTTTAGACGCGCCGCGTAGCGCGCCAGCGTCTTCGGGCCCCGCGCGTGCGCAAACGGATGGCGAATGCCCTTCGCTCCGGAGAAGCCTTCCTCGTCGGAGCTCAGCTTCTCGCTCGCAATTGGTCTCCTCCCCAACAGGAAGAGGTAGAAGCTCGTCGCCGTCGGGCGACCGCTGGCCTGACCCACGCTCACACCCTTCGCGTATCGAAAGCCGGTTTGCGACCGGTGCCGTAAAGGCGCAGCGCGCCTTCATCTCCGATCGCGTTCGGCCTCTGGAAGATCCAGTTCTGCCAGGCGGTGAGCCGGGCGAAGATCTTCGATTCCATCGTCTCCGGCCCGCCGAAGCGGAGGTTCGCCTCCATGCCCGTCAACGCATCGGCGGAGAAGCTCGCGCGCTCCTCCAGGAACACGCGGATTTCGTCCTCCCAGTCGATGTCGTCGAGCGCGAACGTGACGAGGCCGAGATCCGCCGCTGCGTCCGCATCCAAATCGTCGCCGATCCTGCTGCGCGCTTTGTCGACCGACTCCGGCTCGCCGAGAAACCGGCTCTCGAGGCGCGTGATGCCGTTCGACATCGGATAGTCGCCAAAATTCGCCGGACCCAACGCAAGCGCCGGCGGCGGCCGGTTATCGCCTTCCAGGCGGCCGACCAGCATGTACGAACGATCGGCGGCGAACACGATTTCGGCAAGCGTTCCGGCGAAGCACGACCCCGGCTCCACCAACGCGACGAGGGTGCGCGAGGTGAGGTCGATGCGCTTGAGCAGGCGCTTCCACTTCAGGCGGATTTCGCGAGCGAGCCAGTGATCCTTGTGGGCTTCGAGGAACGCGTCGTAGGCGAGCACGGCGGCGCGGTCGCCGTCCGACTTGAAGATGATCGCGGCGGTGTCGAGCTCGTTGAACCGCAGGTCGAGAATGGCGTCGTCGAGTTCGCGCGCCAGCTCGAGCGGCCAGAAGGCGGCGCCCTGCGCCACCATATCGTCAGCAGAAGCGGGTGGCGGGGCGTCCGGTCCGCGCACGGTGAAGGTTGCCGTCCGCTCGGCCCGCGCATGTTCTACCGAGAGGTACTTGTACCCGCGCGCGTCGGGCCCGACCGTGCGGTCGAGCGCCGTCAGCGCGATGCCGGTCGCCGCTTGTGGACGCTTCGAATTCGCCGCGAAGGCGCGCGCGCGCTCGGCGACCGCTGATTCAAGCTTGGTGTGGGGGAGCACTTCGTCCACCAGCCGCCATTCGGCCGCGCGCTTGCCCTTGACGCCTTCTTCGGTGGTGCAGAACACGTCGGCGTAGTCGCGCCGCACCTTGCGCTTGTCGGTCACCCGCGTCAGGCCGCCGGTGCCCGGCAGCACCGCGAGCAGCGGCAGTTCGGGAAGCGACACCGACGACGAGCCGTCATCGACCAGGATGATGTGGTCTGTCGCCAGCGCGAGCTCATAGCCGCCGCCGGCGCACGATCCGGTCACGACGCAAATCGTGTGAACGCCGGAAAACTCGCTCGCGTCCTCGATCCCGTTGCGCGTTTCGTTGGTGAACTTACAAAAGTTGACCTTGTGGGTGTGACTCGCTCCGGCCAGCATGCGGATGTTCGCGCCGGCGCAAAAGACGCGCGGCTTGCCCGAACGAAGCAGCACCACCCGCACGCGGGGATGTTCGAAGCGAATGCGCTCAAGTGCGTCGGCCAGTTCGATGTCGACGCCGAGGTCGTAGGAATTGAGCTTCAACTCATAGCCTTCGAACAGCCCGCCCTGTTCGTCGACGTCCATGAGAAGGGTGGCGATGTCGCCATCGACCGAAAGTCTCCAATGGCGGTAACGCCCGGGGTCGGTCGCAAAATCAACCCGCGTCGCGCCATTTGCGAGCTTACGTTCGGCGTGCGCCATTGACCTCTCCTTTGGCTCCGCGGTGCGCCGGCGAAGGCGCGACCCCTGCGGATTTCTCCCTGCCTGTCGTCCGAATCTTCCCGCCGCGAATTTTTGGTCTGCCTGCCGGTCGGGATCGCAAGTCCGGCCCCGCTGCGGCGCTGCCGAAGTTGCGTCAATTAATAATTCATGAACTATAATTCATGTACGCTGGCATGCACTGGAAACGAGTCAATCTATTATGCGTATAATATGCAATATAATTCACGTCTCGGCAATGCCACCCCTGCCGCTCCTAACGCGGTTGTGATCAATCTGCCTGCGGCGTTCCGCCACTCCAGCCGACGCGCAACCCGTTCGGGCGGGCGGCATCGCCGCCCCGCAAAGGAGCAGAATTCAAACCTGCGGAATTGAACGTCGTTCTAGCCGTGGCGCTCCGCACGCCCATCACGGCGCGGAAAGCGGGGTCGCGTAGGGCGAGACGAGCCGAACAAGGTCGGCAAGGCTTTTTTCGACCGAGGCCCCCGACGTGTCGAGCGCGGACTCGGCCCGGGCATAGTCGGCGCTGCGCGCCTCTAGGATCGCGACGAGGTCGCCCATCGCTTCACGGTTGTGCGCCATCGGCCGAAAATCCCCCTGGGCGATCACCCGCGCCATGTGTTCCTCCGGGCGCGCCTTGATCCAGATGGCGTGCATGCGACGCAGCAGCAGCTCATAGGTCTGCGGATTGGAGACGATCCCGCCGGCGGTCGCGATGACCACGGCGTCGTGCTCGGCGATCACCCGCTGCAGGCATTCGTGCTCGTATTTGCGGAACGTGGCGAGACCGGACAGCTCAATCAGCATGGCCGCGCTCGCCCCGTAGTTTTGCTCGATCACCCGGTTCAATTCGAGAAACGGCACGCCGAGGTGTTCGGCAAGTTTGCGTCCAAGCGTCGACTTCCCCGCACCACGCAGGCCGACGAGGGCAATCCGGCGGGCGCGGTCGGCGGCCGCGCCGAGCCGTTCCTGCATCGCCGCCGCAATTGCCGGAAGCTCGGACGGCGGAAGGCGCGTAAGGATATCCACCATTTGCTCAAGCGCGGAATTCCCCAGGCCGGCGCGCGGCAGGAGTTCGAATACCGGCACGGTGATGGCGTCGGCGATCGATTTCAGTACGTTGACGGAGGGGTTCCCCTGACCGCTCTCAATCTGGGCAAGGTAGCGCTCGGAAATACCGGAATCGGCGGCGAGCTTGCGCCGGCTGATCCCGCGCTTGGCGCGGCCGAGCCGCACCATCCGGCCGACCTCCGCAGCAAAATTGCCCGCGCCGCGAGCGCTCTCCGGCTGAGCCAATTCGCGCCGCGGCGGCCGCGGCTGAACCTCCGCCATACCTCACCTCATAGTTGCGCTAATTGTCGAGCGCGCCTTCATAGATCCAGCTTCTGATTGCGTCGCGGTCGCACGTGGAGAGCTTTTTCGTCCCGTGCGGCATCCGAATCTGCGGAGCGACCCGCCAGTCGAGGAGCGCCATCAGGCTGCTTGCTCCAGGATCGCCGGCGATCACCATCGGCCCAAATTTGGTTCCTTTCATCACGCCGGCATAGTCCTGCAGGTTGAGACCGCTCGCGTCGAAGCCCTTGCCGCCGGGGGAATGGCACTCGACGCAGCGACCTTTGAAGATCGGCAACACGTCCTCCTTGAAGCTGACCGTCGGCGCACGCTTCGGCCTTTTCGTATCCTGACCGGCAGCCTCGTACGACGCCACACCGACCGCGGCGACCGCAACCCCGACAATGATACCCAATAGCCGAGTCTTCATAATACCTACCTCGTTTTTTCATCCGGCTCGATTGCATTTCAATCTCGGCGCCCGCCAAAGAGCGATCCCATCGCCCGCGAGCATGTCCATTTGAGCCGAAATCTCGCCGCCGGCCTGCTGTTGGATCAAAAAACGCAACAATTAACAATTAAAGCGACCGCGCACCGCTCGAGCCCGGCCAATCATATCTGATGTTATAATAATACCACCGGCGCCAAGTGAGGCAGACTCGGGCCGTAAAAAAGTCTCGCGCATCACGCCAGATTGTGATTCCTTTAGCGGCGCGGCGAACCATGGAATGAGAGAGGCGGATCTTGGGCTGCGAGTGTAACCGAAAAGGCACGCACGCACCCAATTCGACGACGTGAACGGGCGCCAGTCGCGATCCCGCCGCCTTTCCACTTCATTAACCATTCCAAACGGTTTCAGCCGTTTTAGGCCCGCGACGAAACGCGGCAAGACCTAATCAAGGTTTACGGAACCTTCGCTTAACGAAACAGGGACTAGATCGTTAGGCGTGCAGCGCAAGCTCGGGCACATCGGCGCCAGCGAGCGCGAATAAGGAGCCGATCGGGATGCCGAACAAGACTGATTTTATCCGGGTTGCAAGGATCATCGGGGTATTGGCGGTCGTGCTGCTGACCGCCGCCTGCGCCAACCGGCCGGGCGAAGATCAAGCGGGCCTCGCCGGCGCGGCGGTCCCAGGCAGCCAGCAGGATTTTGTGGTCAATGTCGGCGACCGGGTCTTCTTTGAATCCGATTCGACCGAGCTGTCGCCTCAGGCGCGCGCCACCCTCGACAAGCAGGCGCAATGGCTGCAGCACTATAACCGTTACGCTTTCACCGTCGAAGGCCATGCCGACGAGCGTGGCACCCGCGAATACAACATCGCGCTCGGGGCCAAGCGATCGCAGGTCGCGCGCGACTATCTCGCCTCGCGCGGGGTCGATCCCTCGCGCATGCGCACGATCTCCTACGGCAAGGAGCGCCCGGTCGCGGTATGCAACGACATATCTTGCTGGTCGCAAAATCGGCGCGCAGTAACCGTGCTTAACGCGAGCTCGTAATTAATCGAGCTCGTATTTCGTAAGGCGTCCGCGCCGCCGCCTTGTGGCGGACTTGGGGGGCAATCGCGCAAGGCCCGGATTTCGTTTCCTGGCCTCGCGTCTGACCATCGCACAAGGCGAATATCGAGCGACCGCTCCGGAAGGCGGTCACAATTTGAACTTAGCCTGCATCGTCGCTATTCAAAAAGCCGATGATTCTCCATTTGCCGCACTGACGATCATGACCCGCCTCCGCCTCACGCCCACGCTTGCAACTGCGCTTCTATTCAGCGCGCTCAGCGCGCTTCCCGTCCGCGCGCAAGTCACGGCGACGGACCTCCTGGTGCGTATCGATCAGCTGGAAAACCAGGTGCGTCAGCTCACCGGCGCCATCGAGCAGCTTCAGTATCGCAACCAGCAGCTCGAGACCAATCTGCGCAAGATGCAGGAAGATAACGAGTTCCGCTTCAAGGAACTCGGCGGCAAGTCGAGCGGCCACAGCGCGAGTGAGGCGCGCAGCCCGGCGCCGATCCGGCCGGCGCCGCACCAGCCGGCGCCGCAACAACAGACTTATACGCCGCCGCAGACTCGACAGCAGGCCTACATGCCGCAGCAGCCCGCCGACGCGCCGCCGTCCGAGCCGATCCCATTGCGGCCCACTCCCATTCAACCGGCCGTGCAGCAGCCGACCCTGGAGAACCCCTATCCGTCCGGCCGCCGCTCCGACGCGTTCGACCCGGCACAGAATCCCAACGCGCCGGGCACGCCGCGCCCGCTCGGCTCGCTTCACGCCTCGGGCCGCGCCGATCCGGCTGGGTCGAGCGAATCTGCCTATGGAGGCGGCGGTCTGCCCCCGCCCCCGCCTCGTAACCCGAGCGGGACCGGCACCCAATTGGCGACGTTGCCGCCCTCGCAGTCGCCGCGCGACCTATATGACCTTGCCAATGGCTATCTCGTGCGCCGGGACTATGTGCTCGCCGAACAGAGTTTTCGTACGTTCGTGAGCCAATACCCGAACGACCGGCTCGCCGACGATGCGCAATACGGCCTCGGCGAAAGCCTGTTTCGGCGAGAGAATTATCGCGACGCGGCCGACGTTTTTCTGACCCTGACGAAGAGTCACGCGTCGAGCCCGCGCGCTCCCGAAGCCCTGTTGCGGCTCGGCCAGTCGCTTGCCGCGCTGAAAGAAAACAACCTCGCCTGCGGCGCCTTCGCCGAGATCGGCCGGAAATACCCGCGCGTCTCCCCCACCGTGAAGCAGACGGTGGCACGGGAGCAGAAGCGTGTCGGCTGCTGAGGCGCACGCCGCGGTTACCGACGCGGAAGCGGCTGCGCTGTTTGCCGATCTCGCAGACTGCAAAGCCCTCGTGCTCGCAATCTCGGGCGGACCTGATTCCACGGCTTTGCTATTTCTTGCGGCCCGCTGGCGCGCAACGCTTCCCGACGGCCCGGACCTGCTCGCGGTCACGGTCGATCACGGGCTGCGGCCGGAAGCGCGGCGCGAAGCCGCCGCCGTCAACCGCCTCGCCAGCTTGCTCGGCGTCGCTCACCGCACCATGCGTTGGATCGGGGCTAAGCCGAAGACCGGCCTGCAGGAAGCCGCGCGCAAGGCGCGCTATCGCCTGCTCGCAACGGCGGCGGAAAGAGCGAAAGCCCGCCATGTCCTGACCGCGCACACGCTGGACGATCAGGCGGAGACGGTGCTGTTTCGCCTCACGCGCGGCAGCGGAGTCGCCGGGCTTGCGGCAATGGCGCGCATTTCACCACTGCCTCTTTTCGCTTCACCTATCCACGCGCGCGAGGGGAGAGACATAGCCCTTGTCCGCCCCTTCCTCGACATTCCGAAATCGCGACTGATCGCGACGCTCGAAGCCGCCAAGATCCCATTTGCCGAGGACCCGTCGAATCGCGACCCGCGCTTTGCCCGTGTCCGCCTGCGTGCGGTCATGCCCGCCCTCGCGGCGGAAGGACTGACCCCCGCGCGCCTGGCGCAGTTGGCCTACCGGTTGAGGCGGGCGAATGAAGCGATCGAAGCTGCGGTCGACCACTTGGCCTACGCCCTTGCGCCGACGCTTGCGTCATCGGTTCGCCGCGCTGGCGAGCCGATCACACTCGCCGCGTCCGAATGGGTGAAGGCGCGCGCAGAAATCCGATTGCGGCTGCTCGGCCGTCTGGTGGCGATGACCGGCGAGGAAGGAGAAGTCGAACTCGGCAAGCTGGAGGAATGTGAGAAAGCGGTGGTTGCGCACCTCCATGCGCGCTCGCCTGAGCGCTTTCGCCGCACGCTGGCCGGCGCTACGATCTCGCTTGCCGGCGATCGCCTGACAATCTCGCGCGCACCGCCACGCCGCAGGCCCCGTGGGTTCCGCGAAGGGAACACTGAGGGTCCCTAGGCGGTTAACCTGTTCGCCGCGTTTACAAAGCCGCGCCGGCAAATTCGCCTCATTTGGCCAGTTATCCTTGGCAGGAGAGACGCCGCGCCCTACATTGTGGACATCGATCGATGTGGAGGGCGGTTTGGGCGTCCTGACAATCAGTCCGACCCAGGGGTCATGAGGAACGCGAGATGAATGCCAATCTGCGCAACTTCGCCCTCTGGGTGATCATTGTCTTGCTGTTGCTGGCGCTGTTTACGCTGTTCCAGAATCCGGGCCAGCGGACAAGCTCGCAGGATATTTCGTTCTCGCAGCTCCTCACCGAGGTCGACCAAGGCCGCGTGCGCGATGTCGTGATCCAGGGGCCGGAGATCCACGGCGCCTTCACCGACGGGCGCAACTTCAACACCTATGCGCCGAACGATCCGGGCCTGGTGCAAAAGCTCTACAGCAAGGGCGTGTCGATCACCGCGCGGCCGCAGCAGGACAACGTGCCGTGGTTCGTGTCGCTCTTGGTCTCGTGGCTGCCCTTCATCGCGCTGATCGGGGTGTGGATTTTCTTGTCGCGTCAGATGCAGGGGGCCGGCGGCAAGGCGCTCGGCTTCGGCAAGTCGCGGGCGAAGCTGCTGACCGAGGCTCATGGCCGCGTCACCTTCGAAGACGTCGCCGGAGTCGATGAGGCGAAGCAGGATTTGCAGGAGATCGTCGAGTTCCTGCGCGATCCCGGCAAGTTCCAACGGCTGGGCGGACGCATTCCGCGCGGCGTGTTGCTGGTCGGACCGCCCGGCACCGGCAAGACGCTGCTCGCGCGAGCGATCGCCGGCGAGGCGAACGTGCCGTTCTTCACCATTTCCGGCTCCGACTTCGTCGAAATGTTCGTCGGTGTCGGCGCGTCGCGCGTGCGCGACATGTTCGAGCAGGCGAAGAAGAACGCGCCCTGCATCATCTTCATCGACGAAATCGATGCGGTCGGCCGCCACCGCGGCGCCGGCCTCGGCGGCGGCAATGACGAGCGCGAGCAGACCCTCAATCAGCTCCTCGTCGAGATGGACGGCTTCGAGGCGAACGAGGGCATCATCCTGATCGCCGCCACCAATAGGCCGGACGTGCTCGACCCGGCGCTGTTGCGCCCGGGCCGCTTCGACCGGCAGGTCGTTGTGCCGAATCCGGACGTGGTCGGCCGCGAGCAGATCCTGAAAGTGCATGTGCGCAAGGTGCCGCTGGCGCCCGACGTCAATTTGAAGATAGTCGCGCGCGGCACGCCCGGCTTCTCGGGCGCCGACCTGATGAATCTCGTCAACGAAGCGGCGTTGATGGCGGCGCGGCGCAACAAGCGCATGGTCACCCAGGTTGAGTTCGAAGACGCCAAGGACAAGGTGATGATGGGCGCCGAGCGCAAGTCGCTCGTCATGACCGAGGAAGAGAAGCTGCTGACCGCCTATCACGAGGGCGGACACGCCATCGTCGCGCTCAATGTCGCGGCGACCGACCCGGTGCACAAGGCCACCATCATTCCGCGTGGGCGCGCGCTCGGCATGGTGATGCAGCTTCCCGAACGCGACAAGCTGTCGATGAGCCGCGAACAGATGACGTCGCGGCTTGCCATCATGATGGGCGGGCGAGTCGCCGAGGAACTGGTGTTCGGCCGCGACAAGGTCACTTCGGGCGCTGCCTCCGACATCGAGCAGGCGACCAAGCTCGCGCGCATGATGGTCACCCGCTGGGGCCTGTCGGATGAGCTTGGCGCGGTCGCGTATGGCGAGAACCAGGAAGAAGTGTTCCTCGGCTATTCGGTCGCGCGCCAGCAAAACATTTCGGAGGCAACCGCGCAGAAGATCGACACCGAGATCAAGCGGCTTGTCGAAGACGGCTATCGCGAGGCGAACCGCATTCTCAACGAGAAGCGCGATGATCTCGAAACCCTCGCGAAGGGGTTGTTGGAGTTCGAGACGCTGACCGGCGACGAGATCAAGGAACTGCTTGGCGGCAAGCGGCCGATGCGCGAATCCGTGATCGAGCCGACCACGCCGCGCGGCTCCGCCGTGCCGACCGCCGGCAAGCCGCGTCCGCGGCCGGACGCGCCCGGCGCCGGCGGCATCGAGCCACAACCCGCGGGATAATCGCGCCGCACCAGCTCACACGAATGCGCCCGCCGTTCGGCGGGCGTTTTGCTTTATTGAATAGCCTCACCGGATGCTCTCGATGCCGCTATTAATCTCACCATTCACCTCTCCCGGACGGGGTGAATGAAGATGCTTTTCGGCTCTCGGAGCACGACCGCTTCCTGATGGAACTACTCTCATGAATTTGGATGGCCGCATTCATCGATCGCCATGGTCGCGCGCCGACTTGGAGCTCGGCGCGCGTCTGGCGCTCCCGGTGCTCCCCGGGCTGATCGCATTTGCGCTTGCGGTCGGGGCCGCCGCCGCGGCCAAAGGCCTTTCGCTGCTCAACAGCGTGCTGATGAATGCGTTCGTCTTCGCCGGCGCCTCGCAGCTCGTTGCCCTCGAAGTCTGGCCGGAGCGCTTCACCATCGGCGCGATCGCCGGGCTCGCCCTCGTCGTCGCCACCGTCAACGCCCGTATCCTGCTGATCACTGCAGCGCTGCAACCCACTTTCCGCGATCTTCCGGCCTGGCAGCTCTATCCGCTGCTGCACATCACGACCGACCCTGCATGGCTGATCACCATGCGCGCACAGCGCGAGAGCGGCTCGCCCGTGAGCATTTTTCTCGGCGCCAGCCTGGTTCTCGTCGTGGTATGGATGGCGGCCTCGACCGCGGGCTATTTGTTCGGCGCGCTTGCCGGTGATCCGCGCCGATTCGGCCTCGATCTTGTGATGCCGATCTTTTTTGCGACGATGCTGGTCCCGCTCTGGCGCGGAGCGCACAAGGCGATTCCATGGATCGCCGCAGGAGCGGTGGCCGTCGCCGTGCAACAGCTGTTCGGCGGTTGGTATTTCGTCGTCGCCGGCGCCATCGCCGGGTGCGCGATAGCGGGCTTCATCGATGATTCCGATTGAGCCTTTCGATTACGGCCCGGTGATCGCGATTTTCGCGATGGCGGCGGCGACCTATGCGATGCGCGCCGGCGGGTTCTGGATCATGACCCATGTGCCGCTGACGCGGCGGGTCAGCCGCATGCTCGCGGCGCTGCCCGGCTCGGTCATCGCCGCCACCGTGCTCCCCATCATCGCCCGTGGCGGCCTCGTGGCTGTGCTCGCGATCGGCACCGCGGTGCTGGTGATGGTGGTCCGGCGCAACGATTTTCTCGCCGTTATCGCCGGTATGAGCGTCGCCGCGGCGGCCCGCGCCGCGGGATTGTGAGGGGCGGCACGACGCCATGCAGTTTGTTGCGCTGCAGCGAATTGATGGATATCAAAGTATTTGCACCCGAGTCATGGCTTGATCGCAAGTGGAGGAACGCCAAGAAAAATCCATGCAGAGCCTCCTGTGAATTTCGGAGCAAGCCATGCACGAAATGCACGAGGTGCGCATCCACGGGCGGGGCGGCCAAGGCGCCGTCCTCGCCTGTTCGATTCTCGCCCAGGCATTGATCGACGACGGCAACCACGCGGTCGCCATTCCCTCGTTCGGGTTTGAGCGCCGCGGCGCGCCGGTCGCGGCGTTTCTGCGCTTCTCCACCGCGCCGATCCGGGCGATGACCAATGTCTACCATCCCGATTGCGTCGTCTGCATCGATCCGACGGTCGCGCGCGCGGTCGATATTTTCGCCGGCATGAAGCCCGGCGGCACGGTGGTGCTCACCACCAAGGCGAGCCTCGATGAGCTTGCGTTGCCCGACCACATTACGCGCGTCGGCCTGTGCGATGCGGTCGGCATCGCGCTCCCGATCTACCGGCGCCCGGTCACCAACGCCATCATGCTCGGCGCTTTTGCAAAAACCACCGGATTGCTGACGCTCGCTTCCCTCAAAGAGGCGTTGCGTCAAATGGAATTCCGCGACGCCGGCCTCGCCGAGAATCTGTTGGCGGTCGAGCGCGGCTACGCCGAAACGCACGTGCACGAATTGAAGCAGGTGGCCCATGCAGCGGCAGTCGCGTGATCATTTCGACGCCTCGACCATCCCCGACGATCTCGCGCCGATCGCAACCAGGCTGAGCACGATGCTGCCGGGCGACTGGCGCAGCATGCGGCCGGTGATCGATCGGCTGAAATGCGTCAAATGCGGCCTGTGCTGGCTCTACTGCCCGGTGCAGTGCGTGGTCGAAAAGCCGCGCTGGTTCGATTTCGATCTCGCCGTCTGCAAAGGATGCGGGATTTGCGCGCAGGAATGCCCGCAGCGCGCCATCAGCATGATCGAGGAGGTCGGCCGATGAGCGTTGCCGCCGATGACTCCCGCGCCGCGCAACACTCGGCCGTGTGCGAAGGAAACGAAGCGGCGGCGATCGGCGTCGCGCTTTCCCGCCCCGACGTGGTCGCGGTCTACCCGATCACGCCGCAATCTTCGCTGGTCGAGCACCTGTCGCAGATGATCGCCGACGGGAGGCTCAACGCCGATCTCCTCAATGTCGAGGGCGAGCACGCGGTGATGTGCGGGCTGCAGGGCGTGGCGCTCGCCGGCGGCCGCACTTTCACCGCGACCTGCGGGCCGGGCATCGCCTTCATGTTCGAGCCGTATGTCCGCACGCCCGGCCTGCGCCTGCCCATGGTCGCCTCGCTGGTCACGCGCGATCTATTGAGCCCGCAATGCGTCTGGGGCGGCCAGCAGGACGCCATGGTGGTGCGCGAGGCCGGCTGGATTCAGATGTATTGCGAGACGGTGCAGGAGATCCTCGACACCACCGTGATGGCCTACAAGATCGCCGAGCATCGCGATGTTATGTTGCCGGTGAATGTCTGTCACGACGGCAACTATCTTTCCTTCGGGGTCACCCGAGTCGAGATTCCGGACCAGCGGGACGTCGACGACTTTCTCGGACCCGCCGCGATCAACTGGCATGTCGCGCTCGATCCGGCGCGGCCGATGGGCGTGGACCCGCTGACCGGCGGCGCCGGCGGCGTCGGCCCGAGCAGCTTCGTGCGCTATCGGAAGGGCCAGTGCCGCGGCATGCAGAACGCGCTGCGGGTGATCCGCGAGACGCATGCCGCCTGGGGCGAGCGGTTCGGCCGTTACCACGCGCCGCTGATCGAGGAGTACCGCCTCGACGACGCGGACTACGCGCTTGTCACCATCGGCAGCATGACCGGCGCGGCGAAAGACGCCGTCGACGCCGCGCGCGTGGCGGGCGAAGCCGTCGGCCTCATCAAGATCAAGACGTTCCGCCCATTCCCGCTGGAAGCGATGGCGGCGGCGCTCGCCAAGGTGCAGCGCGTCGGCGTGGTCGATCGCTCGGTCAGCTTCGGCTGGAACTCAGGGCCGGTCTACCAGGAGACTCTGGGCGCGCTCTATCACACCGGCCGCCCAATTCCCGCGATCAGTTTCATCGGCGGGCTCGCCGGCGCCGACATCACTGCCGAGCATTTCGCGCGCGCAATCACGATCACCCGCGAACTTTCATGGGACGGCCGGCCGCGCGAGCCGGTTTGGCTGAACGAGAGCGACTGAGGCCGCCATGCACAGCAAGCACCTCATCGTCGGCAGCAGCCATGCGGCGCTGGAGGCTGCGACCGCCATCCGTTTCCTCGACGCCGAAGGCTCGGTGACGTTGCTGACGCGCGATGCGCGCCTGCCTTATTCGCCGACCATCCTGCCCTATGTCGTGTCCGGCCGCTCGGAGCCGGACAATGTGATCCTGCGCGACGAAACCTGGTTTCGCGACAACGCGATCAATTTCGTCCCGCACGCGACTGTCGTCGCAATCGACCCGTCGCAATCGAGTTTGCGCCTCGATTCGAACGAGACCTGGACCTATGAGCGCTTGCTGATCGCGACGGGCGCCGCGCCGGTGCTGCCGCCGGTCGATGGCCTTGCCGATTTTGCCTTCCATGTGCTGCGCTCGATGGACGATGCGATCGATTTGCGCGCGGCGATCGGCGCCGCCAAGTCGGCGATCGTGCTCGGCGCCGGCCTGATCGGCATGCATGCGGCGGAGAACATGGCGAAGGCCGGCATCGCCGTCACCGTGGTCGAGCTGGAGAAGCATGTTCTGTCGGCCTATTTCGAGCCGCGGGCGTCCAGGATCATCGAGGACGTGTTCGTGCGCAACGGCGTACGCATGCTGACGGGCCGCACCATCGTCGGCGTCGACGGCGCCGGCGACCGCTGCCTCGCCGCACTCGATGACGGACGCAGGATCGTCGCCGATCTTCTGCTGGTGTGCGTCGGCGCCAAGCCGAATGTCAGATTCCTTGATGGGTCTGGCATCGCGATCAACAGCGGCATCCTCGTCGACGATCGCATGCGCACCAATCTGCCGAACATCTGGGCTGCGGGCGACGTGGCCGAGGCGGGCAGCCTGTGGGGCGGGAAGGTCGTCAATGGCATCCTGCCGAATGCGGTCGAGCAGGGCCGCATCGCCGGGCTCGACATGGCCGACGATTCCGCGCTCGTTCCATTTCCCGGCGCGGTGCCGCTCAACACCTACAGCTTCTTCGGCCAGCAGGCGGTCTCGGTCGGCCGCGGCGAGGCCGGCGTCGACTGCGAAATCGTAGAAAGCGTCGACGACGAAAAGAGCGTTTACCGTCGGATCGTATTCAGGGACGACCAATTGGTCGGCATCGCCACCATCAACGACTTCGTCGATGCCGGCATCATGTGGCAGCTCATCCGCAGGCGCGTCGACTTGTCGGCGGTGAAAGCCGCGTTCGTCGCCGACCCGCGCACCACCGGGCGGCAATTGATGTCACAGCTCTGGCGTTAGGAGAGCGCAATGGGGACCTGCTTTTCCACTTTGCAGTTTCGCGCCAGCCGCTGCGACGGATGCGGCGACTGCGTCGTCGCCTGCGCCGAGACCAAATCCGCAACCGGCGATCTCGCGCATTCGCGCATCCGCATCATGCCCGCCGCCTCGGGCGAGGGCTTCGAGCTCGCGCTCTGCCGGCAATGCGCCGATCCGATCTGCGTGATGGACTGTCCGTCCGGCGCGCTCGCCAAGAATGGCGATACCGGCGTGATCGACTGGGCGGAGGAGAAGTGCGTCGACTGTCTGCTGTGCACCGCCGGCTGCGCTTATGCCGGCATCGTGTACGAGGCCGCGATCGGCCATGTGACCAAATGCGACCTGTGCGACGGCGAACCGGCTTGCGTTGAGGCCTGCCCGCACGGCGCGCTCGAATACCGCACCGAGGCGCAGATTTTCAACGCCTTCGGCGACAAGGAAGACCTGTTCTGTCGCGGGCTCGCTGCCTGCCACGGCTGCAATTCCGAACTCCTGATCAGGCACACCATGCGCATGGTGGGGCCGGAGGCGGTGGTCGCCGCGCCCCCCGGCTGCATCCCGGGCATGGGAACGGTCGGCTACAACGGGCAGACCGGCGCGAAGGTGCCGATCTTCCATTCGCTGCTCACCAACACCGCGACCATGCTCGCCGGCGTGAAAAAGCAGTACGACCGGGTCGGGCGCAAGGTCACCGCGATCGCGCTCGCGGGCGACGGCGGGACCTCCGACGCCGGCTTCCAATCGGTCTCCGGCGCGGCCGAGCGCAACGATCCGATCCTGTTCATCTGCGTCGACAATGAAGGCTACATGAACACCGGCATGCAGTCGTCGGGCGTGACCCCCTACGGCTCGTGGACGACGACGACGCCGGTCGGCGGCCAGATGCGCGGCAAGCGCACCGAGGCGAAGAACCTGCCGGTGATCATGACCATGCACAATTGCTCCTATGTCGCCACCGCCTCGACCGCGTTCCTGGAGGACTATTACAAGAAGCTCGCCAAGGCGATCGAGGTGGCGCAGACCGGCATGGCCTATCTGCATGTCTACGCCCCCTGCCCGACCGGCTGGCGCTTTCCCTCCAGCATGACGACGGAAGTCTGCCGCATGCAGGTGCGCACCAATTTCATCGCGCTGTGGGAGTACGATCCGGTCAACGGATTGTGCTTCACGCATCCGGTGGAGAATCGCGAGCCGATCGGCAATTACCTCAAGCTGATCGGCAAATATCGCCATCTCGACGACGAGCAGGTCGCGCATATCCAGCGCACGGTCGACGACAAGATCGCCTACTTGCAGCAACTGACCCAGATCGCCGCCGCCCGCCGCGCCGCGCAGTTGGGCGTTACGCCGACGGCGCCTCCGGCTTGATCTGGATCGCCTTGTATTCGAGATATTCTTCGAGGCCCTCGCGGCCGAGCTCGCGCCCGCGGCCGGACTGCTTGAAGCCGCCGAACGGCGCGAGGAAGTTGAACGGCGCGCCGTTGATGTCGACCTGGCCGGTGCGCAGCCGGCGCGCGACGCTCAATGCGTGCTCCGGGTCCTTCGACCACACGCCGCCGGCGAGCCCGTACAGGGTGTCGTTGGCGATGCGGACCGCGTCATCTTCGTCCTTGTAGGTGATGATCGCGAGCACCGGCCCGAAAATCTCCTCTTGGGCGATGGTCGCATGCGGATCGACGCGCCCGAACACCGTCGGCTTGACGTAGTAGCCTTTGTCGAGGCCCTCCGGCGCTTCCGCACCCCCGATCAGCAATTCGGCGCCCTCGTCGATCCCCGTGCGAATGTAGTCGCGCACGCGCTCGCGCTGGACCGCCGAGATGAGCGGCCCAAGCTTGGCGCTGCCGCCAAACGGATCGCCGACCGTGAAGCTCGCCGCCGCCTCGACCGCGAGCTTCGCCGCTTCGTCGTATCGGCTCTCCGGGACGAGGAGCCGCGTATGCGCGCTGCAGGTCTGGCCCGAATTGAGGAAGCAGGCATTGACCGTGCCCCTCACCGCGGCGGCGAGGTCGGCGTCCTCGAGGACGATCGACGCCGATTTGCCGCCAAGCTCAAGGGCGACGCGCTTGACGCTGTGGGCGGCAAGTTCGGCGACGCGCTTGCCCGCCCGCGTCGAGCCGGTGAACGACACCATGTCGACGTCGGGATGCGTCGCCATCGCCTCGCCGACCACGGTGCCATGGCCGCTCACCAGATTGAACACGCCGGGCGGAAGGCCGGCGTCGTGGATCGCATCGGCGAGCGCGAAGGCGTTGAGCGGGGCGACTTCCGAGGGCTTCAGCACGACCGTGCAGCCGGCGGCGAGCGCCGGGGCGATCTTCGCGGCGATCTGGTGCAGCGGATAGTTCCACGGCGTGATCGCGGCCACGACTCCGACCGGCTCGCGCACGATCAGCGAACCGTCGATCCGGCTCTCGAATTCGAACTGCCCCGCCATCCCCGCATACATCGCGAAAATGGCGATCGGGGAGCCGACCTGAATCCGCGTCGCGAGCTTGAGCGGCATGCCGACTTCGCCGGCGATGATTTTGCCGATCTCCTCGGAGCGCGCCTTCAATTCGTTATGGATCGCCTTGAGGAACGCTCCGCGCTGCGCCGGCGGCACCGCCATCCAGCCGGGCAAGGCGGCGCGCGCCGCCCGCACCGCCGCATTGAGGTCACGCACCGAACCTTCCGGAACGCGGCCGATCACCTCTTCGGTCGACGCGCTCCGCACCGCGATTTCGCCCTTGCCGTCGGGCGCAACCCATGCCCCGTTGATGTACAGCTTCGTTCTGTCGATCACGTCCGAACTCCGTCGCGCGAAACACAAAACAGTTGCGCGGCTCAATGATGGGCCGCGATCCTGCGGTCGACCTCGGCGGTGAGCGCGGTCAAGGCCTCGCCGACCTGCACCTTGTAAACGCGCTCGGGCTCGAGCTGTTGCAGCGCCTGCGGAAGGCTTGCAAGCTCGGCCGCCGCGCGCGCGCGAATGTCGCCGAGCGAGGGCTTCAGCCCCAGGCGCCGGCCTTGCCGCATGACCGGCTGCAGCAACGGGTCGCCCTCCTGGCGGTCGGATTCGACCGACAGCACGTCGGCGATCATCGCTCCGCTCGGCGCATAGCGTCGCCACACCTGCTTGCGGCCGGGCCAGGTCTGCTTCTTGGCCGAGCGCTTGCGCCTTGGCACTCCGGCATACTCCTGCAGCTTGTAGACGCAATCGAAGGTCGGCGAATCGGACGACGTGGTGAGGCTGGTGCCGACCCCGAAGCCGTCGATGGGAGCGCCCGCCCGCACAATGGCCGCGATCGACTCCTCGTCGAGACCGCCGCTCGCGAAAATCCGTACATCGGGCAGTCCGCCCTGGTCGAGAATCTGCCGCACACGGCGCGACAGCGCGATGAGGTCGCCGCTGTCGATGCGCACGGCCTGGACGACAATGCCATCCGCCTTCAGCCGCGGAGCAAGCTCGACCACCCGCTTCGCCCCCACCTCGGTGTCGTAGGTGTCGATCAGCAGGGTCAGATTGTTGGGGCGCGCACGCGCGAAGCTCTCGAAGGCGGCGATCTCGTCGTCGTGCGCCTCCACATAGGAATGGGCCATCGTGCCGTAAGCCGGAATGCCGTAAAGCTCTTCCGCGAGCACGGTCGCGGTGCCGGCGAAGCCGGCGATATAGCTTGCGCGCGCCGCCATCAGCCCCGCCTCCGCGCCATGGGCGCGGCGCAGGCCGAAATCGATCAGGACCTTGCCGGGCGCTGCGAGAACCACGCGCGCCGCCTTGCTCGCGATCAGCGACTGGAAATGCAAAATATTGATAAGCCGCGATTCCAGGAGCTGCGCCTGCGGCAGCGGCGCCGTCACCCGTAGAATGGGCTCGTCGGCAAAAAATACCGTGCCTTCCGCCATCGCATCGACATCGCCGGTGAAGCGGAACGCTTTCAGGTAGTCGAGCATCGCACGGTCGAAACGCCCGGCGCCCGCGAGATAGGCGACATCCTCGTCGCTGAACTGCAGCCCTTCGAGGAAATCGAGCGCCTGCTCAAGCCCCGCCGCAAGCAGGAAGGCGCGGCGCTCCGGCAGCCGCCGCACGAAGAATTCGAATACCGCCGTGTCCGTCAGCCCATTGGTGAGATAGGCCTGCATCATATTCAATTGGTAGAGATCGGTGAGCAGCGGACTTTTTTCGATGTCCATGGAACACCAAGCAAGGACGAGACGATGAACCGCGAGAGCAGCGCAAGAATGCGATTAAAGCAGATCAATCGAGCTTTTTTTTGCGAAGTGAGACACCCCCGTCCGCGCACGGCGTCGCGCAACTGAGCGACGATCCGAAAAACCCCTTGAAGGCGTCCCGGCGTCACTCGGTCACGCGCGTGAAGCCGCCAATTCCGGCGAGGACCCCGACATAGGCCGCGCCGCGCAGGACTGCAAGGGCGACCAGTCATGGCTAACATTCCACCGCGGCTTGACTTGCATGGGTCGCTCCCCTATCCCCGCCCGCGGGCCACCCCTCCCCAACGAGGGGCAGCTATCTGGAAGGATAGATCATGGCGAACGCGAAGCCCGCCACGCGGCCGCATGTGCCGCATTTCTCTTCGGGCCCCTGCCCCAAACGTCCCGGCTGGAGCTTGGGTGCCCTCGGCGAGGCGGCGCTCGGACGCTCGCATCGCGCCAAGCTTGGCAAGGCGAAATTGAAACGGGCGATCGATCTGACGCGCGAGGTTTTGGAGCTGCCGGCCGGCTATCGCGTCGGCATTGTTCCCGCGTCCGACACCGGCGCGGTCGAGATGGCGATGTGGTCGATGCTGGGCGCGCGCCCGGTGACGATGCTCGCCTGGGAATCGTTCGGCGAGGGCTGGGTGACCGACGTCACCAAGCAGCTCAAACTCCAAAACGTGACGGTGCTGACGGCCGATTACGGGACGCTGCCCGATCTCTCCAAGATCGACTGGACCAATGACGTCGTGTTCACGTGGAACGGAACGACCTCGGGCGTGCGCGTGCCGAACGGCGATTGGATCGCCGCGGATCGCGCCGGGCTTACCATTTGCGACGCGACGTCGGCCGCCTTCGCGCAGCCGCTGGCGTGGGAAAAGCTCGATGTCGCGACCTTCTCTTGGCAGAAAGCCTTGGGCGGCGAGGCTGCGCACGGCATGCTTATTCTTTCTCCGCGGGCGGTTGAGCGCCTGGAAAGCTACAAGCCGGCGTGGCCGCTGCCGAAAATCTTCCGCCTGACCAAGGGCGGCAAGCTGATCGAGGGCATATTCGCGGGCGAGACGATCAACACGCCGTCGATGTTGTGCGTCGAGGACTATCTCGATGCGCTCGCCTGGGCGACGTCGGTCGGCGGACTCAAGGGACTGATCGCGCGCGCGGACGCGAATGCGCAGGCGATCGCCGTCTGGGTGCAGCGCACGCGCTGGGTCGATTTTCTCGCCAAGGACCCCGTGACGCGCTCGAATACCTCCGTCTGCCTCAAGGTTGTCGATCCCGACGTCACCAGCCGGCCCGCCGATGCGCAGGCGGCCTTCGCCAAGTCGATCGTCGCGGCGGTCGAAAAGGAAGGCGCGGGCTACGATCTCGGCGCCTATCGCGACGCCCCGCCCGGCTTGCGCATCTGGTGCGGCGCAACGGTGGAGACGCGCGACGTGGAGGCGCTGACGCATTGGCTCGATTGGGCCTATGCCGAGGCGAAGGCCGCGCTTCCGAAAGCGGCGTGAAGACCGAAGCGCTTGACGCCCACCGACCATCTTCACTCGACCGCCGCTCAAATCGCCAAACGGACGCCTATGAAACCAAAGGTTCTCATCTCCGATTCCCTGTCGGCCGCCGCCGTCCAGATTTTCAAGGACCGCGGCGTCGAGGTCGATTTCCAACCCACCTTGGGCAAGGACAAAGAAAAACTCGCCGCCGTGATCGGCGACTATGACGGGCTCGCCATCCGTTCGGCGACCAAAGTCACGCCCAAGATCATCGAGCGCGCGACGAAGCTGCGGGTGATCGGACGCGCCGGCATCGGGGTCGATAACGTCGATATCTCGGCGGCGACGGCCAAGGGCATCATCGTGATGAATACGCCCTCCGGAAACGCGATCACCACCGCCGAGCACGCGATCACGCTGATGCTGGCGCTGGCGCGGCAAATTCCGCAGGCCGACGCCTCGACCCAGGCCGGCAAGTGGGAGAAGAACCGCTTCATGGGCGTCGAGATTACCGGCAAGACGCTCGGCATTATCGGCTGCGGGAATATCGGCTCAATCGTCGCCGATCGCGCCCACGGGCTGCGGATGAAAGTGATCGCCTGCGATCCGTTCCTGTCGCCCGAGCGGGCGCGCGATCTCGGCGTCGAACGCGTGGAACTGGCCGAGCTGTTGCGCCGCTCCGACTTCATCACGCTGCACACGCCGCTCACCGATCGCACCCGCAACATCATCAACGCCGACGCGCTCGCCGCCATGAAGCCGAGCGCGCGGATCATCAATTGCGCGCGCGGCGGGCTGGTCGACGAGGTCGCGCTCCGCGCCGCGCTCGACGCAGGGCGCATCGCCGGGGCGGCGTTCGACGTTTTCACCGAGGAGCCGGCCAAAACCAATCCGCTGTTCGGCCACCCGAATGTCGTGTGCACGCCGCATCTCGGCGCATCCACCACCGAGGCGCAGGAGAACGTCGCGCTGCAGGTCGCCGAGCAGATGTCCGACTATCTGTTGAGCGGCGCGATATCGAACGCGGTCAACTTCCCCTCCATCACCGCAGAGGAGGCGCCGCGCCTCAAGCCGTTCATCGTGCTTGCGGAAAAGCTTGGCTCGTTTGCCGGGCAGCTCACCGAGACGGGGCTCACGAAAGTACAGATCGCCTATGACGGCCACGTCGCGCAGATGAACACGCGCGCGCTGACTTCGGCGGTGTTGGCCGGGTTGCTGCGGCCGATGCTCGCCGACGTGAACTTCGTTTCCGCCCCGCTCTCGGCCAAGGAACGCGGCATCATGGTCGAGGAAGTCACGCGCGACGCCGCGGGCGATTTCGAAAGCCTGATCACGGTGACGGTGGTCACGGAACGGATGACGCGCGGGGTGTCGGGCACCGTGTTCGCGGACGGGCGGCCACGCATCGTCAACATCAAGGGCATCCGGATGGACGCCGAGTTCGGGCGCTCCATGCTCTACGTCACCAATGTCGACAAGCCCGGCTTCATCGGCCGCTTCGCTTCGCTTCTCGGCGACGCCCAGATCAATATTGCGACGTTCAATCTTGGCCGCGACGAGCTCGGTGGAAACGCGATCGCCCTCGTCGAGATCGACGGCGAGGTCCCGGACGAGCTCCTGAAACAGGTCCTGGCCCTGCCGCATGTGCAGCAGGCCAAGCGGCTGC
>JBAPYK010000045.1:0-2381 GCA_049284695.1 Rhodoplanes sp. | reverse complement strand
CGGAAGCTTCGCTATCGCCTGCTTCCGCAAGCGAGCAAGGCACATAAATCCGTCCGGACAGAATATCGTTGATGGCGGTAAGAATTTCGGTGTCGGATTGGTGCTTTGAGATGAAGCCGTGTAATCCGGCAGCCAAGGTGGCGAGAATATCCGCGCGCGTGTCCGAGGCCGATATGATCGCAAAGCGGGTCGCGGCTGACGCTTCACGCGCCACCTTCAGCGTATCGACCATTTCGGAGTTGGACAGGTCCAGGCCCAAGAGCACCAGATCGAAGACGCCATTTTGAATCTGGGGCAACGCCTCGATCAGGCTCTTAGCCGCAAGCACCTGAGCCTGCGGCATTTGTGTGCTTATGAGAGCGCACAAGCCCTTGCGGTAAACGCCAAGCTCGTCGAGAACCAAGATGCGAGCCATTCGCCAACTTCCTTGTCTGACATGCCCAGCAGCTGGCCAGGAAGGCCTCCAGTCACTACGGGAAGAACGGATCAGAGCGGCCGTTGAATCACAGCCCCGCATGGGCTTCCCTAGCGGGAGGCGATAATCTCATTTTGGTGAGTCGAGGTATTAATTCGGTTCAATACGGGAAAGCGCACACACCGAACTGGGCAATGCCAGTTCGAAGAAGAAGATTTAGACCTTGGTTGTACCTTTGGTTAGTTCGTTGGATACTTGTACCGAGATTTCTCCCGCCTGATCGACGTTGAGGCGCAAACGCCAAATGCAACGTGGCCCGATCGCGGATGCCACAGAGCCGCGATCACCGCTGAAAAACGTTGCTATGGCCGGCTGACATGGTCGAGCGACCTTGCCTTGCCGCCGAGACCGTCCGACCATCGCGCCTCCGCGTAGGGGAAGTTGGAGGCGCAAGCGGCAACAAAGATGTGCGCCGGTCGTGTGTCGCCGGTGCGCGGATCGATCACTGCAACCGTGTCGCCGGCAAAATCCATAAACAGCTTCTCGCCCGCAACGTGTGTCTGGCGCATCGTCGCCGACACGCTGCGAAGCCACTCAGCGTAGAGATCGCAAAATCAACTATAACCGTAGCCGTCCGGATGCTCCCCTCGGCACTCCTGCCACCAGTGTCACGCTGCGCCGCTTCAGTTCCCCGTGCAGCTTGGCCCAATCGGGAGCCGGACGGTCCGATCGCGCCTCCCCAGGGGCCGTAAACAGCCGGCGCTCAAGCTCGCCACCGTCAACCAGCTGCGGCAGTGGCTAAGTGAGACCGATGACCTCCGCGCGGCTCACGATCTCGCCGGCCGCCGTCTTGCTGACCCCAAGCGCCTCGCCGTCCGCCTTCCGTCCGAATCCTGTCCGCCTTGCGTCGGATTCCGCAACTAAACGTGACACGTGCAGCATTTCTTGCCGCCAACAGATATAGTGCCGGCGTGGTCAAATTTGTTCGACCAGCTATTTTGATCTAATCTATATGTTTGGCGGCCCACTGTTTCCCGCGCAATTCATGATCTCGTTCGTCGTTGCGCTGGCGTTGATCGGCGTCATCGCATGGCTGGTGCACTTGTTCAATTGGTACGGGTCTTCTACGCTTGGCCAACAAACTCGGCTTAGCGTGATCGAGACCGTCGATAGTAGGCAACGTATCCTACTCGTGAGGCGAGATAACGTCCGGCACCTGATTTTAATTGGCGGGACGACCGATCTCGTTATCGAGGCCAATATCGTGCGCGCTCGCGGTGCTATGAGGCACGAAACACCGTTGCAGCCGGCCGAACCGGGTTGGCCGACGCCGGCCGCGTCCCGTGCCGCCCGCCCGCCCGACCTCCATCCGATGGCGCAGTCTATCGTCGAGGATCGATCGTAGCCCCGAGCAGCGATTGTTTTTGTGGTTTCTGAAGGTCGGCTCATGTGCAATGGCATTACTCGGTCTTACCAGTCACGCTCGCGAATGTCGGGTGATTGAGGTAAAGCATACCAGCGCTGAAGATTCCCCGCAGGTCCCGAGTGACCGAAGCGGTCAATCTCACCAAAAAGGAGAAGAATTTAATGTGGACACTGGTAATCATTACGATCGCTTTCAGCGGTGCCCTTTCAGGTGCCACCTCATCGACCATTTCCTTGGATTTTCCCGACCGGGAAAGGTGTGAAACTGCAGCGGCCGCGATCAGTGCTCCTGATTGGGTAAGCATAACTTCCGGCTCCCGCGTGCGATCTGTTGGCGGCTATCGCATCATCACCAGATGCGTGCAACGTTAGCAGGCCGTTGAAAAAAAAGCGCTCTTACATTGGTGGAAGGCGGGGGGTCGATATCCGAACTCGCCCGAGCGCTCTTGCTGAATCGGCTATTGGGAGGCGTGGGCAGCTATTGGCTAGTTCGAGAACGTCAGAACGTCGATCATTCACGCATTTCATTGGGGGCTCATCG
>JBAPYK010000044.1:0-15162 GCA_049284695.1 Rhodoplanes sp. | reverse complement strand
AGAGTGATATGGGATTGCTGATGAATATCGTGCTCGGCATCGTCGGAGCGGCGATTGCCAGCGCCATTTTCAGCTTCTTTGGAATCGCCCTAGGCGGATGGATCGGCTACCTGATTGCTGGGTTCATTGGCGCGTGTTTGCTGATCTGGATCGTCCGCGCGCTACGGGGCCGCACAGCGTGAGGACGCGCCGCCATCGCAGATTAAGGCAGCGGCTCAGCCATCGCGATCGAGCCGAAGCCTCTGGCTCATCTGGTTTAAAGGTTCAGGCAGCGATTGCCTGCTGATGTGCGTTAGCTAAAACTTAATCTGAGTGCGCCGGCAGACCGGCAAGGAGTAGTCGGTGAGAGTCCGACACGATGAAGGAGTAGCGACCCACATCGGCCCCGAGCCGTGCGCCGGTACTCGTGAGGGTGCAGGCGAAGCGTCGGCAGGGGAGGGCATAGGCCAGCCATTGAGCCGCGAAAGAAGTTGTCTCCCGGGCGCCGACGCGTTTCAGATCGCGGAAGGCGATGCGGACGGGTGCGTGAGTGTGAGCGCCCGGACGGCCCGGCGTGGTCGGAGACCCTCACATGTGCAGACGCTCCTTGGATGGGAACCGGGAGGTCTCATGTCTGGCTGGCGATGGGAAACCATCGTAGCCGAACGGGCATGAGAAGTCAGACTCGGCCGTAGTAGCGATGGGCCAGGCTTGTCGACTCGGCTGTGAGGGCATCGTGTCGAAGCAGCGCGCCTCGCCCTATCGCTCGGGCCGGACAGCCCGGCAATGGCGCGGATCGCTGGGGCAACGCTGTGCTCGTGAGAGCCTTCCGGCCTCGCATGGTCTCCACCCGCTGCGGTATCGTCGGCGCTGACGCACGGCCGTGAGCAGCGCAGGACGTAGCAGTAAGACGTTTTTGATCTGCCTCGATCAACAAGGCTCCGAATTATCTGAGCGCGATGATCAGCGCGATGAACCCAAGTAGCCCAGCGCCGGGGACGCCGGCACCGCCATCATGATCGCCTAAATCGCCGCCGTGCCGACGACACCGTAGGCAACTCCGCGCACCGAATTCGCCGCCAGTAGCAGAGCCGCGCCGGCGGCGGAGCCGCCTAACCGTTCCGTGATGTCCTTCAATGTCCCCGCCAGAACATCCCCGTGAACCCACAACATTGTTGCGACGGCAAGCGACACGACGAATTGGAACGCGCCCTCGGCAAAGGCGCGCGCAACCTCGATGAAGATCTTCCGAAGTTCGGTCGAGAAGGGCCTGACGAATGTCTGGAAGGCGCTGCTGGGATCCGACAGGCTGGCCCAAATGCGCGCGATGCTGCCTGTGCTTTGGGAGCGCCTTCAATGGCAAATTATAGGACATAACTTCTATAAATTATGCGACATAACTTCTCATTTTTGCTGCGAATGCCGGAAAGAATCCTCGGCGAAGTGTAATTATTGGCTTGCGATCTGAACGCGCTCCTCAACCCACCCAATCTGTCTCATGAGCGCTGACGGGGGACACTCAGAGCGTACGATCCGTCTCGTTCGCACCGGCCTCGACCTGATGCGTGGGGCTATCGCGCATTACTTCGCATCCCCAGTCGTCGCCGGAAATGAAACGGCCGCCCGCCAGGGCTGGCGGGAGTCGCGGTGTCAAACTTCGCCATCCCCGCCGGGCGCTCGATCCAAGGTCAAGGACATCGACAGCCTCCTGCCCGGACGGAATGCCATGGCCGACGTCGGAATGCTGGCGCTCATCATCGTGGCCTTCGGGGTTCGCGAGCTGATGTTCGCCTGTGCGGTGACCTCCTGCCTCCAGCAGATCATTCCGACGACATCGACCCATGACCGCCTAAGTTTGCGGGAGCTCCTCTCGTAGAGCTTTCGCTTCATCTTGCCATTGTCGGTCTCTTCGACCCGCGCCATCTGGTTAGCTTCCAAAAATAACGCGCCGGAAGCGGCTCAACGCGATAATAAAATAGACCGAGCCGATGATGAGCATCGCCACCAGCGGTTGCCAGACCAGCGACAGATCGGCGCCGCGGAACAGCACCGCCTGGGCGAAGGCGACGAAATGCGGCGTCGGGCTGATCGTTCTCATCACGTATTGCAGCCAGACCGGCATGCTCTCCATCGGCGTGCTGCTGCCCGAAAGCAACTGCGTCACGATCAAGACCGGCATCGCCAACAGTCCGAACTGGCCCATCGTGGTCGAAAGCGTGCCGAGCAGGATGCCGAGAGCCGCCACGACCAGCGCATAAAGGGCCGCACCGACGAGGAACAGCACAATCGAGCCGGCGATCGGCGCGCCGATCCACAGATGAACCACGAATTGTAGCGACAGCATCGCAGCGACGAGAATGACGAGGCCATTGGCGAACATCTTCGCCAGCATGATTTCTGCCGGCACGACCGGCATAACCAGAAGATGCTCGACAGTCCCCTGCTCGCGCTCGCGGATCAGCGCGGCGCCGGTCAGGATCACCGTCAGTAGCGTGATCTGATTGATGACCTGCGTCATCGCCGAGAACCAGGCCGTCTTCAGATTGGGGTTGAAATCCGCCCGCACGACGAGGTTGATCGGTGACCCCCCAGGGATCCCGCGTGCATTGATGAAATTTTGCACCTCGTTCGATATGGCGGTCTTCAAGTAGTTTGCGCCATTACCGGCCTGAGCAACCGCCGTGGCGTCGACATTGATCTGAATTTCGGTCTTGCGCTGGGCGAGGATATTGGCCTGGAAGTTCGAGGGAATCTCGACGGCAAAAAGCAGCTCGCCCTTGTCCATTTTCGCGTCGATATCGGACGCCCTTATTTGCACCGCCGGCTGAAATGTCGGCCGCACGAGACCCTCGGCAATCTGCCGCGAGAGAGCAGAACCGTCCTCGTCCGCGATGCCGACCGACAGGTTGGTCGCTTCGGTGACGGCTCCGGTCGCAACCGTGTTGACGGATATGCTGAAGGCGTAAACGACCAGGACGAGCATGGTCGGATCCGACCGGATGCTTCTCAGCTCCTTGATCACCAGCCGGAAGATATTGAGAAGGTGAGCGTGCAGCGTCAGCGTCCGCGCCTCGGCCAACTTTGGAACCGGTTGGGTGCGGGGCGAAGCCATGTCACGACTCCTGTTTGCGTAGGAACACGAGCGACAAGATCAGATAAGCGAGCGCGATGATGAAAATCGCCACGACGTTCCGCCAAAGGTCGGACATTCCGAGCGCCTTGGCGAATACGCCAACGGTAATCGGCTGATACCAGGCCGAGGGGAATGTCAGGCCGAGAATCTTCGCCGCGCCGGAGAGCGACGACACCGGCGCGAACAGTCCGGAGAAATTCACCGCGGGCACGATGGATAAGATCGCGGTCGCGAACACCGCTGCCACCTGCGTGCGGGTGAAGGATGAGATCAGTTGGCCGAAGCCCGTTGTTGAGACCACGTATACGATCGTGCCTATCAGCAACGTCAGAAACGGCCCTTTGAGCGGCACCCCGAACACGAAAATCGCCATCGCTAACAGGAAGAAGAAATTCACCATCGCAACGGCGACATAAGGAAGCTGTTTGCCGAGCAGGAACTCGAATTTTGTGATCGGGGTCGACCGGAAGTTGGCGATAGAGCCGGTTTCCTTCTCGCGCACGACGGCGATCGCCGACATGATGGCCGGAATCAGGCACAGCATGAGCATGAACACGCTGGGCACCATGGCGTTGACGCTGAGGAAAGCCTGGTTGTAGCGAAAGCGTGTCTGGATATCGTTGTCATTCCACGTGTTCGGACTTCCCGCCTTTCGCAACTGGCGCTCGAGCTCGTCACCCTGCCTTCTGACCACCCCGGTGACATAATTTCTCGCGGTCTCGCCACGGAAGGTCATGGCGCCGTCGACCGTCGCGTCGACTTCCGGGTGCGCGCCGCTGAGCAGATCGCGGCCGAACCCGGCGGGAACTTCGACGACGATTTGCGTGTTGCCGCTGCGCAAGCGCCGCTCGGCTTCCGCCGCCGAAGCGATCGGCGGCTGCACCGAGAAATACCGGGAGCCGGAAAATCCATCGAGCAGCTGCCGGCTTTGCGGCGTGTTGTCCTGATCGAACGCCGCCATCTGCAGATTTTCGATATCGAAGGAAATGCCGTAGCCGAAGGCCGCCATCAGAATGATGGGACCGACGACCGCAAAGGCGAGCCGGATCGGATCGCGCAACAGCTCGACGGTCTCGCGCCGCGCATAGGACCAGAGGCGCGCTAGATCGAACCGCCGCGGCTTGCGTATCGGCTCTGCTTCGATCGGCGCCGCTTGCAGCGGCGGCGCCTCGACTTTCTTCGAGCGGTCGATCCCGGCCGCATCGGCGAGATAGCCGACGAACGTGTCCTCCAAAGAATCGCTGCCGCGTTCCTTGACCAGGTCTAACGGCGCGCCGACCGCCAGCACCTTGCCCGCGTGCATCAGCGAGATGCGGTCGCATCTTTCCGCCTCGTTCATGAAATGCGTCGAAAGAAAAATCGTGACGCCTTCGTCGCGGGAGAGGTCGATCAGCGTGCGCCAAAATGCATCGCGCGCGATCGGATCGACCCCCGAGGTCGGTTCATCAAGAATAAGAATGGCGGGCTCGTGCAGCACCGCCACGGCAAGTTGAAGCCGCTGCTTGATGCCGAGCGGCAGGCTCTCGGGCTTGGCATTGACGACACCTTCGAGATCATAACGCGTTAGCAGTTCCTTGATGCGGCCTTCGATCTTGTCGGACGGCAGGTGATAAAGCTGCGCATGCAGCTCGAGATTCTGCCGGACGGTCAGCTCACCGTAGAGAGAAAACGCTTGCGTCATGTAACCGACGTTGCGGCGCATCTCCATATCGTTTGAGCCCATCGGGCTGCCGAACAGCTTCGCCCAGCCCTCGGTGGCCGGCAGGAATCCCGTCAGCATCTTCATCGTGGTCGACTTGCCGCAGCCGTTGGAACCGAGGAAGCCGAAGATTTCTCCCGGCGCGATGCAGAAGTTGACATGATCCACGGCGACGAAATCGCCGAACCTCCGCGTCAGTCCTTCGGCCTCGATCGCCGGCACTTCATCCGGCGAGGCGACACGCGGCCGCACGATCACCTTTTGGTGCAGGGCCCGCTTTTTCTCTGGCAGAAGTGCGATAAACGCTTCGTCAAGCGTAGGTTCTCCCGTTTTGTCCAGCAGTTCCTGCAGCGTGCCACGGGCAATGATCTCGCCGTCGTCCATGGCCATAAGCCAGTCGAAGCGTTGCGCTTCGTCCATGTAGGCCGTCGCGACCATGACGCTCATTTGCGGGCGCCGCGCCCGGATCGTGTTGATGAGGTCCCAGAACTGGCCACGCGAGAGCGGATCGACTCCAGTCGTCGGCTCGTCGAGAATGAGCAAATCCGGATCGTTGATGAGCGCACAGCAAAGACTGAGCTTCTGCTTCATGCCACCGGAGAGCTTGCCGGCTGGGCGATCCTCGAACGGATCGAGCGCAGTAGCGGTCAGGAGCTCGGTAATTCGGGCGCGGCGCTCGGACGCCGATTGCCCGAACAAACGGCCGAAGAAGTCGATATTTTCGAAAACGCTGAGCGTCGGATAAAGATTGCGGCCCAGGCCTTGCGGCATATAGGCGATGCGGGCGCGCAGGGTTTTCAGGTGAGACGGGTCCTTCAGATTGCCGTCGAAGACGACGACCTTCCCGCTCTGAATCGTGCGTACGCCGGAAATAAGCGCCAGCAACGTGGACTTGCCGACGCCGTCCGGCCCGATCACCCCGACCATCTTGCGCGCAGGAACTTCAATCGTCACATCATCGAGCGCGATAGTCGCGCCATATCGGTGCGAGACGTTCTCGAGCCGCGCGACTACGGCGTCGGTCATTGCGGCAGCTTTACTTGCAGGTCGTCCGGCCATGCTGTCGCGGCATTTGTGCGCACGATCCCAAGGCCGCGCACGCCGGTCTTTACCCGCCGGCTATATTTTTTGAGAACGTCTACATCCAATTGGAGCTTGACGCGAAACATCAGCTTTTCGCGTTCATCGGCGGTTTCCACAGTCTTCGGCGTGAACTGCGCGTCCGCCGCGACAAAGCTGACCGAGGCGGGAATGACGTATTGGGGCACAGGATCCAGAATGATGCGGGCCTCGCCGCCGATCTCAAGTTTGCCGACGGTCGCGGCCGGCAGGAAAACCGTCATGTAAACATCTTGCAGGTCGAGGATGGTCAGGATTTTTCCGCCGGCCGCGACTACTTCGCCGTTCCGCGCGAGCTGGTATTGCACGCGCCCGGTTCTGGGCGACACCAGAATCAGATCGTGCAAAATAGATTCAAGACGCTCGACGTCGGCCTGGGCGCTCTTAATAGCGGCGTCGGCTTGATCGCGCTGCGCAATTGCTCCCACGACATTCGCCTCGGCCCCTTCGTAATTGCGGCGACGCTGATCGAAAGTCTGTTGGGTGATAATCTGCCTCCCGACCAGTTCCTCCCCGCGTTCGAAATCGGATTTGGCCGCCGCGAGCACGGCCTTGCGCTGGTCTATCAGCGACTCAGCCTCGGCCCTCGACTGTTTGGCGCGCTCCACGTTGGATTGAGCCGCCCTGAGCTGGGCCTCGTATTCCGGCGACGATACGCGGCCGACGACCTGTCCGGCCTTAACTTCGCTGCCTTCTTCCACGGTGATATCGACCAGCCGGCCAGGATATTTCGCCGCAACGTCGACCTGTATAGCTTCGATGCGGCCGTTGGTCTTGATGATACCCTCAGGCATCGCGTTGCCACGCACGCGGTCGAGCAGACTGCGGACTCTCGACTTCGCCTCCGCGGTGGGGGACAGCACACCTCCAACAGACGGATGCACGAAGGACAGCGGCACGCTACCGGCAACGAAGGCGAACACAAGCAGAGCGCTAAGGAAATGAACATGCATAGCGGCGTCCCCCGAATTTTGTGCGAGGAGGTCTCAAGTACCCCCGTACAGGCTTATTAATCAGTCCATAAGTAGTTGCACATTTTTATTGACAGAGCATCCATGCGCCAACTGCAAAACGACCCAGAAAAAATCAGGTTTTTCTACCAAAAACCATCGCTCAAGTATGCCGCCTGACAGTGCATTTACTTATGGACTGATTAATAGTACAACTGGCGATCGGCGATCAATTGATTGTACTGATTGAGTGTACTGCGGCCCGGTTTTGAGACATCCGGCTGGGCTCATTCAGGCAGCCAACTTTAGATCGGCCATTGCGTTCCGATCAAGCTGGCTTGATCGACTCTTACCTGGGCTGGGGTACGATGACCGTGGCGGGCGACGAGCCAGGTTTCGTTGTAGTGCCTGGCGAACTCGACGAGCGCGGCTCGGAGCTCTTCGATCGTATCGGTCCTCGCCCACAATAGGTTCTCCTTCAAGGTTCGGATGAAGCGCTCCGCGACGCCGTTGCCCTGGGGCTCTCGCACGAAGGACGGCGAAGCTTCGATACCCAAGCATTCGATCTCGTCCTGGAAGTCGTTGCGCGTGCTGCCGAGCAGGTCGAGAGCGCGGCGGGTCATAGCCTCGACCGCCTCCACCGCGGCAATCCTCGGCGGTGTCGTCTGCTGTCGCGCGGATCGCATCGGCGACGCCCCCCACACACTGATTCGTGGTGTTGAGATGTACCAGCGACCAGATGCTCCTCAGTCGGTCCCTCCGGCGCATGCTCGGCCACCAGCGCCGCGACGAGTTCGTGGTGCATCCTCCCAGGGCAGCCCAGAGTAGCGCGACAGCAAGCCGTGGCGCAGAGCGTTGAAACGCGTCACCCCATAGCCACCGGGGGCGATCGGCTGCATCGAAATCGTTTCGGTCATCGCCAGGACCCTATCTTAACGCCGGGCACACCGAGGGGCCGACTGCTGACACCTTGCAGAAGCCCAGCATTTGCGGCCTTTTCCAACGCCATCAAAGCTCCAACCCTCGAAGTTGAGTAAGTTTTTTGTCTTTGATCAATGCATTATCGCCCCGATTGGACTAGGTGCGTGGCACATTCTCATTCTTGAGGTCTCGCGCATTCTCGAAGGAGGCCACCCCCATGTCAGCGAAGCAATCCAAGTCTTTTGCTGGAGGCGATCTGAGTGGAGCCTTCAATCCGGCCGGACCCGCGCTGGATTATGTGATCGATCTTTCGCAGCGCACCATCCTGTTCTGGGAGGTGATGCGCGAGCGCGGAAATGGCTATCGCGAGCATTTGGCCAAGACCGTTCCTCACGTGCTCCGCTACAAAGTCGAGCTGGTGATCGATGGCCGCACCCTCGAGCGGCCGGTGAATTACGGGCTGGTGCGGATTGTGCCGCCCGACGGGGTCACGATCGATCCGAAGCTGCGACCGTTCGTCATCGTCGATCCGCGCGCCGGGCACGGCCCGGGCATTGGCGGCTTCAAGGCGGACAGTGAAATCGGCGTCGCGCTGAGGGCGGGGCACACTTGCTACTTTGTTGGCTTCCTGCCCGACCCCATGCCCGGTCAGACCATCGAGGATATCGCCCGCGCCGAGGCAGTCTTCCTCGAAAGAGTTATCGAGCTGCACCCCGATGCTGACGGTAAGCCCTGCGTGGTCGGCAATTGCCAAGCCGGATGGGCGGTGATGATGCTCGCCGCCATCGCGCCTCACCTGTTCGGCCCGATCATTATCGCCGGCTCGCCGCTTTCCTATTGGACCGGCCAGCGCGGCCTCAATCCGATGCGCTACACCGGCGGCCTGCTCGGCGGGAGCTGGCTCACCGCATTTACGAGCGATATCGGGCACGAGATATTCGACGGCGCCTGGTTGGTTCAGAATTTCGAAAATCTCAACCCCGCCAACACGCTCTGGAAGAAACCGTACAACCTCTTCTCGAAGATTGATACAGAGGCTGCACACTATCTCGAATTCGAGCGCTGGTGGGGCGGGCACGTTAACCTGACGGCGGACGAAATGCAGTTCATCGTCAACGAGCTGTTCGTCGGCAACAAGCTGGCGGCGGGTGAGATCAAGACCTCCAATGGCACGGCGATCGACCTTCGCAATATCCGCTCACCGATTGTGGTGTTCTGCTCGAAGGGCGACAACATCACACCGCCTCAGCAGGCGCTCGGTTGGATTCTCGACCTGTATGACGACGTCGACGAAATCCGATCCTATGGTCAGACCATCGTGTATTCAGTCCATGAAAGTGTCGGCCATCTCGGCATTTTCGTTTCCGGGGGCGTGGCGCGCAAAGAGCACGGCGAGTTTGCGAGCAATATCGACCTGATCGACGTGCTCCCACCGGGCCTATACGAAGCAAAGTTCGAAGCGAGATCGGTGGACACGACGAGCTCCGAGCTTGCGCAGGGCGAATGGGTGATGCGTTGCGAGGAAAGGACGCTCGACGATATCCGTGCGCTCGGCGGCAACGATGCTGCGGACGATCGCCGATTTGCGACCGTCGCCCGGATGTCGGAAGCCAATCTTGCGCTGTACCGCACTTTCGCACAGCCGTTTGTGCGCGCGCTCGCGACGGCGCCGCTGGCGGAATGGCTGCATCGACTCCATCCGATGCGCCTGCAATACGAGATGGTATCGGACGCGAATCCGTTTGTGGCGATGTTGTCGCCCATGGCCGGATGGGTACACGAGCATCGCAAGCCCGTGAGCGCCGACAATCCGTTTTTGGCTTTGCAGGAGAGTTTCTCCCGCCAGGTCGTTGCGGCGCTTGACGCCTTTCGCGACCTTCGTGATGGCCTTTCCGAGGCGACCTTCCTTACCGTCTACGGCTCGCCCGCGGTTCAGGCCTGGTTCGGCATTGATCCGTCGTTGGATCAACGCCTGCGAAAAGCCGGAAAGAGCGCCTTGCACCGTGAACTGGTACAGCGCCGGATTGCCGAACTGAAGGCGCGCATTCCGGTCGGAGGGCTCCGCGAAGCGGTCATTCGCGCTCTGATCTATGTCGGACTGCCGCGCGCGGCGGTCGATGAACGCGGCTTCGAGGCCGTGCGCCGGGTTCGACAGGCCCATGAGGACATGCCGGCGTTGCCGCTGTCGGAATTCAAGGCGCTGGTGCGCGAGCAGTATTTCATGCTGCTGATCGATCCCGCGGTTGCGATTGCAGCGCTTCCCTCCTTGCTGCCCGAGGACATGGAAACTAGAGGGAAGGCCTTGGCCGTCATCCGCCAAGTGCTCGCGGCACCCGGTGGGCTGAGCAGGGTGGCGGAAGCGCGCATGCAGCAGATCGCCCGAATGTTCGCGCCTGACGGGGACGCCGCTGCGGCGCCCGGTCTCGCCGTCGTGGCCCCGGCCGAAAGCGGCGCGGTACGCGAAGCCTCCTAACCGCGCCGATTGGCAAGAGCTTGAGGAGCGTCAATGGCGAAGGATGATGATATCAGCGTCGGCGTTGGCACCACGGGCGGCGCGCATGTCCCACACGCGAAATACGAGAAATTGATCGCACGCGCCAAAGAGGGGCCGCCGGTCAACACGATCGTTGCCCATCCTTGCGATGAGACGTCGCTGCGGGGCGCAACGGAAGCAGCGGAAGCCGGCATCATCGTTCCCATCCTGGTCGGGCCCGTCGCAAAAATTGCAAGCGTTGCTAAGACTCATGGGCTCGATATCAGCCGGTTCGACGTCGTCGACGCGCCTCACAGTCACGCCGCGGCTGAGAAGGCGGTGCAGCTCGTTCGCGAAGGAAAAGGCGCGCTCCTGATGAAGGGTAGCCTGCACACGGATGAGCTGCTGCGCAGCGTAACCGTGGGCGCGACCGGACTGCGCACCGAGCGACGCCTGAGCCACGTCTTCATCCTGGATGTCCCGACCTATTCCGAGACGCTGTTTATTACCGACGCCGCGATCAACATCTTCCCCGACCTCGACGCCAAACGCGACATTGTGCAGAACGCAATCGACCTGTTCACGCAGGTCGGCCTGGGAACGCCGCGGGTGGCGCTGTTGTCGGCGGTGGAGACAGTCACCACCAAGATTCCGTCCACGATCGATGCGGCGGCCTTGTGTAAAATGGCCGATCGCGGACAGATTACAGGCGGCATCCTCGATGGTCCGCTCGCGTTCGACAACGCGATCGATCCCGAGGCGGCGAGGATCAAGGGCATCCGATCCGAGGTTGCCGGCCGCGCGCAGATTCTCGTTGTACCCGACCTCGAGGCCGGCAACATGCTAGCGAAGAACCTGACCTTCCTCGCTAAGGCGGATGCGGCGGGAATTGTGCTCGGGGCCCGTGTGCCGATCATCCTCACGTCGCGCGCCGACTCCGTGCGCACGCGCATGGCCTCGTGCGCCGCCGCGGTGCTGTACGCGCACGCGTGCGCTCGAATGGCCGCAATCGCAGCAGCGTGACATCCATGCAAGCGATCCTTGTCGTCAATGCCGGATCCTCGAGCCTCAAATTCCAGGTTTTTGAGATCGCTGCGACGCGAACGCTCACGCGTCTGCTCAAGGGTCAGGTGGACGGGGTTGGAGTGCGGCCTCGGTTGCGCGCCGCAAAGGCCGACGGATCGAGCGCTGTCGACCGCACATTCCCTGCGGACGAGATACCTGATCTTTCAGCGGCGATCGATGTCACGGGAGCCTGGCTGCGGGAGACGCAGCATGTTGACCTTGTCGCAGTGGGACATCGGGTCGTGCATGGCGGCCCGGAATACAGCCAGCCGGTGCTCGTGACCGCCGAGGTGGTCGATCGACTGGCGCGCTATGTCCCCCTCGCGCCTTTGCATCAGCCGAACAATCTCGCGCCCATCCGCGCCATTCTGGAGCGACGCCAAGAGCTGCCGCAAGTTGCGTGCTTCGACACAGCGTTCCATCGCGCTCACGGTTCATTGGCCGATCATTATGCGCTGCCTGAAAGCCTCTATGACGAGGGCGTGCGCCGGTATGGCTTTCACGGACTCTCGTATGAGTACATCGCCTATCGCCTGCCGGAGGTGGCGCCGGATATCCCCCGCAGACGGGTGATCGTCGCGCATCTGGGCAGCGGCGCCTCGATGTGCGCCCTGTTGGAAGGGCGCAGCGTCGAGAGCACGATGGGCTTCACCGCGCTCGATGGCCTTCCGATGGGGACGCGGCCGGGCCAAATCGATCCCGGCGTGGTGCTCTATCTTCTGGCCGAGAAAGGCATGGACGCCGTCGCCGTCCAACGTTTCCTCTATCACGACTGCGGGCTGAAGGGCCTCTCGGGGACCAGCAACGACATGCGCGAACTCGAAGCGAGCTCTGATCCGCGCGCTGCTTTCGCAATCGACTATTTCGTCTACCGTATCGGGCTGTGCGCAGGGATGCTGGCGGCGGTACTGGGTGGAATCGACGCATTCGTCTTTACGGCCGGTATAGGCGAAAACTCTCCTTTAATACGAACACGGGTGGCAGAAAAGCTTGCTTGGCTAGGAGCGAAACTCGATCCGACCGCGAACTCTCGCGGCGAGATGCGGATTTCATCCCCGGAAAGTCGCTTTGCGATCTGTGTCGTACCAACCGACGAGGAACTGATGATCGCACGGCACACGCTCGCTCTCATTTCAAAAGCGCGGTGAACGTGCAAACCTGAGGTCTGAGAATGATTCCATCATACAAGGCTAAGATCCACGAAGGCCGGAGGGGATTGATCGTCGGCATCGCCAACGACAAGTCCATCGCCTGGGGCTGCGCCAGGGCATTCCGAGCATTCGGAGCTGAAGTTGCGATCACCTATCGAAATGAAAAGACAAAAAAATACGTCGAGCCGCTTGCGCGGGAGCTTGAGACGCCGATTTTCATGCCGCTCGATGTCGAGGCGCCGGGTCATATGGAGGCGGTGTTCGAACGAATCGCGGAGGAGTGGGGCGAACTCGACTTCCTCGTGCATTCGATCGCCTTCTCGCCGAAGGAAGCCCTGGGCGGACGTGTGATCGACGTACAACGCGACGGCTTCATTACGACGATGGATATCTCCTGCTGGTCGTTCATTCGGATGGCGCACCTCGCCGAACCGTTGATGAAGAACGGCGGAGCGATCTTCACCATGACCTACTATGGCAGCCAGATGGTCGTGGAGAACTACAACATCATGGGCGTCGCCAAGGCGGCACTGGAATGCGCGGTGCGCTATATCGCGGCTGAACTCGGGCCGAAAGGAATTAGGGTTCACGCCATCTCACCCGGCCCGCTCGCGACCCGCGCGGCCTCCGGCATTCCCGAGTTCGACTCGCTGTTGGAGAAAGCACAAGGGAAGGCGCCCACTCGCAAGCTGGTCAGCATTGACGATGTCGGCATGGCGGTCGCGTTCCTGGCGCATGATGCGGCCAAACTCATCACCGGCGATACTCTCTATGTTGATGGCGGCTATCACATCATCGACTAACAGCATGCAACGGTGTTGATTCTTTTTCCCAGTTTGGCGTTCGCTCGAACGGGGGCTCGACGATGGCGATCGACCTAAACAATTACCCTCTTTGGTCGATTTTCCTGATCAGCTTCGTTGCACTCCTTGCTGCGAGCGAAATCGGGCGCCAGCTCGGAGTCCGCGCAAGCGGTCGCGGTGGCGACAATGTTTCTACCCTTGAGGGCGCGATTCTCGGTCTGCTGGCGCTGATGATCGGGTTTACGTTCGCCATGGCTCTCGCGCGCTTTGAGACCCGGCGTGACGCCGTATTGAATGAGGCAAATGCGATCGGCACGACGGCGCTCCGCGCACGGCTGCTCCCGGCCCCCTACGGAGTACAGGCGCTGAAACTTCTACAAGAATACGTCCAAGTCCGGCTGGACATAACGCGACGCGTCCCTTCTCCCGCCGAGCTGAACGCCGCAATTTCCCGCTCGAATGCACTTCAGGAAGCGCTTTGGCAGCAGGCCAAGGCGGTTGCCTTGAAGGACAACGGGATGGTGCCGACAGGACTCTTCATTCAAAGCCTAAACGAGATGATCGATAACCAGGAGAAGCGTTTGACGGCGCTACGGAGCCAGGTGCCGAATGTCGTGGTGATCGCGCTGTACGCTGTGGCTGCCATCGCGGCAGCCTTCACCGGCTATGCGAGCGGACTTGAGGCGCGGTGCTCACGGCTGCCGATCTACATCATGGGAGCGCTCATCTCGGGGGTGATACTCCTGATCCAGGACCTCGATCGGCCGACTGCCGGCTTCATCAGAACAAGCCAACAGCCCATGATTGATGCAGCCGCCAGCATTTCGGCTTTCCCCGAGTGACGGGGCTATCAAAGCCCGAGCTACCCAAGCTTTTGCAGAATCGAACATGCAAAATAGAGCCTTAAGTCGCGCACACCTAAGAACTCCGAAGGCTGCGGCGTTGGCAGGCATGCTTTTCTCTATCTTGTTGATAATCGCATTTGGGCTTCTTCGAATGTCCGTGCCCGCTGATCCTCAGGAGCCTGGCTCATGGCTTCGAACGAATTCTGATACCGTTGCATTGGCGTTAAATCTGATTCCATTCGCCGGCATCGCTTTTCTTTGGTTTATTGGCGTGCTGCGTGACCGCTTGGCTCAAGCGGAGGATCGGTTCTTTGCGACGGTATTTCTGGGCAGCGGCCTTTTATTTTTGGCAATGCTATTCACGGGGGCTGCAATAGTCGGCGCGATACTCGTGGCTTTTGCCGCACAACCCGAACAGCTTATCAATTCACCGACGTTCTACCTCGCCCGAGCTGCTGCTTACGGCCTCATTAATGTCTATATGATCAAGATGGGCGTTGTTTTTATGGTTGCCACGTCCACCGTTGCCATCTACACGGGGATTGCGCCGCGTTGGTTGGCAGCCTTTGGATACGCGCTCTCGGTGCTTATCTTGGTCGGCAGCTACTACACAAGCTGGATTTTCATCGTTTTCCCCCTCTGGGTTTTCTTGTACAGTATTTACATTCTCATCGACAATCTCCGGCGGCCCTCAGCCAGCATACGCCCATGATCGTGGGCACATCCCAGCACAGGTCGCGCCTGGTCAAGTGGGCCCGCGCGATCGAGCTCCGCACTGTTGCTGCAAGAGAGACACAGACGTAATGGCGCAGCCGCCAACCGGGCTCCCGCCTTCCTCACGGTGCCCAGCCATTAGTTTTCCGCAAAACGGAGAGTGTTGGATTCCGGTTCGTCTCGCTCCGCCAGTCGCACCGCACAAAATATTCTCTGCCGGCTTGCGAGCGCGCAAAAATCCCCAATAAACACGGGCCTTCGCGCGCAAACCTCTGCACTGCGGCACCCCGGGCGAGACCCAGAATCCGCT
>JBAPYK010000043.1:0-8460 GCA_049284695.1 Rhodoplanes sp. | reverse complement strand
TTCTCGCACCCGCGTGACGTCGTTAGTGATCCCGACCTGACCCTCAACGAGAAGCGAGCAATTCTTGCTTCATGGGCGTCGGACGCGTGCGCGATGGAAGCGGCGCCGGCTTTGCGCAGCCCCCCGGGTTGCTCCCGGCCGGTACCGGTCGATGACATTCTGGAAGCCCTGTGCTCCCTCGACAAGGCGGCCTTCGAGCGGGCGGTCGACCCGTCATGGTCGCGACGCCAAGCGAGGCGGCGCTCGATCGAGAGATTTCGAGCACGACGCGGCCATGGGAGTGGGGATTCCGGCCACGGCCTCGCGCACTGAAACGTCATTCCCTCGACTGCTGGAAACGCGGCGAATTCGAAGCTCAGGGATCGCGCCTCCGTAGGGCGCGACGGTTTACGAGAGGGCAGAGCAATGATTTCAGGCTTTCGAGACCCGTTTGAGGCGCTGTTTGCGATGCAGAAAGCGCTCGAGTCACGCCTTGCAAGCGACTGGATGGGCGGCCGTACCGCCGGCATGGGCAGTTACCCGCCCATCAACGTTTTCCAACGCGGAGACGGCTTTGTCGCGGTGATAGAACTACCCGGCATCGACAAGAATGACATCGAGATAGAGGCCAAAGAGAATACGGCCGCAAGAGCATCAACTACGACCAGGCGGCCAGCGTGCACCGGCGCGAGCGCCTCTCGGGCGTGTTCGACCGGACGCTCTCGATGCCTATTCCGATCGACCCAGACGCCATCAAGGCCGAGTACCACGATGGCATGCTCGCGCTCTTCATTCCGCCCGCGGAGAGCGCAAAGCCGCGGACCATCAAGATTACCAGCTAACCTTCGAGAGACGCCCCATGGATACGCAACAAGAGCTGCAGGTTCAGCAAAAGCGCGAAGTGGAGAGCAAGCAGGAAGCGACGATCCCCGCGCGCGTGTTCGTTCCCGCGACCGACATTTTCGAAACGGATGAGGCATTGACGGTCAGTCTGGAGATGCCGGGTGTCGACAAGGACAAAGTGGACGTGAAGGTGGAGAATGACGTGCTGAAAATTGAAGGGTGGATCGATTTCTCAAGGTATGAAGGACTTCAGCCCATCTATACCGAATACAACATCGGCAATTTTGCCCGTAGCTTTCAGCTTTCGAGCAAGATCGACCAAGACCGAATCAGTGCCGAGCTTCGCGACGGAGTGATGACGCTCGTTCTGCCGAAATCGGAGAGAGCAAAACCCCGGAAAATTGCGGTGAGCTAACAGGTCTCTCGACCGCGTTTGATTCACGAAGATCCTCAGCCACACCAGGAGTTCTGGCGCAGGCGGGGTTGAGCCAAGCGAAGCTGGTCTTAAAATTGGGTCGCTCGCGTCCGCTCGCGCGCAGTGACGTGCAAACTTTGCCATTGAAGGCTTTGCTGCTGGCGGATGGCTGGGGCGACGGCGTGCTAATAAGCCCGATCGCACTGTTTGAGGGCGCGGCAGGGCTCGGCTGATCACGGTGGTCGAGGTTGGCACGGTGCGAGCCCTCGGCGATCGCGACCGGGCGCCGAGCATCAGGTTGCCGGCGGGTCGAGCTTGGCGCTCAGCTTGGTGTAGTGCTCGGCCATGTCGGGGTCAGCGTAGTCGGGGTTCTGGCGGAGGAAGGCGATCAGTTTGCGGTAGCATTCGGCGGCTTGGACGTTCTCGCCGCGCGCCTCGTGAACCATGCCGAGCCGATCCCAGCCGTCATGCGTATCGGGGTAGCGCACCAGGAGATCGCGGGCGGCGGCTTCGGCCTCATCCAGCTTGCCGGCGCGGATCAGATCGACCACCCTGTTGGATGCGTCCATCAACTCGTCCCCGAAATCGTCATCGAGGAGGTCGGAGGCGGCGAAGTTGGCCGTGATCGCTTCGCGGACCTTGCGCAGCTCCTGGCGCTTGGCCGCAGCGCGCTCCTCACGCTCGGCGTGCTCGGCAACGAGTTGCTCGTTCTCGGCCGCCTCGTCATTCGTCAAGCAACACTTCTTGTACTTCTTGCCGCTGCCGCAGGGGCAGGGATCGTTGCGTCCGGGCTTGGCCATCTCGGTCGGGCACCGTCTCTCAAGGGGTGCATCCTTGTACGCAACGCTGCTGGCGGACGCCAGATTCCACGATCTCCTGCTCGCCATCGACCGCGATCTGGCGGACGCAGCCCGTGCCGAGGGCTGCGCCTGCGGCGGGCGCCGGCACATGGCGCGCTATCGCAGAAAGCCGCGTGGCCGGCCCTGCCGTCTCGGGTCGGAGCACGACCAGCGCTTCAGCTTCTGCTGTGCTGTCGACGGCTGCCGGTCGCGGGCGACGCCGCCGTCGCTGCGCTTCCTCGGGCGCAAGGTCTATGTCGCGGCGATCGTCGTGCTGATCGCCATTCTCCAGCATGGCGTCAGCGACGGGCGGCTTAAGCGGCTGGCTCAGGTCGTGTCCGTCGACCGGCGCACGATCACGCGCTGGCGGGGATGGTGGCGCAAGGTCTTTACCGCGACCCGGTTCTGGGCTGCCGCACGTGCCGGCTTCATGCCGCCGATCGACGAGGCGCAGCTGCCGGGCGCGCTGATCGAGCGCTGGGCCGGCGACGCGCAGGATCGGCTGATCGGCCTGCTGCGCTTCCTCTCGCCCGTCACCGGAGGGGCTGGCATGCGCGCATTCTGACGGAGGCGGCCAGCCCGCAGAGGATGCTCGTCGCCACCGTTCCGAGGTCGTGCCTACGCTCGATCGAACCTGATGAGCGGAGCACCGACATGGCTGAGGAGACAGGGAGACGACGGGTTCATGAGCGGTGGGCGCACTTGCGCTTCTCCGTCATCGGCCAGCTGTTGGCCGCGCCGCCCGACAAGGGCGAGCTGAAGGCCGCGATCGAAGCGCTGGCGGCCCGCATCTGGCGGCATCCGACCACGGGCGAGCCGGTCCGCTTCGGCTTCTCGACCATCGAGCGCTGGTACTACCGCGCGCTCAACGAGCGCTCCGATCCGGTCCGCGTGCTGCGCCGCAAGCTGCGCACCAACGCCGGGCAGCAGCACGCCATCAGCGCGGCCGTGCGTCGCGTCGTCATCGCGCAGTACGCCGCACATAAGAGCTGGAGCATCAAGCTCCACCACGACAACCTTGTCGCGCTGGCCGAGACGCAGCCAGATCTCAAGCCCGTGCCGTCCTATCCCACGCTGCGTCGCTTCATGCGCGCCAATGGTCTCGACAAGCGCCGCCGCCTGAGCCCGCGCCGAACCGAAGGGGCCGAGTGTGCCGAGACACGCATTGTCGAGCGCGAGGTCCGCCGCTACGAGGCCGAGTATGTCAACGGCCTGTGGCATTGGGACTGCCATCACGGATCGAGGAAGGTGCTCACGTCGCGCGGCGAATGGGTGACGCCCATCTTGTTCGGCGTCCTCGACGACCGCTCGCGCCTCGCCTGCCATCTGCAATGGTATCTGGCCGAGACTGCCGAGGTGATCGCGCACGGCCTCGCCCAGGCGTTCCAGAAGCGCGGCCTGCCACGCGCCGCCTTGAGCGACAACGGCTCGGCCATGACCGCGGCCGAGATCAGCGAAGGCCTCGCCCGCCTCGGCATCCTGCATCACACGACACTGCCGTACTCGCCCTACCAATATGTGGCGCAGCGCGTTATGTGGCGCAGAGCCCACGAGTGAGTGGCCCTCGCCGACACCCGCGAATCCTGCGCCACATATCTGCGGGGCTACAAGCTCCGCAGGAATACCATGACGTCCGGCTTGCAGGACCAGCCTCCAGTCGTGCTTCGCGTGCGTCCGCGATCCAGCGTCGCCAACGCCCGCTTCTTGGTCGCGAGGTCGGTCTCTGCATAGATGTTGGTGGTGTCGAGCGACACGTGCCCGAGCCACGCCCGGATCGTGTTGAGGTCGACACCGGCCTGCAGGAGATGCGTTGCGGTCGAATGGCGAATGACGTGCGGGCTTATCCGCTTGCCTTGCGGCGCGGGGGTGACGGCCCGCAGCTTCGCGACATATCGCTCGACGAGGGTGTGAACGCCGTAGCGCGTGTAGGGCTCGCCACGACAGTTTACGAACAAACTGGCATCGTCGGGCCGCTCGCCTGCGAGACAGCGAAGCTGCTCGATTGTCTCGCCCCAGAGTGGGCAACGGCGCTGCTTGCTCCCCTTGCCTGTGATCCGAACGGACTTGGAATGCCAGTCGACATCACCTATCCGCACACCGGTCGCCTCGCTCACGCGTGCCCCGGTATTGTAGAGGAACAACAGCAACGCGTGGTCGCGTGCTCCCTGGAGCGTCGATCGGTCCGGGGCCGCCAGCAACGCATCGATCTCAGCCTTCTCGAGGTAGGGAACGCTTGCCGTGACACCCTTCTTGATCGGAATCATCCGGAGCTGGGCGGCCCACTCGACATGCTGCGGGCTGCGCTCTCCGATGAAGCGGGCCAGCGCATGAACCGAGGCGAGGCGCTGATTGCGTGTGGCGATCGAGCACTGCCGATCGCGCTCGAGATGCGTGAGAAAGGTGCGCACCACGTCGGCCGACAGGTCGGTGACGACGAGCTCGTCGACGGCTGCTCGCTTGCGTCGTGCTGCAAAGGGCAGCAGCAGGACGAGCATGTCGCGATAGCTCGCACAGGTGTTCGGCGACAGGTTCCGCTCCGCCGCGGCATACTCCATGAGGAAGCGTCTGACCCAGTGCCCGAGCGCGGTTCGATCACCCATGACGCGGCCCCCGCGCGAACGCCTCGAAGCGGCGGCTGGCCTCGGCCAACAGCTCCTCGGTCATTGTCAGATAGCGCTGCGTGCCGGACAGGTCCTTGTGGCCGAGATACGTCGCCAGCTTGGGTAGTAGGTCGTTCAGGTCGGCGCCGCTTCGATACCAGGAGGTGACGCGGTGGACGGCTGCCGAATGCCGCAGATCGTGGAGACGAGGCTGATGGCGAGCACCACCCTCCCTCTCGATTCCGGCAATCTTGCGCAGTCGGCGAAAGGCGGCGGCGATCGCTGAGCCGGTCAAGGGCGTGCCATCCCGCTTGGTGAACAGCATACCGTCGTCTGTCGCGTGGTGCCGGCGCCGCGTTGCTATGAACGCCTGCAGCGCCGTGTTGAGGCTCGCACCGATTGGAACGATGCGGGTCTTGAAGAACTTCGTTCCACGAATATGGAGGAGAGATTGCGGCCCATCGACGTCCGTGAGCTTGAGACGCAGCGCCTCTCCGCGGCGCAGTCCGGCTCCAAACAGCAACAGCAGGGCCATGCGCAGCGTGGTTGCATCGATGTCGGAGCGCCGCCCAGTCGCAGGAGGAACGGCCGCGAGCAATCGCTTCAGCTCCGCCTCGGAATAGATGTGGGGCGTGCAGGACGAGGGGCGGCCCTTGCGCACGCAGCGCGGCATTGGCGATGATTGCAGGAGATGCCGGCTGACCGCGAAGCGGAAGAAGCCCGCAAGCACTCGGCGCTTCCGGCTCACGGTCGCATCGCTCGTTCCTTCACGATCCAGAAAGCGCGAGATCATCACAGGGCGGATGCGACCCAGCGATACATCGCCAAGCGACCTGCTGAAGGCGGTCAGGACGGCCTCTTCCGTATTGAACCGCTTGCCGAGATGGCGATTGTGCTCGATGTAGCTCGTCGTGGCGGCAACTGTCTTCACAGCAGCGCCCCCAGGTCGAGCTCGGCCACCTGACGTAGGCCGCGCAGGTCGATCTTAGTATAGACTCGCGTGCTGTTCATGCTGCGGTGGCCGAGATGATCCGCGATCTGCTTCATAGTGAAGCCCGCGTCCAGGAGCTGGCTGGCGCATGCATGACGCAGGCTGTGCGCGCCGCGCCGGCTCAGCGTCACGCCCTGCTCGTTCAAACGCATGTGCACCATGGCGCTGATGCTCGGCGCCGACAGCGGGCGGAAGGGCGCCTTGATGGTGAGGAAGACGGCGCGGTGCGCGCACCGCGGACGCGCCTCGCGCAGATAGCGCAGGATGGCCGCGCCGACCGGCACCGAAAGCGGATAGAGTTGTGGCCGGCGCAGCTTGGGTCTCGTGACGCGTATCGTCTCGGCGACCCAGTCGAGGTCGTCCAAGGTCAATCGCTCGACCTCGCCTCGGCGCAGGCCGTAATGGATCAGCAGCGACAAGATCGCATGGTCGCGGATCCTGACTGGATCGTTGCCGGATGCCGTGGCCTCGAACAGCCGGTCCACCTCCTGAGTGGTTGGCGATCTGGGCACGTCCTCGAGGGCGTAGAGGCGCGGCAGGTCGATGCCGAGTGCGAGATCGGCCCGGCACCAGCCCTGCTGAGCGGCATACCGGAAGAAGCTGCGCACGCTGCTGCCCAAGGCATGCAGCGAGCCTCGGCTCCAACCGCGTCGGGCTTCCGCCTCCAGAAAGGCGTCGATGTTTTGGACGGTGATCTCGCCGAGCGATCGCAGCCGGGCGGGCAACGAGGCGAACAGCCAGCGCATCCGCTCCTGGCGCGTCGCGATGGTGACGGGCGAGAGTCCGCGCTCGACACGCATGAACTCTGTAAAGGCGTGCAGCTCGCGATCAAAGCGAACAGGCGGCTCACTAGCGGGCGCCAACGCGCCGATGCTGCGCAGCCAAGCCCCACCGAAGCGCATCAGCAGCCCGGCCGTATGCTCCGAGGGCCGGTGCGTGTTGCGCAGCCGGATGCGCTGGCCAACCTGTCGCTCGAGCTGCGACAGGCTGATATGGCCACCGTGGTCACGAACGGCCTCTGCGACGATGAGCAGGGCCCAGGCCATGCGCTCCAGCGTCGAGCGGGAGTACCCGTCCGAGTGCGCTTGCCTCAGATAGCGCTCGCGAGCCTCGGCATACGGTCCGGTCCTATAGCGAGCGGCGACAGAAGGCTTCTTGAACAGTTCTTCATGCATGATCGATCCTCCGCCGTTGATGGCGGGGACCGATCAATCGTGCCTGGATATGTGGCGTAAGAACTGCGGATCGGCGCTCCACAGGAACCTTCTCGGCACCTGCGCCACATAACGCGCTGCGCCACATATTGGTAGGGGCTGTAAGGCAATGTGGTGTGGTGCAGAATGCCCAGACGCGTGAGCCCCTCTGTGATCTCCGCGGCCGTCATCGCCGCGCCGTTGTCGCTCAGCGCGGCGCGCGGCAAGCCGCGCTTCTGGAACGCCTGGCTGAGTCCGTGCGCGACGACCTCTGCGGTCTCGGCCAGATACCATTGCATCGATCTGTCGTCGAGCACGCCGAACAGGATCGGCGTCACCCACTCGCCACGCTGGGTGAGCACTTTGCGCGAGCCGTGATGGCAGTCCCAGTGCCACAGACCGTTGACATACTCGGCCTCGTAGCGGCGCACCTCGCGATCGACGATGCGGGCCGCGGCGCGCTCGGCCCCCTCGGTTCGGCGCAATGTCACGCGCCGCCGCTTGTCGAGGCCGTTGGCGCTCATGAACCGGCGCAGCGTGGCGTAGGAAGGCAGGGGCCTAAGCTCGGGCGTCGTCTCGGCCAGCGCAACGAGGTTGTCGTGATGGAGCTTTACGCTCCAGCTCTTGTGCGCCGCGTACTGCGCGAGAACGGTCTGGCGCACCCCATCGCTGATCGCGACCTGCTGCCCGGCATCGGTGCGCAGCTTGCGGCGGAGCACGCCGACCGGATCGGCGCGCTCTTTCAGCGCCCGGTAGTACCATCGTTCGATGGTCGAGAAGCCGAACCGGACCGGGTCACCGGTCGTCGGATGCTGCCATGCGCGTGCGGCGAGCGCCGCGATCGCGGCCTTCAGCTCACCCTTGCCCGGCGGCGCCGCCAACAGCTGGCCGATCACGGAGAAGCGCAAATGCGCCCACCGCTCATGGACACGTGGACCTCGTGCCTGCTGGGACATGCCGGCGCTCCTCTGACCAGAGAGCACCGACCCTAGAAGCAACCGCGACACCCCGGCGACGAGCATCCTGTGCGGATGTTGGAATGCCACTATCGAGCGTGCGCACAGCCTCCGGTGACGGGGCCGACAAAACGCAACAGCGCGACGAGGCGATCGGTGTCGTCACCGGAGAAGCGTTCGAGCAGCGATGCCGGCAGACGCTCGGGATCGATCGGCGGCATGAAGGAGGCGCGAGCAGCCTGCCAGAACGGCATCGCCGTGAAGCCCTCGCGCCACCATGCGCGCCAGCGCTCAACGGTGCGGCGGTCGACGCCGATGACTGGCGAGAGGCGTCCCATCCGGGATGTCGTCACGCCGTGCCGCATGATCGCCACCAGCACCACGATCGCGGCGAGATAGACCTTGCGGCCGAGAAAGCGCAGCGAGGGCGGCGTCGCCCGCGACCGGCAACCATCGACCGCACAGCAGAAGCTGAAGCGCCGGTCATGCTCAGGCCCGAGCCGGCATAGCCGGCCGCGCAGCTTGCGCGGATAGCAGGCGGGATGCAGCGCACCGCCGCGACGCGCGCATCGCCCGGCGCGCGCCGCATCGGCGAGATCGGTATCAAAGGTAAGCAACAGATGATGGAAGGTGGCGTCAGCCAA
>JBAPYK010000042.1:0-3173 GCA_049284695.1 Rhodoplanes sp. | reverse complement strand
GCTGCAGCTGGGCCATATGCTTCTGGGCGGCCCCCTCTTCGGAAAACGACCAGGGCAGCATGAACTTGGCCTCGAACACCGCCCCGGTCGCCTCCACCATGCCGTCGAGGGTCGCGGCCATCCATCGCAACACCGGGTGTCGGACATGGCGCTGGACGTCGATGACGGACTGGCCAGTATTGCGCTCGAACCAGCGCCGGTTGAGGTCTTCAGTGACCGCCCCGAGCTGGACGAGGAGGTTGTCGGAGAGATCTTCCGGCTCGATCTCACCACACTTCTCGCGCCAGAGGCGGAGAAGGGTAGCCTCGTCATCTCCCATAATGATGCGGGCGTCCGAGCCGCCAATGAAAGCGCGGCGCCCTGAGATCTTCTCGAACTGCGTCATGATCTTACCCCCGCCGTTGGAAGCGAGCGTCAACGCAGGCCCGCACCGCCATCAGCTCTGCCCGCAGCTCGGAGTGCTCCGCGAAATCGGCGGAATCCGTCCGGTCGTGCGCAATCGCACGCGTCCCATTATTGAGCTATAAGATTGACGTGTGCTGCTTCGGTGGGTGTGAATTGTGCGGCGGCCGGGACTCCGCCTGGCCCGCCGGTGTGGTAAAGGCATCGTTAGCCTGCGCCATGGGTCAACTCTTTGGCTCGGGTTAGGCTGCGGCATAGGCGTTTGAGCATGCGCGACCGCACCGCATCCGTACTATTGCATGTACGTACATTACGGTCAAGGGCGATGGAAGAAGAAAAAACGGAGCGCTTCGAAATGCGCGTCCCCCGATCGTTCCTGATCTCGGTCGACGAATGGAGGAGGAAGCAGCCGGATCTTCCTACCCGTTCCGAGGCTATCCGGAGGCTAGTTGAAAAAGCCCTAGCAGTTTCGAAGAGAAGCAAATGAGCGCCCGCCCTGAGTGTTAGGGTGCGGTGGTTCCAACCAGGGACCGAACCGTTTCGATCGGCATCGGCATGACGCGCTCGCCAAGCGGGGAACGCAGGAAACCGTGGCGCTCGTAAAACCCCACGGCGGCCTCGTCGATGGCGTGGGCGACCACGCCTCGGGCTCCGGCGATCTCCGAAGCTCTGAGGCACCGTCGCAAGGCGTCGGCTAGGAGCGCGGACCCGACGCCCCGGCCTCGCCAGTCTGCGTCGACAGCGAGCCGCCCTATCAACAGCAACGGCACTTGCGCAGGCATGCCGCGGCGGAGCTTAGCCGAAGGGAGCGCGCTGCGCTGTTCGAGGGCTGTTGATACCGAGAAGTACCCGACGACTCGGTTCGGCTCGTCGGATGGGCAGGTCACATAGGTTCGGGCAGAAAGCCCCTCGCTTGAACTGGCACGTTCGCGCAGCCAATGGTCGAGCGAAGAATGAATGCCATTTGTAAACCGCGAGACATTGTGCCGAGGGGCAAGCGGTTCCGGAGCGCGCAGGCGCCCCGAGGGCGCGCTCATGACTCCCACGGCGATTTTCGGTTCAACCGAGTGCGCGCCCTCGCGGAGGGCTGTGGGGGCGAATCGAGCAGCGAGAGAAAGCGCTTGTGCGCTTTGTCGTCCAAGAAGAACGTGCGCTGATCGAGGATCGTTTCCTCAGCCTGCCGGCGGGCGCTCTCTAACATGAACTCCGACAGTTTCTGACCGCGCAGTGCCGCAGCTCGGTTGAGAATTGCTTTCGCCTCAGCAGAGGCGCGGATTTGAATCACGTCGTCCTTGCGTCGGGCAGGCGCCGGCATGGGTAGGCCTCGCTTTCTCAAGAGGAGGAAAAACATCTAATCATTGTACCGACATTGTCAATACAAGGTCAAGAATGTGTACCACTCAGTCTTCGGGTGCCTCCGCCCGGCTCGACGACGGGCAGAAGGCAACAGAACGAACGCGCCCTGACAAATATAGGGCCTCATCATTTCTCCTCCGTTTCCTGTATTGGATTTACGAGCGCCGACTTCTCGATCAGATTAAGCAGCAGCCGTGCCGCGTCACGTTGGCATCATCCTGGATGGGAATCGCGGCCATGCTCGCAAACGAGGCGTGAGCGACCCGTGTGAAATCTATAAACGTGGCGCGGAGCAGCGTTTTTTGCCGCTCACGCCGGCGACATGGAGGGTTTGCCCGAACGTGTCTTTGCGCCGCATCGGAGGCTCGAGCGCATCGGCCAGGTGTTACGGGGATGATTTGCCATCGATCTTCGCGCCCCTTCGTGGGACGGCGACCGCGGTTGGCTCATTCGCCTCCGCGCCGAGAACTTCGCGACCTGCTCCGCCGCGGTTTCGCGCGAGGCCTGGGTCACATTGCCAACGATCGCTTGGCCCCCATCGCTGACCGACACGTGCTGCACTGTGACCGACTGCTCGCCGCCAGTGCGTTAGCGCTTGAGCGCCTCGACCTGGGCTGCGAAGGTCCGCGCGAGTTTGTTGAGCGCACGCTCGGTGCTGTCCAGCCTGGCGGTATCGTCGGCGTTAGCAAGCCGCTCCATCATCCGCATGGTCGCCACGTGGATCCCGGCCATCTGGGTCGCGAGCATCGACTCGATCTGATCTCTCGGCTTGATGCTCTTGACCACCGAAAGCATGAAGTTCAGCATCGCCCGTTCATGCGCAAGAAAGGCGTTACGGGTATTGCAAAAGATAGTGGCGAACTCCGCCCAGGAATTGGAGCCGGTCATGTCGACGACACGCACGGCGGCGATGCGCGGCTTGGGCGGCTCGATCCCGAACAAGCGGGGCGGTTCCCCGCTCTCGACGCAGCGCCAGAATTTCTTCTCGGCGGTGAGCAAGAGGTTCTGGTAGGCCCGGCCGCCGCAACGCGTAACCCACGCGGCATCACCCCGGGGCGCGAGCGCTTACCCGTGCCGTGTTGATCTGTGACGAGATGGCAGCTCGAGACGAACGTTTTTTCCGAACTACGCCGCGCCCGGTCGACCATGACCGGCGCAAAGTGAGCGAGGAGGAGATGTCCAATTTAAGGGCACCTCGAAAAATAGCGACCTCCGCGAATTTGTGCGAGTCTGACTTGTGACAACAAGATTCGCGGGCGTGGGGACGATGGGACAATTTGGATTCTTTGATGCGGACCGACGGCTTGCGGCGATCACGGCGAAGGGCGATCCGCTGGAAATGATTGCCGGCGTGGTGCCGTTCGAGAGTTTCCGCGCGGAGATCGAGGCCGCGGTTTTGACGCCGGTTAGCGACA
>JBAPYK010000041.1:0-3515 GCA_049284695.1 Rhodoplanes sp. | reverse complement strand
ACGTGGTCGACGCCGATCTGTCCAAGTACTTCGATTCAATTCCGCACTCCGATCTTATGAAGTGTGTAGCTCGTCGGATTGTGGACCGGCATGCGCTGCGGCTGATCAAGCTGTGGCTGAAAGCGCCGATCGAGGATTTGGATGATAACGACAGGACCCGGCGCATCGGTGGCGGCAAGTGCAACACGCGTGGCACGCCTCAGGGCGGCGTCGCGAGCCCATTGCTTGCCAACATCTACATGAACCGGTTCCTGAAGTACTGGCGGCTGACCCGGCGCGGAGAAGCATTCCGTGCACACGTCATCGCGTATGCCGATGACTTCGTCATCCTCAGTCGCGGACATGCGGCCGAGGCGCTGGCGTGGACGAAGGCAGTGATGACGCGGCTTGGGCTGACACTCAACGAGGCCAAGACCTCGTTGAGGAATGCTCGGCAAGAACGCTTCGACTTCCTCGGCTACTCGTTCGGACCTCACCGTTACAAAGCGAACGGCTCTTGGTATCTGAGCGCGAGCCCGTCCAAGAAGAGCGTGCAACGGCTCAAGACGAAGGTTGGCAATCTGCTGGTGTCGGGCAACACCGATCCGTGGCCCGAAGTGCGCGACACGCTGAACAGTTCTCTGCTTGGCTGGTCAAACTACTTCTGCCACGGGACGCGCCGATCGGCATTCCGCGGCGTTGACCGATACGTCTACGAGCGTGTTCGCGACTTCCTCGCCCGACGGCACAAAGTGGCAGGACGCGGCACCCGTCGGTTCTCCTGTGAAGTTGTCTACGGAGAACGCGGTCTGCTGCGTCTCGAACGCCTGCCCCTTACGGCCCCGCTGCGTGCCTCACGGTGAAACCAGTCGGAGAGAAGCTATGGGGCAGGCGGCGGAGGTCGTGGCACCATCGTCGCTTGATCAACCGATGGAGGTCCCTCATGGTGCAAGTGAACGATCTAAGCCGTTCTATTGTTGCTTTCGAGCATTCGAGCACGCTGGTTGCGGTGATTGAGATGGGCGCAAGGAGCTGGCTTGTTGCCGCGTCCGTGCCGGGTGTTGAACGCCAGCCGTTGAAGAAAATAGATCCTGATGCGGCAGCTGTGCTGCGACTGATCGAGCGGTGGCGAGGCGAGGCGGTGGAGGCTGGCCGGACTATCGCTCGCATTGTCGTGGCTTATGAAGCCGGGCGCGACGGTTTCTGGCTGGCGCGCTGGCTCATTGCGCGTGGGATTGAGGTTCATATCATTCACTCAGCGAGCGTGGCGGTCTCGCGCGAGAGGAAGCGCGCCAAGACGGATCGTCTTGATGTTGCGATGCTGATGCGCGTGCTGCTGGGTTGGCTGCGCGGCGAGCGCGGTCATTGCGGCATGGTCGCGATTCCCACGCTTGAGCAGGAGGATGCGCGGCGTCCGAGCCGGGAGCGCGAGAGCTTGGTGGGCGAACGATCGCGCATCATCAACCGCATGAAGAGTGCGCTTGCCCGGCTCGGCATTCGGGGGTTCAAGGCGCACCTGCGCAAAGCGCCGGAACGACTGGGGACGTTGCGCACGCCGGAGGGCACGGCGCTGCCGCCTAACATTCTCGAAGAGTTCCGGCGCGATATGGCGCGGTTAGCGCTGGTGCGCGAGCAGATTGTCGAAATCGAAAAGTCGCGGATCGAGCGGCTTCAGCGTGCCCCCGACACTGGCCCGCACGCGATGGTGCGGCTGCTCGCCAAGGTAATCGGCATTGCGATTGAGACGGCCGACATGTTGGTGCAGGAAGTCTTGTCGCGGAACTTGCGCGATCGCCGAGCGGTGGCGCGCTATGCCGGGCTCACGGGCTCACCCGATGAGAGTGGTACCAAGCGTCGGGAAAAGGGCCTTGCCAAGGCCGGCAACGCGCGCGTGCGTCGTGGATTGATCCAACTCGCCTGGCGTTTTCTGCAATTCCAGAAACAAAGCGCACTGGTGAAATGGTTCCGCTTGCGCACCGAGGGGCCGAGCGGCGCACGCAAGACGACTATGATCGTTGCGCTGGCGCGCAAGCTGCTGATTGCGCTCTGGCGGATGGTCACGACCGGAGAAGTGCCGGAAGGCGTGGCGCTGCGGCCGGCCCATTGAGAAGGGATTTGAAAGCACGAGACATAGGTTCGATCCCTGTTACGCCTCTGCGGCGATAGGCGATCGACGACGGTCCGAGGTGGCGGCAAGCCGAATCCGGCTATGGCTGCAATGCCGTGGAGAGAATGGCCCCGCCGCCTCGGAGCCCTGCCACAGAAGCGGAAGACTGCTTCATGGTTGCGATCCAAATGGATCAAACCGAATACAAGCTTGGTTCGTGCAACCACGGCACGGCCAAGGCGGGCTCCCCTCGGATCAACATTCCCGCCAGCCGCCCCATCGCCGGCAGGATGCCGCCGTGCTCGCCACCGTCAAGGTACGGCCTGGCAATCACACAGTGTGAGTTGATGTCGGTGCGGCGGCCGACCTTGACGGCGCCTGCGCGCGGCCGCCCGAGAAATCCATGGCCGGGGCGGAAGAATGCCTGCGGCGCGGCCGAACCAAAGAATGGGAAGAAGATGGAGCGCAGAAAAAATTGACTTGAACCGCTTGACAAGAAAAGCCCCATACAAGCCGGATGCCGGAGATCGGCACGTCCGGTTCAATGAGCGGGGATAGGAAACGGAGCGATGCCGCACGGCCCAAGCTACCGCGCCTATCCTCGACTCTACCGATCCTTCCGTGCCAGCTACCGTTCGGGTTGGTCCGGAAGTTGGGGTCGAGCTGCCAATGGCGGGCGCGGGGCATTGACCTTCCGCAGATGAAGGCAGACCTTCCGTGACCGATACGCCGTCTGCACGGCAGCCCGTGTCGAGTCGCCCGGAGGAATTTCACCTCCGGGCGCTCCCAGAACCGTGCATGACCCTCTCGAGTCACACGGCTCCCGATGTTCGGCCGTTGCCATGACATAGCGGCCAATGAGCGAAGAGTGTCGGGTTGGCGCGGCGTAGCCGCTCAAACCAATCTCTCGCGCCCTTGGTCTGGTGGCGCATCCGCTTGAACTTGCGACGTGCCCACCGGATGACAAAGGCATCGATCCGTTTCAGGGTCGGACGCAGCTGCGTCTTGTAGAAGTGGCTGTAGTAGGCGATCCAGCCGCGGATGCACGGGTTGTACATCTGGGCCAGCTCAGTCAGAGATTTGTCGCTGCGGTGATGCAGCGCCCAGCTGCGGATATCACGGCCGATGCGCGCCAACGCCTTCGGGCTGGCGGCGGGTTGAAAACTGTGTGCGAAGATGCGCCTGTCCGCCTTCACCCACATGATCTTTCGGGCCCGAAACTGGAAGCCAAGAAAGTCGAAGTAGATGTCGGGGAAGTTGCTGCGCCGGTTCACATCCTTGCAGTAGACGATCTTCGTCTTCTGTGGATGCAGCACCAGCTTGCAGGCCGCGAAGCGGTCCGCAATCGCACCCCAGAGTGCCCGCGCCTCCTCGGCGCTCTTGCAGTGACAGATGACATCGTCCGCGTAGCGCTCGAACGGGAGATGAG
>JBAPYK010000040.1:0-10583 GCA_049284695.1 Rhodoplanes sp. | reverse complement strand
CCATCGATGGACTTCCCCTTCGTGTGCTTGGCGGCTCACGATTCGGAAGCTTCGTCGATGGACCCCCTTAAACGTCAAACTTCTACTGCCACCCCGGCAGAGCCGGGGGAACTCCTTTGGATATTAGTCAACTAAATCCCTAATCGTATATTAGCCCCCGATTGGAACCGCTCTTGGCGCGGCGCCATTCGACCGCTGCCTAGGCGGCCCTGCGATCCCGGCCAGGCTATTGCCGGATCACGTTGTACCATTGGCCTTTGCGGTTCGAACTCTTCTGCGTCGTGGCGGTTCGACTGGACTTCGCCGCGCGCCGCACCGATCGGCGGCCGTAACGTTTCTTGTAGCCGCCGATCCCCCACGAGCGCGCAATCCCGGGTCCGGCCGTGTAGCCGATCACCGCGCCCGCGGCGGCCCCGACCGGTCCCAGCACGACCGCTCCGGATAGCGCCCCCAAGGCGGCGTCGCCCACACGTTCCCCCGCCAGCACCTCCGAAGGTGCGAACGCGGCCGCAATCAGAGCTGCAGCAAAGATTGGTCTCATCTTGCCCCCCGGCCGGAATCCTTCCCCACAATTCTTATGCACGACCATCACGGCATAAGGATGGAGGCCCGGGAGGATCCCACGCGGAAAAAGCGATCGATTCCCGGCTTGCGAAGCGGTCGATTCGTTTAGCCCAGACAGAGCGTTAGGCCCAATCCGCGGGGGGGCCGGCAAGCGCCGCCAGCGCCGCTGCCGTCGCGTGCGCGCGACGGTACCGCTTCACCTCGAGATGGTCGCGCCAGAGCCGCATGAGGCCGGCGTCGAGCAGGCCCGCCGCGCGGAAGCGGCGGACTTCGGCGATGAATTTCGCAAAATCGCGATGGCGGATATGCATGACCAGGATTTTGGTCGCGAGGTAATGCCCGAGCTTCCGGTAAGCGCCCAGATATTCCGGGCGCGCGCGGAAATAGGGGATCAGGTCGCGGCCCGCGCCCGCCCATTCGTTGGACAGCCCGTCCGCCGACCAGCTCTTCTCGAAAAGGATGTCGGGCAGAACCCGCAAGGCGCCGAGCCGCGCCAGCCGGATGAGGAATTCCCGGTCTTCCGTCCGGCGCAGCGTCTCATCGAATCCGCCGGCTTTCTTCGCGTGTTCGGTCCGCACGGTGATGCTCGTGCTTTCCACGCCGACGAGGTCGGCGAGCATTGCCCATTCGAAGGCGGGCGCGGCGAGTTTCACATCGGGCAGCGGCGCCGCCCTCCCCTGCCCGTGCTTGTCCTCCTTGCGCGAAGAGGACAGCGTGCAAATCACCTCGGGCTCGCGCTCGAGCACGGCCAAGGGCAGCGACAGCCGGCGGGCGCAATAGACGTCGTCGGAGTCGAGGAAGGCGATCGCCGGGGCGCTCGCCATCGCGATCCCAAGATTGCGCGCGGCGCTCGGGCCCTGGTTGCGTTCGGACCGCGCCAAACGAATGCGCGGATCGTCGAGCGTTTTCAGCCACGCTTGGGTCTCATCGGTCGAACCGTCATCGACGATGATGAGTTCGAAGTCGGGCTCGTCCTGCGCCAGCACGCTCGCCACCGCGTTCGGCAAACTCTTGGCGCGGTTGTAAGTGGGCAGGATGACGGAACAGCGAGGGCGTCGCATATTTCTGGTTGACCACCTCCCGACGGAGGTCAGCCCCAATCAAGCCGCTTCGTAGATCGCCCGTTGGGTCACGACGAAGTCGATGCGCTTGTCGAGCAGCGCCTGCGCGCATTCGCGCGGCGTGTTGACGATCGGCTCCTCGTGCACGTTGAAGCTCGTGTTGACGAGCACCGGGGTGCCGGTCTCGCGCTCGAAACCGGCGACCAAGTCGTAATATAGCGGATTGGTCGCGCGTTCGATCGTTTGCGGCCGCGCCGAGCCGTCGACATGGACCACGGCGGCGATGCGTTCGCGCCAGGCGGGGCGCACGTCGCAGGTGATCGTCATGAAGCGGCAGGCATAGCCGTTGACGGAGTTGACGTCGAACACCTCGGCCGCCTTCTCCGCCGGGACGACGGGAGCGAACGGCATGAACTCGGTGCGTTCGAGGCGTTGATTGAGCAGGTCGTGCGTCTCCCGCCGCGACGGGTTGGCGAGAATCGAGCGCGCGCCGAGCGCGCGCGGCCCATATTCCATGCGGCCGGTATAGACCGCGCCGAGCTCGCCCGCGGCGAGCCGCTTCGCCGCCGCCGCGACCGGATCGCCCGAGAGGCGCCGGAGCCCCGCGATCTTGCCGAGCGCCGCGTCCGCCTCTGTCGTGTAGTCGCGGCCGAGATAGACATTGTCGAGACGATGCCGCTGCGAAAGCCAGCGGTCGAGGCCGTCGCGCTTCATGAGATAGGCGAGCGCGCCGCCGACCGGCAATCCTTCGTCTCCCATCGGCGGGAAGATGAAGATCTCGTCGAGGTCGAGCTTTTCGGCGAGCGTGCGGTTGAGCCGCACATTGGCAAAGACGCCGCCGGCAAGCCCGAGATGGCGCGCCGGATGCTTCTTGAGCAGCGTGCGCACCGAGGTCAGCATTACGTCTTCCAGCACCTTCTGGATCGAGGCGGCGACGTCCTCGCGCCGGCTTCCCTTCGCGATGTCCTCCATGAGCTCGAAAATCTCGCGATTGCGCGGAAAGTCGGTCTGGATGCGCCCGGCCTGATTGACGTGGAAGTGCTTGCCGATCCGGTCGGCGAAGATCGGCTCCCCCATCGCCGACAGCCCGGTCAGCTTGCCCTCATGCCGGTTCATGCGAAAGCCGAGCGCTTTCGTCGCCGCCGCGTAGGCCTGGCCGATGCTGTCGATCTGATAGGGAACGAGGAGACACTCGTCGCCGCCATAGATCGTCGTGAGCTTGCCGTTGGCGAAGTGACGGTGGCTGTGATTGACGGTGTCGCCGCCGCCGTCGGAGGTGACGAGCAGCGCGTCCTCCCATTCGGTGTAGAACAGCGGCGGCAGCGCGTGGGCGAGATGATGGTTGTAGAAATAGACCGTCGCGTCGTCGCGCAGCCCGAGATCGCGCTGGAGCGCCGGCACGTCGAAAAAATCCTCGACATTCGGCGTGTTCGCGCGCAGCGTCTCGCGCGGGATCCAGCGCTCCTTCTTGCCCTCGACATAAGTGCGCCACTGCTCGCGGACCCAGCGCCAGCCGCGGAAATGGTGGAAATACTTCACCGGATAGTCGGAGCGGCTCACCGCGAACACGTCCACGTCGCGCCGCGTGGCGCCGACCATGCCGAGCGTCTCCTCGATCGACGGGTGGGGATAGCCGCCGTCGCTCTTGATGCGGGTGAGGCGTTCGAGCTGAACGGCCGCCTTCAGGTCGTAATCGACCAAGACGGCGGCGACCGCGTCATGGGGTCCGTTGTGAACGGCAAGAATAAGCTCAGGCATTATTTGGGACTGACGGTTTTTGTGGAGATGGGGTTGGTCTAGCGGAGTTGCCGCCGGGCGGCAACCGCGCCACCGGCAGGCTCGGGCGCGGCTTCTATAGGAGCGTTCGCAGCGCGGCTCGCGCGCCTACAGCGGGCCGCAGGGGCTCGGCGCGTATCCATTGGACTCCAGCGCACGCGGCGGGCGCGGACGGGGCGGACGATCCGTGTGCGGCTGAAAGTCCGTGCGTGCGGGACGACGGCGCTCCCGTTCCGAACGAGCCGCTCGCAACGCGCCCTTTTTTGTCGGCGCGCCATCGGCTATTTATCAGCGTATCCGACGCCGTTCGGCGGATATGCCGCCGGCAGGCCGGCACTCGGAAGATGGCATTTGGCCCCGTAGCTCAGCGGATAGAGCAGCAGCCTTCTAAGCTGACGGTCGCAGGTTCGATTCCTGCCGGGGTCGCCATTTTCGAACCTCAGGACTACATCGCACGTGGGTCTATTGCGCCACGCCCAGCTTGTTGCGGTTTACCACGGTATCTTCGATCACGCGCCACTCCGAAACGCGATGACCCCGCACCTTGGCCGTCCACAATGCCGGACCGTCGAGAATGCCGGACCGTCGAGACGCGGGTCTGAGCAAGAAGAACAGCCGACTATGACAAGCAACTCTTCATTGGCATAAATTTGCGCAAAATCGTTGCGATAGTCGGGAAACGCTGCGAAAAATCGTTGCCACGCGCCTACGCATGCCGGCTTGCCAGAAACACTGTTGCCAGATGCATCTATGAAGACGTGATCGTCGGTCATCATCTGTGGCAAACGCTCAATATCTCTTGCATTGATGCAGTCATTAAACCCTAAAACGGTCGCCTTGGCTTGCCCATTGTCCATGCCAGAAGGGTAGCACAAGATAGTGGAACGGAAATCTGTCCAATCTCGATGCGATGAGGCTGAGGCCTAAAGCAAGTCCACGCCAGATATGCCAATGTTCAATGCTGATGGCCTGTGAGTGCTTGCTGCTCCGCAGCTATCCGCGCCGGCGGAGGCGCGCACGGCCGAAGTAGCTGAGAATGGACGGCCTGAGAATGGCGGATGCTACAGGGAAAGGCGAGCTGACGCCGGATCGGGCTCCGATTGCCGGATGGGAGCTCGCATTGGCGAATGTGGCGCGGAACGCCGGCCCGCCGCTGCTGTTTGGGCTGCGCCTATGGGCCGCGGTCTGTCTCGCTACTTACGTGGCATTCTGGCTTGAGCTCGACAATGCGTTTTGGGCCCCTGTGTCCGCGGCGCTGGTGTGTCAACCGCATCTCGGCGCGTCGCTTCGCAAGGGCTGGTTCCGCATGATCGGGACCGTGGTCGGCGCCGTCGCGATCGTCGTCCTGACCGCGTGCTTCCCGCAAGACCGCTTCGGTTTTCTCGTTAGTCTGGCCCTGTGGGTCGGAGTGTGTGCCCTCGTCACCACGCTCCTGCACAATTTCGCGTCCTACGCGGCGGCGCTGGCCGGCTATACGGCGGTGATCATCGCCAGCGACCAGCTCGGCGCCACCGGCGGCCTGAACGGCGAGGCTTTCACTCTCGCCATCACCCGCGTCAGCGAGATCTGGATCGGCATCGTGAGCGCCGGCATCGTGCTCGCAGGGACCGATTTCGGCGCCGCACCGCGGCGGCTGGCGGCGCAATTCGCAGCGGTGTCAGCCGAAATCGCACGTGGGTTTGCCTCCACACTGGCGCTGGCGGGGTTCACCTCCTCCGACACCTTGCAGCCGGTTCGACGAGAACTCATCCGGCGGGTCACTGCGCTCGACCCCGCGATCGACGAGGCGATCGGAGAGTCGTCGACGCTGCGCTATCATTCACCCGAGCTGCGGACTGCAATCGAAGGGCTTTTTGCCGCGCTCGCCGCCTGGCGCAGCATCGTGACGCGGCTCGTGCGGTTGCCGAAAGATGCGGTTCGGCAGGATGTCGATGCGGTGCTGCGCAGGATTCCGCCGGAGATGCGGTCCGCTGCGCGAGAAAGCGAGCCGGACCGGTGGATGGCCGAGCCGAGCGAAAAGTGCCGTGCGTTTGATGCGGCGGCACAAACGCTGACAGAGATGCCGGCCGGCACGCCGTCGCTGCGACTGCTTGCCGACCAGACGGCGGGCGTGCTCACCGGCTTCGCTGCGGTCCTCGATGGATTGGCCCTGCTGGCAGGCGACCCCGTTGGCCGCCGGTTTCGGCGGCGCTCAGCGCTGCTCTACGTGCCCGATTGGTTGCCGGCGCTTATCAATGGCGGGCGCGCGTTCGTGACGATTGGCGCGGTCGAAATTTTCTGGATCGCGACCGCATGGCCGAACGGCGCGTTGGCCATCACCTTCGCAGCCATTGTGGTGACTCTGTTGGCGCCCAGGGCGGAAGAGGCCTACACGAACGCTCTGATTTTCATGGCGGGCACCGCCCTTGCCGCGGTTTGCGCCGCGATCGCCTTGTTTGCGCTGTTGCCGAACGTCGTGACCTTCACCGGTTTGAGCCTGGTGATGGCTCTCTATTTGATACCGGTGGGCGCCCTGACGACGCAACCCTGGCAGACGTTCATGTTTGTCGCCATGACCTACAACTTTGTGCCGATGCTCATGCCCGCCAACCAGATGAGCTACGACACCGTCCAGTTCTATAATTCCGCGCTGGCGATCGTTTTGGGCTGCGGCGCCGGAGCCCTTTCGTATCGTTTGCTGCCGCCCCTCTCTCCCGCATTCCGGGCGCAGCGGCTGCTGGCGCTCACTCTGCGCGACTTGCGCCGGCTCGCGACCGGCGCCGTGCAACGGCGGCCAGACGATTGGGAAGGCCGCATCTATAGCCGGCTCGCGGCATTGCCGGACGCAGCCGAACCGCTGCAGCGCGCGCAGCTCGTGACGGCGCTGTCGGTCGGGAGCGAGATCATTCACCTTCGTAACGCAATGCCTGAACTTGGGTTTGGCTCGGAGCTCGATTCGGCGCTCGAGGCGTTGGCGCGAGGAGACAGCGCCGCCGCGGTCGCCGAGCTGGAGCGGCTCGATCACCGCCTTGCCTCGCTGCCGGACCCCGACCCGCAGATCCCGGCCGCGCTGGGAGAACGCGGCCGAATTCTGCTCATCTGCGACGCTCTCATCAATCATCGCGCTTACTTCGACGCAGGAGAACCCGGGTGAAATTCGTCGAGATCAATCTGCTCGGCGTCTATGTTGCGCCGATCTCGTTGCTGATGATCGCCGCGTGGCTCGTTACAATTGCCTCGCGGCGAATAGCGAGCCGTTTCGGGTTGTTGCGCTACGTCTGGCATCCGGCGCTGTTCGTGTTCGCCGTGTACATCATCGTGCTGTCGTCTATGGTGCTCATCATCGCGCGCTGAGCTCATCATGTCCGAAGTTGAAACCAAATCGGAGCGTGGCAAGACCGCCGATGTTCGCGGCAAGAGCGCTGAAGTCGACGTAGTCCGCCCCGCTCAGCCATCACCGCGAACCACCAGAGCGCGGATCCGAATTGTTCCGCTCTTGATTACCCTCGCCACGACCGGGATTGCCGCCGTGCTCGGCTGGGCCATGTGGAACGCGTATATGGGGGCGCCGTGGACCCGCGACGGCACCGTGCGCACCTATGTGGTCACCATGGCGCCGGAGGTTGCGGGACGGATCGTCGAGCTGCCGGTGGTTGACAATCAGTTCGTGCACAAAGGCGACTTGCTGCTGGTGATCGAGCCGACCGATTACAAGATCGCGGTAGCGCTGAACGAGGCGGCCGTGCGCCAGGCGCAAGCCAACGCACAGGATATCGAAGCACAGATCGCCGTGCAGCAAGAGCAAGTCAGCGCGAGCCAGGCCCAGGTGGAACAAGCGCAGGCGGCGCTGACGTTCGCGCAACAGCAAGCGGCGCGCTACCGTGACTTGGCCGAGAAGGAGGTGGGAACCGTCCAGATGGAGCAGCGAACCGCCTCGACACTGGGCCAGGATGAGGCGGCGCTCAGGAATGCGCAGGCAGCCGTCGCGGTCGCCGAGCGCCAAATCGCGGCCCTCAACGCGCAACACGCCAGTGCCCAGGCGAATATTGCCCAAGCCAAGGCCCAGCTTCATCAGGCGCAGGTGAATCTGAAGCGTACCGAGATCCGTTCTCCCGTGAACGGGTGGGTGACCAATCTCTTGGCGCAGCTGGGCGACTATGCCTCGGTCGGCCGGAACGTGATCTCGGTCGTCAACGCCGATTCGTTCTGGGTGGACGCCTACTTCGAAGAAACGCAATTAGCTTCCATCCGCGAAGGCGATCCGGCGAAGCTCAAGCTGATGGGGTACAGCCAAATCATTCAAGGCGAGGTGGCGGGCATCGCGCGGGGCATCAATGTCGCAAACGCCCAGCCCAATGACCAAGGGCTTGCCACGGTCAACCCCATCTTCACCTGGGTACGGCTTGCGCAGCGCGTGCCGGTGCGGATCAAGATCAATCACGTACCTGATGGCGTTCGCCTGGTCGCCGGCATGACTGCGACGGTGCAGATCGACTCGCCCCCCGCGCCCGCGAAGCGATAAGGCTGGCTTACCCATTCTCGACACGATGTGCGCCTGCGCCTCCGTCGAAACCTTCTAAGCTGACGGTCGCAATTCGATTCCTGCCGGGGTCGCCAACAATGCAGGGTCCGCAGGCGCGACAGGGTTTCGCGCGAGTGCGCGCTGATAACAGCTCGCCGGCCAGCGCGCGAAAAACGCGCACAACCGTTATTCGGTCGTCTCGCCGGCAAAGAGATGACGGGATTGTTTTCGCACCGAAACGGCATAGTTCCCTGGCGTTCGCTCGGGATTGACGTTGGGCGCGACCACGGTGCGGTAATATGCCTTCCATTCGTCGGCTGACAGCTCCGCCAGCCCCTTGACGTCGAAGTTCCGCAAAAACTTGTCGGCGTAATATTCCTTGCGAACGGGTTGGACTTGCAGGAATGGCGTGTCCGTTCTGAACTCGATCGGCGTATCGGTCTTGACGATGCGGATATTGTTGAACAACGGGCCGAACCAGGTATCGGTTTCGATGATGCCTTCGAACATCTGATAGGCCGAGCTGTTCGGCAGATTGGCGACGCTGCGGATCAACAGGCTCCATCCCGGCGCGGTCTTGGCGATCGACCCGGTCCAGACCTGCAGTTGGCCCGGTTGAATCGACGGGGTGAGGAACGGCGGCACGAACCCGCGCAGCTCAGGCGGCGCGATCTCGTCAAACCGCTGGGTGAGCTGCGGATATTGCACGCCATCGCGGGTCAGCGGCAGCCACTCGTCGACGCCGTCATAGGTCCACAGCATGTCGTGGCCGTCCCAGACCACTTTGAAGCCGAGGGGAAGGAAGACGTAGTAGCCGAACGCCGAAGCCGTGGTGATCGCTTCGCAATAACGAAGCGCGCGCGCCGGAATGATGCCACCCACGGAGCGGTCGGCTCGGCATGGCGGGCGCGAGCTCGGCATGAATTGGAAGAATTCGATCAGCGGGACGTTGCTTGGTTCTGCCATTCTATTTCTTCACCGAGAGTGTCGCGCGCATACGCGCACGCGCATTGGCGGACGGAAAGCGCGGCGCCTTCCATCGCACGCGCATCGGTGGACGGAAAGCTCGGAGCCTTCCATCCGCCCATGTAACCGAATTATTTCGCGGGACGGAAGATCGGGGCCGCTTCGCCGAGCTTCACCTTGCCTTGATTCTGGGTCGCAGCGTCACGGGTCACCTGGTCGCCTGCCCGGATGGGCCGGAAGATGGGAGCTGCCTCGCCGAGCTTCACCTTGCCCTGGTTTTCGGTCGCAGCATCACGGATCACCTTGTCGCCGGCACGGATCGGCTGTTGCGTAGATTTCGTCATTGCGCATCTCCTGGTTCGGTAAATTGGCCTCGGGGGACGCCGACGAGCTTCATCGAGGGAGTTTCGTAGTACAAGAAATCATAGGTATACGCTTGAAACTCAAAGGTGCCGGCTGACGTCGCCCCTGTATTGGATCGAAAGTACCCTCGTCTGGGGACGTTTGACTGATTTCATAATCGATCGAGTGGGCCGATTATTATCCTGGAAAATTGATGGTTTCTTATCATGAGAACGACGCGCGCAGCATCGACCGGCAAGCTTGTCGTGGTGATTGACGATGACGCCTTAGTCCTTGAGGCGACAGAGGGCTTGCTGCGTTCCTGGGGTTTCCGGGTCGTCACCGGCGAAACCTACCGGGAGGCGATGGCCCAACTCCGCGAGATCGGGCAGCGACCCGACCTGATCATCTGCGACTACCGGCTGTCGGAAGGCGCAACCGGACTTGACGCGATTCAGAAGCTGCGAGGCGTGTTTGAGATACCCGCGCTTCTCGTCAGCGGCGACGGCAGCCTGCCGCAAGCGGACGACGGCGCCTACCGGCTGCTGCACAAGCCGGTGAGCGCTGACGCGTTTCGCGCCCTGGTCGACTCGTCCGTGCTGTAACGCCGGTGAGCGGAGCGCCACGGGTGGCCACGAGCGGCAAGGCGGGAAATCTGTTCGAATTTGCCTTGCTTATTCTGCTCGGAATCCTGTGGGGCGTTCCGTTCGCGCTGACGAAAATCTCCCTCACCACTATTCCGCCGATAACGCTGGTAACCGTGCGCGTCTTGATCGCTGCGGCGACGCTGTGGATGATCATCGGGCTGTCGGGATACAAGATTCCCAACCCAAAAGGATTGATCGGCCGGCTGTTCGTTCAAGGCATCATCACTTGCGTGCTTCCCTACACGCTCATTGCTTATGGTCAGCAATCGGTCGACAGCGCCCTCGCCGCGATCCTGAACTCGACCGCGCCGCTGTTCGTCTGTCTCATCAGCGTGATTTGGATCCGTAACGAGCCGATCACGCGCGAGCGGTTGTTCGGAGTCACGATCGGGCTCGGCGGGGTCGTTCTCATCGCCGGAGCAAGCGCCCTTGCCGGGCTCGGTCAGGCGATGGTCGGTCAAGCAGCCATCCTGCTCGCGACGATCTCCTCCGCGATCAGCGTCATTCTGGGCCGCCGGCTCGCCGCGATCCCGCCGGAGGTGGCCGCGGCGGGAACGCTGACATGCGCGGCGATCGTGCTCGTTCCGCTCTGCGCAGTCCTCGAAACGCCATGGCATAGCGCGCCGTCAGCCGCGTCGGTCATTGCATTGCTGATCAACGCCGTGTTTGCGACCGCCGTCGGCTTCGTGATCTATTTCCGCCTGATCCGCACGATCGGCGCCATGA
>JBAPYK010000039.1:0-1745 GCA_049284695.1 Rhodoplanes sp. | reverse complement strand
ACGTCGCGTTCGCGCGCGATCGGCTCGGCGAAATGCTGCTCGGCCATGTAGGAAGGCGCAGGCCGCTTCGGCGTGATCGGCTCGTCCTCGCGGCCGAGCGCCTGATCGAGACGGCGCAGAAAGCTCGCATCGAAGCGGGCGGCGAGCGTCGCGCGCGGCAGATTGAGCACGTCGGCGATGCGGTTGAGCCCGACATCGGCGAGCGCCGCGACGGTTTCCGGCTCGAGGCGCAGCGCGGCGAGCGGCAACGGCGTGAGCGCCTCCCGCATCGCGCCGGGCGGCACGATGGCAATATGCCTGTTCTCGTCATTCCGGGACGCCGGTGCGCGCGCGGAATACATAGACCCCGCGCTTGTTGCTTCCTTCACCTCTCCCCGGCGGGGAGAGGTCGACGCCGAAGGCGTCGGGTGAGGGGGCTCAAACCCATCTGTCGAAGTTCGGCCCCCCTCACCTGCTCGCTGCGCTCGCGACCTCTCCCCCCTGGGGAGAGGTGAAGGAGAGTCAGTGCCTGCGAGTTTGGATGTCAGGCTTCGCCCTTTGGGTTCGCCCCGAATAATAGGCATGTCGGCCCAAGCGCCATATCGCGCGACGGCCCAGGCGCAGCCGGGCGTGTCGGCGATGCCGACGCGCGCGCGCAAACCCTGGGCGGCGAGCCGCGTGACGATATCGCGGGCAAACGCCGCCTCGCCGCCGAAGAGATGGGTGCAGCCGGCGACGTCGAGCATGATGCCCGCGGGCGCATCGATCCCGACCAGGGGGGTGTAGCGGTCGCACCAGTCGGCGATCGCGTCGAGCAGCCCCCGGTCGGCCGCGGGATCGCTCGGCGCGACCTCCAGCGCGGGATGGCGCGCGCGCGCATCGGCAAGCGCAAGGCCTACCGTGAGGCCCAGGCGCGCGGCCGCGTCGTTCATCGCCGCGATCCGCAGCGCGCTCTTGACCATGTGGGCGACGATGAGCGGCGCGTGCTCGCCTTCATCCGGCGCGGACACGCGGCGCCGCGTCAGGCGGTCCGTCGCAAGCCGCCGGAGCCAGATCGAGAGATAGCGGGACGGAATGGAAGGCGCGCTCATGGCAGTCCCACGATAAAAGCCAGCGCCCCGTGGGGCCGCGGCGGTTTCTGACCAGAGAGAGAACGACGGCCGGCCGCCCGAGCCCGCCGAACGCGTCGCGCGCGCCGGGGGCCGCCGCAATTTCGCTGCGCGTCATCGCCGGGCTCGGCAAAGGGCAGGCGTAATGGCGCAGGAGGAGCCCGAGCCCGCCGCCTTCGCCGGCCGCCAGCGCCAGGCGGCGCAGCATGGTGAGATCGAGCGTGCTTGTGGCCCGCGCGAACTCGCCGACCACGGCGGCGATGGCGCGACAGCGGAGCGCCTCTTCCATCGCCCAGGCGCCGTCGCGCTCATGGGCGACGCGCAGGCCGATCACGCGCGCCATGGGGAGGCCGAGCAGTTCGAGCCCCGGCCCGTAAAGGGCGCCGCCCTCGAACTCCGCCGCCTCCGGCTCGATCCCCAACACCGCGCGGCCCGCGCGCATTTCCCTGCGGGGGAATAGGAATTTATTCCTTGGATTTTGGCCGGCCGCAGGGGCCGGGGGCGAGCCGCCCTGCCCGCGGATTGTCGGGGGCAGGCTTTGGCCGGCTCCTTCCGCCGCGAGCGCGCGGGCGAGCAGCGCCAGCGCGAAGGAGACGGCGGCGCCGAAATGGGTGGGCGCTGCCGGCGCAATCTCGTGCAGGGCGCCCAGCGCGAATC
>JBAPYK010000038.1:0-1704 GCA_049284695.1 Rhodoplanes sp. | reverse complement strand
GGTACTTGTCCGCAGCCATCGATGCGCAATCTCCCTCTCCCGCCTTCGCGCGCGGAAAGAGGGATTTGTGAAGGGCGATTTTCGCGTCAGGCGGCGAGCGCCTGCTCGAGGTCGGCGATGATGTCTTCCTTGTCCTCGATCCCGACCGACAGGCGCACCACGTCGGGTCCGGCGCCCGCCTGCACTTTCTGCGGGTCGGAAAGCTGGCGGTGCGTCGTCGAGGCCGGATGGATGATCAGCGAGCGCGTATCGCCGATATTGGCAAGATGCGAGAACAGCTTGACGTTGGAGACGAGCTTGACTCCGGCGTCGTAGCCGCCCTTGAGGCCGAATGTGAGGACCGCGCCGCAGCCTTTCGGCACGTATTTCTTCGCGAGATTATGGTAGCGGTCGCCCGGCAGGCCGGGATAGCTCACCCACGTCACCTGCGGATGCTGCGCGAGCCACTCCGCGACGGCCTGGGTATTCTCGCAATGCTTCTGCATGCGCAGCGGCAGCGTCTCGATGCCGGTGAGAATGAGAAACGCATTGAAGGGCGAGAGCGCCGGCCCCAAATCGCGCAGGCCCAGCACGCGGCAGGCGATGGCGAAGGCGAAATTGCCGAAGGTCTCGTGCAGCACGATGCCATGGTATTCCGGGCGCGGTTCGCACAGCATCGGATAGCGTTTCTCGCGCGACCAGTTGAAGGTGCCGGCGTCGACGATCAGCCCGCCGATCGAGTTGCCGTGGCCGCCCAGAAACTTGGTCAACGAATGGACGACGATATCGGCGCCGTGGTCGATCGGCCGGCACAGATAGGGCGTGGCGAGCGTATTGTCGACGATCAGCGGCACGCCCGCACGCTTCGCCACTTGCGATATCGCCGCCATATCGGTGATCACGCCGCCGGGATTGGCGATCGACTCGATGAAGATCGCTTTGGTCTTCGGCGAGATCGCGCGTTCGAAACTGCTGATATCGTCCGGGTCGGCCCATACCACGTTCCAGCCGAAGCTCTTGAAGGAGTGATTGAACTGATTGATCGAACCGCCGTAGAGCTTGTTCGCGGCCACGAACTCGTCGCCCGGCGACATCAGCGCGTGCATGATCAGCACTTGCGCAGCGTGGCCCGAAGCCACGGCGAGGCCGGCGGTGCCGGCTTCAAGCGCGGCGACCCGCTCCTCCAGCACCGCGTTGGTCGGATTGCCGATCCGCGTATAGATATTGCCGAACGCCTGCAGCCCAAACAGCGATGCGGCGTGGTCCACGCTTTCAAACACATAGGACGTGGTCTGGTAGATCGGCGTCGCGCGCGCGCCCGTGGTCGGGTCGGGCTGCGCGCCGGCGTGGATGGCGAGCGTGGAAAAGCCGGGCGTGCGTTCAGTCATGGCTGCTCCCGATATGAATGCGTCGGAGGGGGTGAATTTGAGGATTAACCGGCGTCGCTCGAGGGTCAAGGCGGCCGATCTTATGTGTCGGCGCTATCGGCGAGGAGGTTCAATCAAGCGCGCGCCGCTTCGCCGATCATGGCAAGCAGCGCCTTGTGCATGAATTCGTTGCCGGCAACGATTTGGTGCTTGGCCATGATCGCGTCGCCACCGTCAAGATCGGTGACGAAGCCGCCCGCCTCGCGCACCATCAAAAGCCCAGCCGCCATGTCCCAAGGCCCGAGATCGCGCTCCCAGAACGCATCGAAGCGGCCGGCGGCGACCCAGGCGAGATCGA
>JBAPYK010000037.1:0-3624 GCA_049284695.1 Rhodoplanes sp. | reverse complement strand
AACATGTTTCCACCAAATCGGGCAGGTCCTCGATAGCGTGAGGTAAACACAACCAGGGATAGATCGAAATACACCGAGTGACCTAGGCCAGATGGCTGGGTGGGCCTGCGGCCACTTCCGGGGCGGCCTTTTGCTTTAGACTGCCCAGGTTGTGGCTTCATGGGGCGATCACTGTGGGACGTTTTGGGCGCGATCGTGGACCGGCGGGGGCGCAAGGGGCGGCGGTTTCCGCTGCACGCGGTGCTCGCCATTGCGGTTGCGGCGATGCTGGCCGGTGCCAACGATCTGCGTGCGATTTTCCGCTGGGGCCGCCGCCTCAAGCCCGAGGCGCTGGCGCTATTTGGCATTGACCGGGCGCCGTGTCACGCCACCTATCATTATGTTTTCCGCTCGCTCGACGGCGACGCGCTCGCCCGGGCACTTGGCGGCTTTGCCTGCGGGCGGGATGAACCGGGCCACATCGCGCTTGACGGCAAGACATTGCGGGGCGGCTGCCGGCTCGACGCCAAGGCGTTGCATGTGGTCTCCGCTTTCGCCACGCGGCTGTCGGCGGTGGTCGGCGATCTCGCGGTTGCTCCCGACGAGAACGTGATCACGGCGGCGCTCGCGCTGCTCAAGGACCTGCCGCTCGAAGGCGCGATCATCACCGGCGACGCGAACTTCTGCCAACGGGAAGTCTGTCAAACGATCACCGACCGACAAGGCGACTATCTGTTTGTGGTGAAAGACAACCAGCCGGCGCTGAAAGCCGATATCGCCGAGAGCTTCGGCGATCTTTCCCCCCCTCACCGACCGGCGCCGCCGCCGCTCCGCCGCCTGATCTCGCCACCGCCCGAACCATCGAGAAGGGGCACGGCCGCATTGAGACGCGCAGCATCGCGGTCAGCGCCGAAGTCGTCCCGCACCTTGCATGGCCGGGCGCCGCCCAGGTTGCCCGCATCGCGCGGGAGCGCCGCATCGGCGACAAGATCAGCACCGAGGTCGCGTACCTGGTCACCAGCCTGACCGCGGCAAAGGCCGGGTCAGAGCGGCTCCTTCATCTCGCCCGCGCCCACTGGGGCATCGAAAACCGCCTGCATTACGTTCGTGACGTGTCGATGGACGAGGATCGCTGTCGCGTTCGCGCCGGCGCCCGCCCGCTCGCTGCGGTCCGCAATCTCGTCCTCACCTCATCCGATCCCGCGGCCTGTCCGTGCGCGAGGCTCGCGAGAACTTCCGCGAGGATCGCGCCAAGGCGATCGCCCTCGTCACAGGAAGGATTCTTTGAATGACCCTGGGCCGTCGCCGAAGCAGCTTAAGGCCCGCCACCGATCGCCACCGAGCGGTTTCAGATACGCGAGCCGGTCGCTACGAGCGCAATTGCAGACCAAGGCCGGCGAGATACGGCTCAAAATTCCCCAACTTCGCCGGCAAACATTCGAGACGGCAATCATTGAACGCGACCGCCGGCGCGAGCGCTCGGTTGGGGAAGCGCTGATCGAGATGTATGTGGCGGGAGTTGCGTGCGTACTCATCGTCTGCCCATACGCGCAATAGTAGACGTTCGTCAGCACTCAACCATTAACTTAGAGTTGTTACACCGGTTAGTCTAGTCCTTCAGTTTGAGTTGGTTTGCGCTGGTTTTCTACCCAAAATACACAGGTTCGCATTGAGTGGGATACTTATGCTTGCTCACTTCGCCCACGCTCTAAATAGCTCTCGGTGGGACTCCACAGACCCTCCACCTAAGAGCGAAAACATCGGAGTCACTTGCGCAGTGGCCCGTGGGCGCGCGCTCTTTTGGCAAGGCGAGTACCAAGAACAGACCATCAAGATCTTGCAGGGCGTCGTTCGGGTTATTCGGCTCCTTGAGGACGGAAACCGTCAAGTTCTCGCATTTTACTGGCCCGGCGATATCGTGCCTGTTCACGCATTGAGCCGACTCTTTACAGCGGAGACAGTAACGCCATGTCAAATCGTCAGATATAATTTTGTGAACGGAGTATGCACGCAGGACGGCTTACGCGATATTGATCAGATATTGGAATATATGCTGTCTCTTCTCCTGATGATGGGGCAGAAGAACAGCATTTCGCGTATCGCGTCGCTCCTACTCAGCATTCGTCGCCATTTGCCTAGCGATACGAAGCGCCAGAAGTGCTTCCAGCTCTCGTTGCCCAGGGCCGACATAGCAGATCATGTCGGCACATCTGTTGAAACCGTCTGTAGAACTTTAGCTGAGTTCAAAGCGAGGAAGCTGATCGAGCTTCCGACGCGAAAAACAATTCGATTCCTAGATATTGCGGGGCTATCGCGAATTGCCCACGCCTGAGAAACTTCTATTTGTATGCTTCGGTATGTCAGGTGATAAGTCCACATCCAGGCTCTAGTAAGCCGTAGATTTTGACCATGGTAACAAGATGCTAAACACCAATCAGCCCCTTTTCGCTGTAGATCAGGAAACCTCGCCACCAGGTTCTTCGCCTTCAGAGATGGCCGATATCGTTTTTGGTTTCTTGCGCCGCCGTTATGTTATCATCCTATGCGCGTTATTGGTGGCGCTCGCTTCCGCTGCGGTTTACGTATTCACAACCCCCCGCAGCTTCACCGCGCAAGCAAGTCTCCTCATTGATACACGCAGGATTCAGGTTTTTGATCGGCCACCTCTCCTCGGCGAAATGAATATGGATTTCATGGCGATGGAGAGTCAGCTCCAGCTCCTCAGGTCCGACAACGTTGCCCTCGCTGTCATAAGGAAACTTAACCTAACCGAGGATCCGGAATTCGTGGGATCAAAAGGTGGCGCGCGTAACTTGCTATCTATCTCTTCTTTTGTTGACATATTAAAAGACACTTTAAAATCTTCTTTTGTCGGCATATTAAGACCTGCGAGACCGTCGTCGGAGTCTGAGCTGACCCAGGCTGTACTAGAAGCATTCCAGAAACGCCTAACTGTTACCCGCATGGGTAGCAGCTCTGTGATCGAAATCAAGTTTCAATCGACGGATCCTGAACGCGCGGCACAGACCGCAAATGAGATTGGGGAAACATATATTGCCGATCAACTTGTTGCTAGGCGCCAAACCGCTGAGGTTGCAGGCGCTTGGTTGCAAAATCGACTTCCAGAGCTGCGTGCCAAAAGCTTGGCAGCGGAACAGGCCATCGTCGACTTTAAAGCAAAAAACAACATAATTGCTGCCACTGGCGGGCAGCTAATTAGCGAGCAACAGCTCGCCGAGCTCAATAGTGAGCTCGTTGTGGCGCGCGGGCGCACGTCCGAGGCTCGTGCACGTCTCGACCGGATCCAGGCAGTGCTTCACGCCTATGTGCCGGGCTCCGATAACCCTGCCACTGTTACCGATACATTGAACAATCCTATCATAACCCAATTGCGCTCGAAGTATCTCGAATATGTAAATAAGGAAGCCGATTTTTCAGCGCGTTACGGACGGAACCACCTAGCGGCTGTAAAGCTGCGGCAGCAGATCGATGATATCCGAAAATCGATTCTGGACGAATTACGTCGGATTGGCGAGACTTACAAGAGTGAATACGAAATCGCAAAACAACGACAGGCCGCACTGGAGAGTTCTCTTAACGAGGCAGTCGCTCAGTCCCAGACCTCCAACCTAGCGCAAGTAACTC
>JBAPYK010000036.1:0-2437 GCA_049284695.1 Rhodoplanes sp. | reverse complement strand
AGGGGCTTTTGGATCTGATCGCGCGCATTCGGACGCGGGTTGTCGAGGCATTAAATCGACCGGTGGAGGTCATCTCGTGCTACGAGGCCGGCTATGACGGGTTCTGGTTGCATCGTGTGCTCGAAGCCCATGGCGTGCGCAACTACGTCATCGATCCGGCGAGCTTGCAGGTGGATCGGCGGGCGCGACGAGTGAAGACAGATAATATCGATTTGAGCCGATTGCTGCGCTCACTGATGGCGTATCTGCGTGGCGAGCCGAAAGTGTGGAGCGTTGTGCGTGTGCCAAGTGTTGCTGAGGAAGATGACCGCCGGCTGCATCGCGAGCGTGACCGCCTGATCAACGAACGCGTCCAGCACGTCAACCGCATCAAGGGTCTTTGCGCGGTTCACGGCATCTATGACTACGAACCACTTCGGCCAAACCGACTGGCGCGGCTGGAGCAATTGCGTGTCGCTGACGGGTGCGAATTGCCGCCACGCTTCAAGGCCGAGATTATGCGCGAGTTGCAGCGCTTGGAGCTCGTTCTGAACATGATCAAGACGCTTGAGGCAGAGCGCGATGCCATTGCGTTGACGGGAAAGTCGTTGACGCACGCCAATGCGAAGAAGATCCAGGATCTCATCAGACTCAAGAGCGTCGGACCGCAGATTGGCACGACACTGGTCGGCGAGGTCTTTTACCGGCTGGAGCCGCAACCTTGTTCTGGAACGAGTCGTCGCCGCCTTCTGAATGATAGGGGTCGTAGAAAAGAACAAAGATGCCTCCTCTCTTTGCGAGAACGCTAGCGGTGAAATAGTGGCCCCATCAATGGAGAGGCTCAGGCGGGGCCTGCACGATTGGTGCCGCAGCATCGAGAATCTTGCGCTGGTTGCGCGAGTGCGGTGGATAGATGCGCTCGCGATTGATGGTTTCCTTGATGCGCTTGGCTTCTGCGCCAACTGCCGTAACCTTCCGGTCCCAGCCTTGCGTATAGACGGCCCCCCAGGGACCGAGGTCGAGGCAAGTGACATACCAATTGATTTGCAGCGGCAACATCGTCTTCTTTAAGAGATCGCCCACAACATTATAGCCAGCGAAGCGTCCCATGGGGCGCGCGTGTTGGCACGACATGACGGAAGTATGGGTGCCGTCTATGGGTAGCCACGCGGCATCGCCTGCGGCGAATTCCGCGGTCATGCCTTTGATCTTGAGATATGGATCGACGGGCAGGCGGCCGAGCCTATCGCAAGCGACCGGAAAGCGCGCCGTCAACGGATCAGCCTGCATCCCGGCACACCAAATCACGGTGGCTGCGGGGATTTTTTCACCGGACGCAAGTATCGCGCCTTCCGCGTCGATGGAGGCGATCGAAATGCCGGGGCGTGTCTCGACGCCAAGGCTCTGAAGGGCCTCGGCGATCACCCTCCGCGCGCTCTCGCCCATGTCGGATCCGATCCATTCGTTATGGTCGGCGAGAATGACACGTGGGGATGGCAGCGGGGTCGAAGCGGGCGCGTGGGCGATCGCGGTACGCAATTTGCCGAACATTTCTGTCGCGACCTCGATGCCGGTGAGGCCAGCGCCGACGACAAGCACGTTATACCGGCCCGGAGACATCGGACGGGACGGCAAAGAGGCGATATGTTCGTTGAGCCTCTGGGCTGCTTCGAATGTGTCTACATCGAAGGCATGCGCCTCAAGACCGGGAATGGCTGGCTTAACGAGGCGGCTGCCAAGCGCGAAGACGAGCCGATCATAGGCCAAGAGGTTTGACGCCCCGTCAATCGTGCAAGCGATTTTTCGCTCGGACACATTGATGTCCGTGACATCCGCGACGATGTGCCTGACGCCGATTGGGTCCAGCACGTCGGCCAGCGGCACAAGCGTCGGATCGATATCGGCTTCATAATTGCGGACGCGGATCGAATGCCACGGTGTCTGGTTGACCACCAGAATTTCGACCGCATCGGAGCCGATGCCAAGTTCCTCCAACCTGCGGGCGGCCCCTACAGCGCTCCAGAGACCTGCAAAGCCCGCACCCAGCACGAGAATGCGCTGCATGGGAAGCTCTCCTATTTGCCGGAGATATCCAGAATAGCCGTCGCGCCCAGCATCAGCCTACCTGCACTCATATAGTGGTGCAAGGCAGGGCTGAACGATAACTGAACGAGGTCGAGATATTTGGCTGAGTTACATTGTCGATTCGGATCAACTCGGACAGATTGCGGCTTGCGCGGCCATTTCCGCGCCCCACCTGGTGGCGCGCCACGAAGGGTCCGGTCTCGTGGTTTTCGCCCGCGAATGTCGGGTCGTTGAGGTGAAGCGGACTGAGCAGCGACGTAGCATTACCGACGAGTTTGACCCGATTCGAACATCGGGATTCACCGGCTTTGGTCGGAACCATCTGCGGCTTCGATTATGGTGTCGCGCCGCCCGCCAAGCGCACTGTGAACAC
>JBAPYK010000035.1:0-2030 GCA_049284695.1 Rhodoplanes sp. | reverse complement strand
GTATGGCCCATCAGCTGAATGAAACGCGGATTCTGGCGTAGCCGTTGGCAGGCCTCGGGCTCTAAATTGTCCATGATCTCCTCCACCAGATTCCGGAAATCACCGATCCGTTCCCGGATGCGCACGTCGCTGCGAACCCGTTCGGCATAAACGATTTCCTCGCGGCGCATCAGGACCTCATCGACCCGATCATGATGGACAACTTCATCCGGCTATTCGTGACCGGCAATCAGGATTGGATCGTCCCCGCCGGTTTCGACGAACGGAGATTTTGTGTCGCCGACGTAGGAGACGCCAAGAAGGAGAATCACCCATATTTCGCGGCCATTGAGGAGCAGATGAATAACGGCGGCTACGAAGCGCTGCTTCATCATTTCCTGAACGTTGACATCTCGAAGGTCAATCTCAGATCCATCCCGAAGACGGCGGCCCTGCTGGAGCAGAAGATCCAATCGGCGACACCGGAGCAGGGCTGGTGGCTGGAGACCTTACAAAGCGGGATATTGCCAAGAGGGACCGACGATCCCAACACGTGCCTCAAGAGCAGCTTGTTCAATCGTTACATCAAGCACGCCGATCGACAGAGGGTAAATCACAGGTCGATCGACACCATGCTCGGGATGTTCCTGAGCAAGCACGTCGGAGGTCTCGATGCTACTAAGGTGAGATACAATTCTCACCTGCTCAACGGAAATGTCGTCAAGAAGTGGGCAAACGGCTATCGGTTTCCACCTCTGAAGGAATGCCGAGCCAGCTTCGTCAAGAAACTTCAGCAGGACATAGAGTGGGAGGACGCGGATCAGGAATGGCAACAGGACCCGACGGCTCGCTTTCCGATTCGCGAATCATTCGATTCTTGAATCGAAAACCGCTTCCGCCGTCGAGAGAAATCTATCGCCAATTCAAATCGCGGTCACCTAACCTGGGCAGTAACCCAGCGACAAACAGGATGAGAATGGCGCCGGGATCGGCTGACGGAGGGCCCACATTACCCGAAGTCAGCCGATCCCCGGCGGTGCGTTTTCCCCACGGGGTCTGACGCGGGTCTGGCGGTCGGAGCGGTTGGGCAGAGCATGCAGATGGGGTTGTACATGAAGTCCCGTCAGAGCCATGTCCCTGCCATTGCTGCCGCGAAGGCTGGGTTCAGCACGGCCACCGCCTATCGGATCGAAACCGATCCGCGGCTGCCATCCCAGAAGAAGAAGCCGCGTGGACGCCGGCGTCCTGACCCGCTCGCCGGGGTGTGGGACAGCGAGATCGTGCCGATGCTGGAGGCTGCACCGGGCATCCGGGCGGTAGCGATCTTTGAGGAGATTTGCCGCCGGCATCCTGGGGTCGGCCCAGGCGTGCGCCGGACATTGGAGCGCCGCATCGCCGGATGGCGGGCGCTCCACGGTCCCCACCGCGATGTGATCTTCCGCCAAGAGCATCCGCCGGGACGGATGGGGCTGTCCGACTTCACCGACATGGCCGGGCTCGGCGTCACGATTGCGGGTGAGCCGTTCGATCACCGGCTGTACCACTTCCGGCTGGCGTTCTCGGGCTTCGCGCATGCCCATGTGGTGCTCGGCGGCGAGAGTTTTGTGGCGCTCGCGGAAGGCCTGCAGAACGCATTGTGGGCGCTGGGCGGCGTGCCGGAGCAACATCGCAGCGACAGTCTGTCGGCAGCATTCTGCAACCTTGACCGGGTCGCCCAGGAGGACCTCACCCAGCGCTATGAGGAGCTGTGTGCCCACTACGGGATGACACCCTCGCGTAACAATCCTGGCGTCGCGCATGAGAACGGTTCAATCGAGAGCGCGCACGGTCACCTCAAGAATGTGCTTCGCGACGAACTGCTGCTGCGCGGCTCGCATGAGTTCGCGGACCTTGCCGCCTACCGGCGCTTCGTTGATGAGGTGGTCGGGCGGCGCAACGCTCGCAATCGCAAGCGTATCGAGATCGAGCGCACGACGCTCAAGCCACTCCCCGAGCGACGGACCACCGATTATGAGGAGGCGCGCGTCCAGGTCACGTCGAGTGGCGGCTTC
>JBAPYK010000034.1:0-7212 GCA_049284695.1 Rhodoplanes sp. | reverse complement strand
ACATCGATCGCACTGGCCAGCGCTGTAAGCAGCCAACTTTGCGCGCCACCTGTTCAATAACAAGATTTTGCTTGATAAAACTGGAGCGGGCGATGGGATTCGAACCCACGACCCCAACCTTGGCAAGGTTGTGCTCTACCCCTGAGCTACACCCGCGCGCTCCGGCCGCAAAGCCAGGGTGGCATTCGTAGCCAAACCTGGCGCGCTTGGCAACTGACAGAAAAACTCCCGCCGCGAGGCTACTTACAATGGGGTTGACGGGCGCAGCCGGCAAGGGTCCAGTGGCGCGCGATCCCTGACCAGATGCGCCTGTCGCCATGCCCGCAACCCCGGACGATCTGTTCGCCTTTCTCGATCGCCTGCACATCAAGCACCGCACCGTCAGCCATCCGCCGCTGTTCACCGTCGCGGAGTCGCGTCGCCTGCGCGGACAAATCCCCGGCGGCCACACGAAAAATCTCTTCCTCAGGGACAAGCGCGGCGCGCTCAAGCTCGTCGTCGCGCTCGAAGACGCCGCGATCGAGCTGAAGTCGCTGCATCGCCGGCTCGGCGCCAGCGGCCGCTTTTCGTTCGGCTCGCCAGACCTCTTGCGTGAGACGCTGGGAATCGAGCCGGGGGCCGTGACGCCGTTCGCCGCGATCAATGATCGCGCGCGCCTCGTCGAAGTTGTGCTCGACCAAGCGATGCTGAGCCACCAAGCGCTGAATTACCATCCGCTCGTCAACACCATGACCACGTCGATCGCCCGGGAGGACCTGGTGCGCTTCCTCGAAGCCACCGGCCATCCGCCGCGCATAGCGCTGGTCTCGGACGGAATGACGCAATAGACTGCCCCGGAGACAGCGAGAACCGGGTGCAATTGCAACCGGATCGGCGCTTTACCATTTATGCCGGGAGAGTGGTGCGGCGCGAATTTTCAGGGAATTTGCATGGTACAGGACGGCGGAGCGACGCTCACCGCGGATGGTCTCGTCAAGGACACGACGACCCAGAGTTTCAAGAAGGACGTGATCGACGAATCGCGTCAGCAGCCGGTGCTGGTCGATTTCTGGGCGCCCTGGTGCGGCCCGTGCAAACAGCTCACCCCGCTCCTGGAAAAGCTGGTGCGGGCCGCCAAAGGCAAAGTGAAGCTGTGCAAGATGAATATCGACGAACACCCCACCATCGCCGGGCAGATGGGGATTCAGTCGATTCCCGCGGTCATCGCGTTCGTGAACGGACAGCCGGCCGACGGCTTTCTCGGCGCGCTGCCCGAAGGCCAGATCACCGCATTCATCGAACGGTTGACTCGGAGCAAGCTCGGCGGCGAGCAGCTCGATCTTCTGAAGGCGGCCGATGCGGGTTTGGTCGAAGGCGACGCCGCCGGCGCGGCGCAGATCTATGCGCAGGTGCTCGCGCAAGATGCCGCGAACATTCACGCGCTGTCCGGTCTCGCCCGCTGCTATGTCGAGACCGGCGCGCTCGAACAGGCCAAGCAGACGCTCGCCATGGTTCCCGCCTCCAAGCACAATGAGGCCCCCGTGGCGGCGGCGCGCGCCGCGCTCGAGATCGCCGAACAGGCCGCAGCCCTTGGACCGATCGCCGATCTCGAAAAGCGGGTCGCCGAAAACCCGCTCGATCATCAGGCGCGATTCGACCTTGCGCTTGCGCTCAACGCCAAGGGCCGCCGGATCGAAGCCGTCGACCACCTTCTCGACATTGTCCGGCGCGACCGCAAATGGAATGATGACGGCGCCCGCAAACAGCTCGTTCAGCTGTTTGAAGCATGGGGGCCGACCGATGAGGCGACAATCGCCGGCCGGCGACGACTTTCCTCGATTCTTTTTGCGTGAGTGACTGAGGCGAGTATCGGCGTGAGGCGTGGCGCATTGCGTGGCGACGGAGACCGTCAATGCCTATGAACGCGGTCTATCGTGGACCCGCAGATCTTCCGGCCACCATCCCGGTTTTTCCATTGCCCGGGGCGTTGCTGCTGCCGCGCGGGCAGATGCCTCTCAATATTTTCGAGCCGCGCTATTTGGAAATGATCGACGATTCTTTGCGCAGCGGTCATCGGTTGATCGGCATGATCCAGCCCGACACCGCGCACCCGGGGCCGGAAGACAAGCCCAACCTCTACAAGATCGGTTGCGTCGGCCGGATCACCCAGCTCGCCGAGGCCGGCGATGGCCGCTATCTCATCCAGCTCACCGGCGTTTGCCGTTTCCGGGTGGAGCACGAATTGTCGGTGATGACCGCGTACCGTCAGTGCCGCGTCGCCTATGAACCGTTCGCCGACGATTTCGTCGCTCGCAAGGGCGAGCAAGAGGTCGACCGCAAGGCGTTGTTGACGGCGCTCAGCGATTTTCTCAAGGCGAACGATCTCAAGGCCGACTGGGAGGGAATCGAAAAGGCGCCCAACGAGGCGCTGGTCAACGCGCTCGCGATGATGTCGCCCTATGGGCCGGCCGAAAAGCAGGCCTTGCTCGAAGCCCCTGATCTCAAGACTCGCGCCGAAATCCTGATCGTCGTCACTGAAATCGAACTTGCCAAAGGGCGAAGCGACAGCGAGCCGCCGCTGCAGTAAAGGGGCGCAACGGAGCATGCTGCGTTTCAGCGCCGACGTGATAATCTGTTTGCGCCACGATCATCAGCACTGGATAAAACAATGACGTCATCAGGCCCGGACCGCGCAGCCGGCGCGGTCGACCCCAAGCTCTTGGAAATCCTGGTCTGTCCCCTGACCAAGGGGCCGCTCGAATATGATGCGGAAAAGCAGGAACTGATCTCGCGCTCGGCCAAACTCGCATACCCGATCCGCGACGGCATCCCGATCATGCTGGTCGACGAGGCCCGGAAACTCGACTGAAATAGCGCTTGCGACGGCACGGCCCGTTCGGCCCACGCCTTTCCATCGGGACGGCGTAAACCCTGGGCGCCGTCGCTGCTTCAGAGGACAACATGCTCAAAGTGTGGGGACGCAATACCTCCGCCAATGTGCAGAAGGTGATGTGGGCGATCGGCGAACTCGGCCTTGCCTGCGAGCGCATCGACATCGCCGGCCCGTTCGGCAAGAACCGCGATCCCGCTTATCTCGCGATGAACCCGAACGGGCTCGTGCCGACGCTCGAGGAAGACGACTTCCTGCTATGGGAATCGAACGCGATCGTGCGTTATCTCGCCGCCAAGTTCGGAGCGGGGACGCTTGAACCGTCCGACCCGCGCGCGCGTGCTCGCGCCGGCCAATGGATGGACTGGCAGTTGACCGTCGCCGGTCCCGCGATCTTTCCCGTGTTCTGGGGGCTCGTGCGCACTCCGGTCGAGCAGCGTGATCCGAAGGCGATCGAGGCCGGCAAGGCGAAGACCGTTGACGCGATGAGCATCCTCAACGGCCAGCTCATGAAGACCGCCTTTGTGGCTGGCGACACATTTTCCTGCGGCGACATCCCAGTGGGAATCATCTGCTATCGCTTCGCCACGCTGGTGGCGGAGCGGCCGCCGATGAACGGGATCGATCGCTGGTATACCGAATTGTGCAAACGCCCTGCCTTTCGCGAGCACGTAACGGAAATTCCATTGGTTTGATTGCGTTCGCCGGATGAACTCGCGGCGGCAATGTCTCGATTGCCGGGCTACAGCGTCTCGCCGCGCAGCAGCTTCGGCACCTCGCCGGTGAGGCCCGCCGCCTCGCGGATGAAGAGGCCCTTGAGCGCCGGCATGCGGTCGACCAGACCGAGGCCGAGGTCGCGCACGAGCCGCAGCAGATCGGAGCGGTTGGAAAACAGGCGGTTGAGACCGTCGGTGGCGACGCCCATTGCCATCGTGTCGAACCGCCGCCAGCGCTGGTAACGATCGAGCACCTCCGCGCCGCCCGGATCGAGGCCGAGCCGCGCCGCGTCGGTGATCGCTTCGGCAAGCGCCGCAACGTCGCGCAGGCCGAGATTGAGCCCCTGCCCTGCGATCGGATGAATGCGGTGCGCCGCGTCACCGACCAGCGCGAACCGTTCGCCGATGAACGAGCGCGCGACCCCGAACCCGAGCGCAAAAGTCTGGCGCGGGCCCTCCACGGTCAGCTCGCCGAGATGCAGGCCGAAGCGCTTCTCCAATTCCGCGTGAAACTCGGGGGCGGGCAGCATGACGATACGGGCGGCCTCCGCGCTCTTTTCGACCCAGACGAGGGAGGCGCGGTTGTTCTTCAGCGGCAGGATCGCGAATGGCCCGGCGGGCAGGAAATGCTCGATCGCGCGGCCTTGGTGATCGCGGGTATGCGCGACCGTGGCGACGATCGCCGACTGGCCGTACTCCCACCCGATCATGGCGATGCCGGCGAGATCGCGCAGCCGCGACCGCACGCCATCGGCGGCGACCAAAAGCTGCGCCGCCAGCGTGCGGCCGTCCCCAAGCGTCGCCGTCACTTGCTCCGGTCCGGATTCGAACCCAACGACCGAGGTCTCGGCCAGCACCACGCCGTCCTCCTTGGCCTTGCTAACGAGCGCCGCCAGCAACGGACCATTCTCGATCATCTGCGCAAACGGCTCGCCTGGCTCGACATCGCCGCCAAAGGTGAGAAAGACCGGGCGGACGGCGTCGTCGAGCCGGCTGTCGGTGACGACCATGTCCACGATGTCCTGGGCTTCGGACGCGACCGCCTGCCAAACCCCGATCGTTTCCAACAGCCGGCGCGCGGCCGCGGCGATCGCCGAGGCGCGGGCGTCGATCGGCGGACGCGCAAGCGAGGGATCGGCCACCGTCACCGAAAAAAGCGGACCCAGCGCCTGGCGCAGCGCTACGGCGAGCGCGAGTCCGGCGAATCCTCCGCCGCCGATGAGGATATCGGTTCGCTCCTCTGTCATGTCCTTCCTGACGCCAGCGCGGCTTCTTGCTCGACCGCCGCAGAATTCGCTTTAGCAGCCGCGCCGCGCGCTGGCGAGTGGGAGAAACATCGAGCCTCTGTAAAACAAGGTGCCAGACCAGCGCGATCAATGGCTTGACTTGGTTTGCGCGCGGGCGTCACTGACCATGCTCATTCCTATCGCGCCGTTTTTGCCTAAGAGTTTCCGATGCCCTCCGCCGTTCACGACCTCCTCGCGCTCCTTGATCTTGAAACGCTCGAAGTCAATCTGTTTCGCGGACGCTCGCCCCAATCGGGCTGGCAGCGTGTTTTCGGCGGCCAGGTGATCGGTCAGGCGCTGGTCGCCGCCTGCCGCACTGTCGAAGACGCGCACCAGACCCCGCCGCACTCGCTGCACGCCTATTTCTTGCTCCCAGGCGACCCCAAAGTCCCAATCATCTATCAGGTCGACCGCATCCGCGACGGCAAGAGCTTTACCACTCGGCGTGTCGTCGCGATTCAGCACGGCCATGCGATCTTCTTCATGTCGGTGTCGTTTCAGCGCACCGAGCCGGGGTTGAGCCATCAGTTCAAGATGCCGAAAGTCGCCGCGCCCGAGGAGCTGCCCAAGGAATCGGAGCTGCAGAAGACCATCATGCCGTTGATGCCTCCCGCCGTGCGCGCCTATTTCCAGCGCGAGCGCCCGATCGAATTGCGGCCCGTCGAATTCGATCGCTATCTCGGCAAAAAAGACGCCCAGGGCCGGTTCCATCTCTGGATCCGGACCAGCCGTCCGCTCCCCGACGATCCGACGATCCACCAGTGCGTGCTCGCCTATGCCTCCGACATGGCGGTGCTCGACGCCGCCATGATCCCGCACGGACGAACGCTGTTCGAGAAATCGATCATGGCGGCAAGCCTCGACCACGCCATGTGGTTCCACCGCCCATGCCGCGCCGATGACTGGCTGCTCTATTCTCAGGACAGCCCCAGCTCCTCCGGCGCCCGCGGCTTTGCGCGCGGGCTCATCTTCGCGCGCGATGGAACGCTCGTCGCCTCAGTCGCCCAAGAGGGGCTCATTCGCGAACGTCGCGAGTAACTCCGAAGCTTCCTCACGGCGCCGGTCGATCACCCCGCCCCCAGTGGATCGCAAAAGCCAGTCGGCCCGACGGCTGCGAGGCGCTTTTCGCCGCGGGAGCGCCTAGCTTGCGCGTACCGCTTGCCTTAGAGTGCAATGCATCATAGAGCGACCGATAAGCCACCGCCGCATCGGGCGGGCAACCGGCGACATTAAAAGGGGGCGAGTTTCATGAAGCTCATCATCGCCATCATCAAGCCATTCAAGCTCGACGAAGTTCACGATACGCTCAACCGACACGGAATCACCGGTATGACGGTGACCGAAGTGAAGGGGTATGGGCGGCAGAAGGGCCATACGGAGATCTATCGCGGCACCGAATACGCCGTGAGCTTTCTGCCGAAGGTGCGCGTCGAGGTCGTGGTTCCTACCGAGCAGGCCGACAAAGTCGTCGAGGCGATCATCGGCAGCGCGCGGACCGGCCAGATCGGCGACGGCAAGATTTTCATCACATCCATCGATCAGGCCATCCGCATTCGAACCGGCGAAACGGGAGAAAGCGCGCTATAGGCCGGGACTATCGCGGTTTTTTCACGCCGACCTTTGCCTACTAATTAGGCGGCAGCCCGCTCGGCGGCGTTTATTGGCGTATTTCTGTGCAGTCTCGCGAGGGAATCGCGGAACCAGACGTCGTGTGGCCGCGCCACGGCAGGACGGTCCCCGACAAAACCTCACATAAACAATGACCTAGTGCTGCATTGCACAATTGGCACGCGGCTTGATTCGCTTAACGCGGCAATGCCTGCGGGGGGCGATCTCGCTCGCGGCGCCGTGTTTGTCAGCCCGACCTCAACCGAGGGAGGCTCTAGCGGGGATGCAACAATGAAAATGGTCACGGCCATCATCAAACCATTCAAAGTCGACGAGGTCCGCGACGCCCTCACCGCCATCGGCGTGCATGGAATGACCGCCACGGAGGTAAAGGGCTATGGGCGCCAGAAAGGCCACACCGAGATCTACCGCGGCACCGAATACGCCGTGAGCTTTCTGCCGAAGGTCAAGATCGAGATCGCCGTGCCCACGGCGCAGGTCGACAAGGTGATCGAGACCGTCATCGCCGCCGCCAAGACCGGGCAGATCGGCGACGGCAAGATATTCATCTTTGGCATCGATCAAGCCATCCGCATTCGCACCGGCGAAAGCGACGACGCCGCGCTGTGACGCCCGCCTCTCAATGAGTTCGGATAGGAGAAAAACCATGACGTTCAGAAATCCGTATCGTGCGGGACTTGCCGCGCTCGCTTTGGCGATGCTGGCGGCCACG
>JBAPYK010000033.1:0-10054 GCA_049284695.1 Rhodoplanes sp. | reverse complement strand
GGCAAGCCCTGGAGCTTCCTCCATGTTTCCAAGGCCGAGATCGACCTTGCCGAAAACGTCGATCCGCACGACCCCGCCGTCTACGCCAAGGCGGCGAAAAACCTAAAGCGCATGATCGCCGGCGGCGTCCTCATCCGCGATGCCGAGCCTTGCTACTATGTTTACCGGCTGACCTCGCGCGACCGCGCCCATACCGGCCTCGCTGCGGTCGCCTCGATCGCCGATTATAAAACCAACCGCATCCGCCGACACGAACTGACCACGCCGGTCAAAGAGGACGATCGCGTCCGCCAGATCGAGGCGGTCAATGCCCAGACCGGCCCGGTGATGCTCGCCTATCCCACCGCGCCGACGCTCGACTCCATGCTCGCGAGCGTGGCCGCGGCGGCACCCGAATTGGACGTGACCGCGGACGACGGGGTGCGCCACCAGCTCTGGGTGGTCGATGACAACGAGGCCATCGGCCAGTTCACGCGCCTCGTCGACGTGTTGCCCGCGCTCTATATCGCCGACGGCCATCACCGCTCGGCCGCCGCCGCCCGCGTCGCCCATGCCCGCGGCGATGATCCTGCAGGTTCCTACAGCTATTTCCTTGCGGTGCTGTTTCCGCATCGTGGGATGACCATTCTCGACTACAATCGTGTGATCCGCGATCTGAATGGCCGCAGCCTCGGTGAGTTCGTCGCAGCCCTCACCGAGCGCTTTGCGCTGCAGGCGGCAGGCGAGCCGGTGCGCCCTGCCGCCTCCAACGAATTCGGCATGTTTCTCGCCGGGCGGTGGTACCGCCTCACGCTGCGGCCGGACCTTGTGCCGAAAAACGACCCGATCGGGCGGCTGCCGATCACGCTGCTCACGCGCAATGCGATCGAGCCGCTGCTCGGGATCACCGATCCGCGCAACGACAAGCGTATCGACTTCGTCGGCGGCGCGCGCGGCCTGTCCGAGCTGGAGCGCCGCGTCGCCTCAGGCGAGATGGCGGTCGCCTTCGCGCTCTATCCGACGCGGATGACCGACCTCATGGCGGTCGCCGATGCAGGAGAAATCATGCCGCCCAAATCCACCTGGTTCGAGCCCAAGCTCGCCGATGGCATGGTCAGCCACGTGTTGGACTGAGCAACTACACGGGAAGACGAATTGGATCGCCAACATCCGGCGCGCCTTGGCACGGTGCACCAGGCGCGCCTAAACGCGGATCCATTGACACGCAATTCCATTTCGGTAGGATGGTAGCTAGCTATGGTAGAACGGTAGAAATGAGTTTAAACATCAAAAACAAAGAGGCCCATCAGCTAGCTGAGGAGCTGGCGAGGCTGACCGGCGAGAGTCTTACGACAGCCGTGACGACGGCCGTGCGCGAGCGTCTCGACCGCGTCCGCCGCGGTCAGGGCGGCAGTCTCTCCGACCGGCTTTTAGCGATCGGCAAAGACTGCGCAGGCCGCCTCCAGGAGCCCTACCGGTCCGCTGATCACGGCGATCTTCTTTACGACGAACGTGGATTGCCGCGATGATCCTCGACACCTCGGCCATCATCGCCATCCTCCGCGACGAGCCCGGGGCCGAGGCATACGCTGTCGCGATCGAGCGTGCAGATAAGCGCCGGCTGTCGGCAGCCAATTTCGTCGAAGCGGCGATCGTCATCGACGGCAGCCGCGACCCGATCGCGAGCAGGCGATTCGATGAGCTTCTGAACGAGGCCGCGATTATCATCGAACCCGTTACCGAAACGCAGGCGCGCATCGCGCGGGAGGCATTCCGTGATTTCGGCAAGGGCAGCGGCCATCCCGCCAAACTGAACTTCGGAGATTGCTTCGCCTACGCGTTGGCGAGAGCCTCAGGCGAACCGCTCCTGTTCAAGGGTGACGACTTCAGCCATACGGACGTGGCGCCCGCCCTTCCGTAGGTGCGCCGCCCCCGTAGGAGGTATAGACCGCACCGACGGCGCGCATCACCGCCGCTTCGGTGAACCGCTCCTCGACCCGCGCCCGCCCGTTCAAGCCCAATCGCCGCCGCAGCCCAGGATCGTGCGCCAGCCGCGCGATCGCGCGCGCCGCGGCGGCAGGATCGCGCAGCGGCGTGAGCAAGCCTTCGACGCCATCGCGCACCACTTCACGGCAGCCGGTGACGTCGGTCGCGACAATCGGCCGTCCGCATGCGGCGGCTTCCAGCAGCGTCCGCGGCAGACCTTCGCGATGGCTCAGCAGCATCGCAATGTGATGCTCGCGCCAAATCTTCGCGACATCATCCGTGCGCCCGTGCCACGAAATGCCGGGCTCCGCCGACCACTTCGCCAGCACCTCCTGCGGGATCGACCGCCAGTTCGAGGAGTCGGGGTCGCCGAACAGATGGAGTTCGACGGGCGCGCCCGCGGCGCGGGCAAGCCGCGTCGCTTCCACCGCTTCCGCGATGCCCTTCGGGGCGATCATGCGCGCAATGACGGCGATCTTGACCGGGGGCGCCGGCGGCTCCGGCGCAACGGAGAATCTATCCGGGTCGACCCCTGCCCCGCCGAGGATGGTCACCAAAGGACCATTTGGATCGAGCCCGAATTCGCATGGGTCTTCGCGGTTCTCGAACAGGTAGTGCACCTGCGGGGCTTGCAGGAAGCCGCGCATCAGCGCGCGGACGAGCATCCGCAGCAAGCGGTAACGCACACCGTCTCCGATCCATAACTCACCCAATCCCGTGGGCGCGAGCACGATCGCCTTGGTTCCCACGAGGCGCGCCGCGAGCCCGCCGAGCACGATCGACTTCAGCGCAATGCAATGAACGACGTCCGGCCGCTCCGTCCGCATGATCCGGACGAGAAGGAGAAACGCGTGGACCAGTTTCAGCGGATCGAGGCTTGCGCGCTCCGCCTGCAACGGCAGGACGCGCAGCCCTTCGCGGGCAATAGCGTCGCCATGTTGGCGGATACGCGTCGCGACCACGACCTCGAACCCGGCCGCTTTCGCCGCGCGCGCCATCGGCAAGAAATGCGAAACGAAAAACCAATCTTCAGTCACCACGTAGAGGAGCTTCGGCATGAAAGGCGTGACCGCCGTCGGGTGCTGACTGAATTGGATCGACTGGAGCGAATTCAGTTCCGGTGGAACCGGAATTCGCTCCGGTTCTCCTTTGGTGGTCGCATTTTCTGCGGCGAACCGGTTTCCACTTCGCCGGAAAATGCTCTCGCCGCTAATCGCGGCAACCATAAAGGAGATTTTCGGTCGAGGAAAGGTCGATTGCTGCGAATGGCGAACGTATCAACCGGGCGCCGAATAGCGATAGGCGCCAAGGCACCCACCGCGAGATCCATGAACGGACAGCGAGGCGGTCAGATCAGCGGGCGTGGCTTATGTCCCGGCGGTGCGCTTATGGTGATCGTGGAGAAACTGGGCAAGCTCTTCGCGAAGGTTTTCGTCGCGCTCCTTCTCATGGCCGGCCATGACCGCCCGTTCGAACAGGTCATGTTGCACATTCTGGGGAAGGTCGCTCCATGCGGCGATGACCGCACGCCCCAGAACGCACGAAAGTCTATCGATTTGATCGCCTGCATTCATCAAAGGGCTCCTATCGTTCCTTGAAAGAAGAGAGTATGGCGTACGAAATTGGCTCGCGATCAAGCGGAGAATCAATCCTCCTGGGCATGGAAACGGCTCAGGCCCTTGTCCTTCCACCGCGCGTTTCTATGCTTCGCGCCCTGTGCGGCACACCTTAGCATCAAAACCGCGGCAACGGGCGACCGCAACGTCAGCCCGCAAAGCCCCCCGCATCGAGGAACGCCTGTTCGTCGGGCGTCGTCGTGCGCCCAAGCGCCGCGTTGCGGTGAGGAAAGCGGCCGAAGCGGCGGATGATGTCGGCGTGCGCCTCCGCGTACGTCACGCCCTCGGAGTCGTCAGCCTCGCGGCAGAGCTTGATGCAACGCTCCTGATCGCGGAGGCCCTCCGAATGCATGAACGGGATGTAGAAAAAACGCCGCTCCGGGGTCGCGAAGGCGCAGTCGAACCGGCGCGCAATCGCGCGCGCGGCCGCCCCACGCGCGAGCGGATCGGCGGCGAAAGCGCGCGCCGTGCCGCGGAACATGTTGCGCGGGAACTGGTCGAGCACAAGGATGAGGGCGAGCGCGCCCTCCGCGGTCTGCTCCCAATCGGACAGTTCGCCGGCTATTCCGCTCTGGTAGGTCGAGAAATACCGGCTGCGGATAGCCACATCGACCTCCGCATCACGCACAAACCATTTGTCGGGACCAAGCGCACGCCAGTACGCAAGCACACCTGCCGGCTCGGCGCTTTGCGCCGATCCGCCGCGAGCCTCGGTCACAACCACACCTCGCCGGCGTTGATGCGCGAGTAGAGCTCGGCGTCGAGCGGTACGAATGCTTTGACCTGCGGATCGTTGAAATAGAGCTGGTCGGTCGTCTGCGCCGGATCAAGACAATCAGCCGCCAGATCCGCCCTTTTCAGCTTCGTCGCCGCGGCGTCGGCCCTCGACCTGTGAATGCGCAGAAAAATGGGGCGCGCATGAACCGGGAGGTGCTTCGTGATATGCGCATGCAGAGCGGATACATCGATCCAGTCGGGACAGAACAGCGTGGCCGCGCCAGCGCGGCCTTCGTGATCCGGCACACGCAGCCCGTAAACGACCGCGTCGTCGACCCCGGGGAATAAGCAAAGCGCTTGCTTGACCTCCGTCGTCGATATGTTTTCGCCTTTCCACCGGTAGGTATCGCCAATACGGTCGATGAAATAAAAATAGCCGTCCGTGTCCTGCGTCATCAAATCGCCGGTGCGGAGCCATGCGTCGCCCGGCGTGAACACGTTGCGCAGGATTTTTGCTTCGTTATCGTCCTCATCGACATAGCCGGCAAACCGGCCTTTCAGGCGGCCGATCGCTTCCCCATGCTCGCCCGGGAGACACCGCATGCAATGGCCGCGGCTGTCGCGCAGCGGAGCGCCTTTCTCGACGTCGAAGCGGATGATCGCGGTCGGAAAACGCCGTCGCATCCACCAGGGAATACGGCCGATCGCCCCCTCCTTCTCTTCGAAATTGAACAGCGTCACATTGCCTTCGCTCGACGCATAGAATTCGAGAATGTGCGGGATGCGGAATCGCGTTTTGAACTCGCGCCAGATTTCGGGCCGCAACCCGGCGCCGCAGCACAGGCGCAAGTGATGCTGACTCTCCTGCGGGTGCGGCGGCGCGCGCAGCAGGGCCGAAGGGATTTCGCCGACATATTGCAGGATCGTGCAGTCGGTCCGGCGCACGTCACGCCAGAAATCGCGCGCGGTGAATTTTTCGCGGATGACGACGCTGCCGCCGCGAGCAAGCAGCGGCCCGATCGCCAGGACGCCACCCAGCATGTGATACATCGGCAGACAGTCGAACATGCGATCGGTCGGCCGCGCGCCGAGGACGCCGGCGAAGCCGAGAACCGCGCGCATCAATCGCCGGTGGTCGATAATGGCGGCCTTGGTCAGGCCGGTCGTGCCCGCGGTGAAGATGTAGAGCGCCGGATCGGACAGCGTGACGCCGCGGATCTCTTTCCCATCAAGCGGTCCGCCGGGCAGGTGGTCGATATCGCTGTCAATGCAAGGAAACTGGCTTGGACTCTTTCCCTTGATCCAGATGCGGGGGGTCGTTTTGAGAAAGGGCTCGGCGCTGACGATCTGCGCGGACAGTTCGGCCGCAACGATGACATGCTTCGGCGCGACGCTGTCGATGCAGGCGGCAAGGCTCTGCCCGACGAGATTGGTGTTGACGAGCGCGACCACGCCGCCGGCCCGCGTGAAGCCGAGCCAGGTCGCCACGTATTCGGGCCGGTTCGGCATCAACAAACAGACGACGTCGCCCTTCTCGAGGCCGTGCGTCAGCGCCCAGCGCGCATGACGGTTCATGCGATCGGCCAAGCCGCGATAGGTGAAGCTCTCGCGTTCGGACAGGAGCGCCGGTCTTTCGCCGTGGCGCACGGCAAGCTTGTCGATCAGCCGCGGAAACGTCCGTGTCTGCGTCGCGGCGAGCGGCCGCACCGCGCGGAGCGCGCGAGAAAATCCGCGCAGACTGGCGATGTCGGCCCTAACCCATTCGAAAAACCGCATTTTGCCATCCGCAACTCAGTCTTGTGATGCGATGCGCTACCGGTCGACGCCGCCAAAGGGCGTCAACGGGTTTTCGACGAGCGCAAGCCGGTCTGGCCGGTCGGGTGCAGCCGACGACAGGAACGCCTGAAACAGCTCCTTGATCTTCGGCTCTGCGGCGGCGCGAACGATGAAAATAAGGCGCGTGCGCCGATCGTCGTCGGGCCAGCGCGCAAGTCGCGCCGGCGGATGCAGGAGATGCTGGACCCCGTGGACCACCAGCGGCGTGTCCGGCTCTTCGCTGAGCTTGACCACGCCTTTGAGGCGGAGGAGGTCGGGCCCATGCACCGAGCGCAGCAGCTCCAGGAACATGTCGACGGCGGAGGCAGGAAGCGCCGCCTCGGTTGCGAGGCTGAAGGCGCGAATATCGTCATTGTGGCGGTTCACGTCGTGGGCATGCGCATGATGATGATCCGGTTGCGCATAGGCTTCCTCGGCAAGCCAGCGCCTCGCGTCAGGACTTTTGGTCGCCGGATCGTACAGGCCGCAATCGAGCAGGCGGGCGGGCTGCGCCTCGCCCCGCGCGGCGTCGAGCCGCGGCGCCGCCGGATTGATGGCGGACAGGCGAGCCAGGAGTCGCTCCAGTGCGGTCCGCTGATCGGCGGTCTCGAGGAGGTCGGTCTTGGTGAGCACGAGCCGATCGGCGACGGCCGCCTGCTTGACCGATTCGGGGTGCGCATCGAGCGTCGCCATCGCGTTGACCGCATCGATGACCGTGACGACGCCGTCGAGCCGGAAACGCATGAGCAGATAGGGATGCGCCATGGTCGTGTGCAGAATTGGCGCGGGATCGGCGAGCCCCGTCGTCTCCACGATGACGCGGCGAAAGGCGGCGCGACCATTGTCGAACTCGCGCAGGAGCTTTTCGAGCGCGGTGACGAGGTCTCCGCGCATGGTGCAACACAGGCAGCCGGTGGTGAGCATGACGAGACCGTCGTCGCGCACATGCTCGACCAGCATATGGTCAAGGCCGATCTCGCCGAACTCGTTGATGAGGACGGCGGCGTCGGCGAGCGCCGGATCGCGCACGAGCCGGTTGAGCAGCGTCGTCTTGCCCGCTCCGAGAAAGCCGGTGAGCACGGTCAGCGGGATCGGCGCAACCGGCCCCAGCGACGGGGCGTCGCCGGAACTCCTCATTGCGCCTGTGGCTTTGCGGCCGTGACCGCGCGCTTCGGCTTGCTCGCAACCGGCCGCGGCCGTGGGGTTGGCTTGCCGTCGGCCGCGGCAGGCGGCTTGCGCCGCTTGGCGGCGGCCCCAGCTTCGCCTGGCTTCGCCACCGCGACGGCGCGCGGCGGCGGGCGTGTCGCACCGATAAAGACATCGATCGGCGGGTTGGCGGGGAGCGTCTCGGCTACCAGACTCGACGGCTTCGGCCCGTACGCCTTCGCGCCGGAAAGCATCGCGGCAAGGCCTTGCTCGTCGCTGCCGGTCCCTTCTTCATCGTCGTCGGCGGCTTCCGCGGCCGGACGGCGGCGGTGTTTGCCGCACATCGCCTCGCGCAAATCGGGCGGCGCGGCATTGATCGGCTGCAGCCCGTAGACCGTGCCAAAGGACGGCATGAGCCAAGTCAGACCGTTGCTGTTGAAGGCGGTCTCGAACATATACGCCGCCTTTGCCGCCCGCACGGCCGAGGACTGCGCGCCCAGCACCACCGCAATGAGCCGCCGGTTCCCGCGCGTCGCGGACGCCACGACATTGAAGCCCGACGCGCAGATATAGCCAGTCTTCATCCCGTCCGCCCCCGGATAGCGGACGAGCAGCGAGTTCGTGTTGCGTATGATGCGTTTGCCCAGCCGGATCGCATGAATATTCCAATAGCCGTCGTATTCCGGGAATTCGATGAGAACCGCGCGGGCGAGGATCGCCATGTCCCGCGCCGAGGTGATCTGGTTTTCCGCCGGCAATCCGTTCGGGTTCACCCAGTTCGACTGCGTCATTCCTAGGCGCGCCGAGGCGCGGTTCATCTCATCGGCGAACCGGTCCACCGAACCGGCGACGCCTTCGGCGAGCACCACCGCGATGTCGTTCGCCGATTTGACCATCAACATCTTGAGAGCGTTGTCGACGGTTACGACCGTCCCGGTCCCGAACCCCATCTTGGTGGGCTGCTGGGCTACCGCATTCGGCGACACGGTTAACGGCGTGTCGAGCGTGATTCGCCCCTCCTTGATCGCCTTGAGCGTCACGTAGGCGGTCATCAGCTTGGTGATTGAGGCCGGATACCAGGGATAGGTGGCGTTCTCCGCCTTGAGCACCTTGCCAGTGTCGGCCTCGATCAGGAGCAGCGCCTCCCCGGACGCCTGCGCAGGCCCGGTCCCAAGGCCCGAGGCCAGAGCAAGTCCGAGCGCAAAAACAATTGTGGCAAGCGGAGAGGCAGGGTGCATGGGTCCGGTCCCGTTGATCATCGCTGCACCCCTTCGTTCCCGGGGCCGTAGTTCCTAATCTACCCTAACTGGGGCCCTGAAAGCAAAGCGTCCGCTCCGGGCCGGAATCGATCGGCGCATGCTGGGGAGGCAATTTGGCGGTGTTGCGACCGCCGTCCCCTGCCGCCACCTTCGGCGGACGCCCGCGCCGGTGGCGACAGGGGGCGCCGCGGGACCGAACCCCCGGTCCCCGGCCCCCTTAATCGCCTTTTCTCATGACCTAGATCAAAATATCTCGCGCAATTTTTGGCACGTTGCTGGGTAGCGTTCATACAAGCGCGCGCGACAGGTCCGCAGACGGCTTGCGGCGCGTAAGGGCGGGCCCAGGATATGACCAATATCCCCACGGAACTTTTGCGCACATTGCTTGCGGTGGTGGACTTGCGCAGCTTCACCAAAGCCGCCCGTGCGCTCGGCGTGACGCAGCCTGCGGTGAGCGCCCAGATCAAACGGCTGCAGTCCCTGCTCGGCTTCGACCTCTTTGACAAGAGCGCGCCCGGCGTCAGCGTGACCGAAAAAGGCAAACGGATCGTCAGCGAAGCGCGTCGCTTGCTCGCGATCAATGATCAGATCGTGTCGCTCGCCCGCGCTCCACGCGGGGTCCATGTGCTGCGATTCGGACTGCCGGGCGACTTCGTCGGCATGCCGCTGTGGCAGAAGCTGGTCGCCTTCCGCAACCGCCGGCCGGACACGCGCCTGATCATGAAGACGGGCGACGGTCCCGCTCTCGTCGAGGAACTGCGTCAGGGCGACCTCGATGTCGTAGTGGCGATGTCGAGCGCCAAACCAGACCAGGCGGTCGCTCACCTCTGGCGGGACGAGATGGTGTGGATTCGCGCCGCGTCGAGCATGCTCGATCCGACGCGACCGCTGCGGCTGGTCACCCGCGGCGATCAATGCATCTTCCACAAGCATATGATCGCCGCGCTCGAAGCGGCCGCCCGCGACTATGAGATCGTGTTCACCTCGGCGCATGTCGATGATCTGACCCAGGCGGTCGCTGCAGGCCTAGGCGTGACGGCGCTGCCGCGCACGCTCTCGACCGGCGCGCTGGTGTGCGAGGACGACGCCCTGCCCAAGCTTGCGGACGTCGAATGCAGCATCTGGGTGCGCAATGACGATACCGATGCAGGCGCGAGCAAAGACCTTGCCGCGCTTCTCGCCGAGGCGCTCAAGCCTGCTCCGCAGATTCCGCTTGCTACCCGCGCGGAGAAGGTCGGGACCTTGCAGACGATCGGCCGGCGCGCCCCCGCGGCGTGATACGACGGGATACGCGCTGACCCGACGCTTTGGGGAGCCTAACAGCGCCCCTATTGAATCGCGCAGATGAGCACCAGCTTGCCGGAGGGACCGCGCTTCGGCGGCGTATAAATGACTGCCCGATCGGATTCGATGGTGAACGTGCCGGCCGGGTTCAGGGCAAAGGCGTTAATCAGCCGCTCATTCTGCTCGCAGCTCGCCGAGCATGCGGCTTGCTGGCACGTGAATTCGGCGAATCGGACCGCGCCGCCCCCGCCC
>JBAPYK010000032.1:0-18730 GCA_049284695.1 Rhodoplanes sp. | reverse complement strand
GAAGTCGATGACTGTCATATGTCACGCGTGCGGGCCCGAGAGGGCGCGGTCGGACGATCTTGTCATTGTTTGGTTATTGATTTTCCTCCATAATTTTTCGGCTTGGAGCAGGGAAATGCGAACATTGAATGCGCGATGTCATGCTGCATGTCTGCTTCACAAGGTCGTGCTTACGGCGGCGCTCATCGGAATCGTGACGAGCGCTGCCGCAGGGACGCTTTCGTCCGCGGATAAGCCGCCCGTAACCTTTGATTGCGTCATCGAGCCCTCGCTCACGTTGAAGCTGGGCAGTCCTGTGGCGAGCATCCTCGACCAAGTCGAAGTCGACCGCGGCGATCACGTCAAGCAAGGTCAGGCGGTTGCGCGACTTGAATCGGCGGTCGAGCGCGCGGCCGTCGCGTTGAACGAGGTGCGTGCGCGCAATACCTCCGAAATCGAGGCCAAGCAGGCCGTGCTCGAACTCAAGCGCGGCATCCATGCCCGCAAGCAAAGGCTGAAGGCCAACAATTATGCGTCGGCGCAGGACATCGAGACGGCGGAGGCCGAGTTCAACGTCGCCGCGCAAGACCTCGCCGCGGCGAAATCCAATCGCCGGATCGCGGAACTCGAGCTGCAGCGCTCGCAGGCGCTGCTGGAACAGCGCATCATCCGCAGCCCGATTGACGGTGTGGTCGTCAAGCGATCGCTCGGCCCCGGCGAATATGTCCACCCGGAAGGAAATATCCTGACCGTGGCGCGGATTGATCCCTTGTATGTCGAGACGTTTCTTCCGGTCCGTTATTTCGGACGAATCAAGGCGGGAGATGTCGCCACCGTTCGCCCGGATGACCCGATCGGCGGCGAGCGCGCCGCCGTCGTCAAGATTGTCGACCAGGTCTTCGACGCGGCCAGCGGCACGTTCGGGGTGCGACTCGAACTCGCCAATCCGGAGCAAATCGTGCCGGCGGGCCTGCGCTGTCGGGTGAGATTCGACATGGCCGAGCCGCCGACGGGCGGGCGCGCGCTGGAGGTCGGGCAGCACCGATAGCGATCGACGCCGCGGTCAGATCACGCGGACCCGGCGATCGTTCAGGTTGGGATCGTTCCAGAATGAATCGGCGGTGAACCGCCGAAACAGATCGGGCGGCAACACGCTCGCGCGCTCGCACGGGGCGATCTTGCGGCGGACGTCGTGCAAGCCGGGCGTCGCCAGCCTTGCATCGAATTCGCGGACGTCGAAGTCGACGTTCTCGAAATCGTGCGCGTAGCTCGGCAGCCCGGTGAACGCATAAATTTCCGCCAGCACCCGCGCCGGATCGGTGGTCAGGCTCTCATACCTGACAACGAGCATGCGATCCGCTTCCTCGCTGTAGTAGGCCTGTTTGATCGCGTGCCATGCGAACCCGACCAGGCCGCCTTGGCCGGTGATGGCGTCGGCGCGCGAAAACACCGTGCCTGAGGGATCGTGGTCGAATATTCGCGAGGCGAGGTAGCGGTTTTTGCGCACCAGGCGCTCGATGCTGTCGACGATCCAGGGCACGTCGCGAACGCAGCAGATGACTTTAGCGTTCGGGAACAGCCGCAAGATCGCCGGCAGCTTGGCGCACCATAGGCGATTGTTGTCGATGATGGTCTTGAACGGGTGGATCGTGTGATAATAGCTGATGAACAGACCGCGCAGCATCGCCTCGCGCTGGCTGTCGTCGATGAAAATCGCGCTCTCGCCCGCGCTCATTTCGCGCAACATCGCAAGGAAAAGTCCCGCGATAGGGCTTGCCACATTGGCGTGGAGGCGCGGGTTCTGGCGCAGGAGGGCCGCAAGCAGCGTGGAGCCGGAGCGCGGCAGGCCGGACATGAAATGGATCCCATTCCCCAGTTCAGGGAGCCCGGCGTTTTCCTCGACCATCAGCGCACCGCGTTAGTTCATTGCCGTCAGCTGTATCGGCCCCGCCCAGCAGCCGTCGAACCGGCCAGTCGCGGTCAACCCGACGCGGGACGAGAACTAGAGCGAATTCCGTTCCAATGGAATCGGAATTCGCTCTAGCTATCCCTTAGTGGTCGCGTTTTCTGCGGCGAACCGGTTCCCACTTCGCCGGAAAATGCTCTAGCAGGGCAGGCCGGACTGCGCGTCGAGATTGATGACATCATCGCGCGCCCAAGCTGCGAGGAGGGAACGAACGCTAGCCATAGGCTCGCCAACGTCAGGGGGGTGCGCCAGAAGACATCGGGTTGCGGTGGATAGTTACGTCGGCGCATATAACGAGCTGATAATCTCATCGAATTGACGTCTGCGGCCAGGGCTTTTTGTGTGCCTCAGATGGCGGAGCTCGTCCATGTCTTCGGCGCGTGAAGTAAGGTACCGCGTCAGATGATGTTGTTGACGGAGATTCGTGGCTCTCGATCTTATGTTCATATGTGAGGTCGTGAACGAATAGCCAGGTCTCCTTCATGGTGCTGAGGCATCCGCCGACCATGCCTTTCTGCTCTCCGCGAGCCCAACTACCGCGTATATTCGCAGCATTTAAACCGACCAGATCCGCAGAGCCCTCTGCATTCTGACTCAGCACGGTCGATGCATAAAGCGACGCTTGCTCCGATGTAAACTCTAACGAGTTTGGGTGTTGGATTTCAACCGAACCATCTGCGCTCGCAATCGAAACCGACTACAACAAGCCCGACGGTTATATCGTTCGGATCGAGATGGGCGACCGGCTCGGCCGCAAGCCGGTCCTGAGTATTTCCGTGACAGCGATGGGAGTGTCGAGTTTCGCCATTGGCCTGTTGCCAACCTATGCAGAGATTAGCGCCGCGGCGCCGGCGATGCTGGTTGCGCTGCGGATCGCGCAAGGTCTGTGCGTGGGCGGCGCGTTTCCCGGCGCGATGGTGTTCCTGGCCGAGCACGCCCCTCCCGAAAGGCGCGGATTCTACGCATCATGGGCGCAGTCCGGCACGTTTTTCGGCATCCTGCTCGGCTCGGGCGCCGCCGCATTGGCGAACGGCGTATTCGGCGCGGAGACGATGCACGCGTGGGGCTGGCGAGCACCGTTCCTGCTCAGCGCGGCAATCGCGATCGCCGGCGTCGTCCTGCGCCGTCGGATCAACGAAACGCCGGCCATGCGGACGATCGAGGCGACGGCCAAGCCGGCGCCGATCGTCGTTTTCCAGAAACACTGGCGCGCCGTGATCCGCATATTCGCACTGACGATGATGGCCACGAACGGCTTCGGCATGATGTTCGTCTATGCGGCGTCGTACCTGGCGACCCGCTTGCACGTGTCGGCGGCGCGCGCGCTCGAGATCAACACGATCAGTCTATTCGCCATGGTGGCGGTGATGGCGCCGGCTGCCATGCTGTCGGACCGCATCGGGCGCAAGCCGGTGCTCCTTTTTGGCGGGATCGGCTTGGCGCTCAGCGTATGGCCGGCGTGGTGGCTGATGCATCACCCCGCGACCCTGGCGATCGCCTCGGGGCAGCTAATCTTCGCGGTCTTCTACGGCGTCTACGTTTCGCAAATGCCCGCTGTCGCACCTGAAATGCTGCCCGCCGAGGTTCGGGTCAGCGGGACCGCGATTGGCTACAATCTCTGCATGGGCACGCTCGGCGGCACGACGCCGCTGGTGGCGACCTATCTGACCTCCCGCACGGGCGATGACTTCGCGCCGGTCTACTATTACTTGACAGCGGCGGTGCCGGCGCTGATCGCGGTGGCGACCATGAAGGAAACGGCGCGCAAGCCGCTGGCCTCTAGATGGTGAGGACTTATTCACAGTCATGGAGCGGTGAGGCAGATATTCGTCATGGACGACCATCTTTTCGTTTATGGCACTTTGCTCAGCGGCGCGGGCCATGCGATGCACCGCGTGCTCGTCCGGCATGCCGAATTGGTCGGCGAAGGTTTTTTCAACGGCCGTCTTTATCGCGTCGGGCACTATCCCGGCGCGATCCCGTCGCGCGAACCGCACGATCGGGTTTTTGGCGAAGTCTACCGACTCCGTGAAGCCGCTGACCTGCTGTTCAAGCTGGACGACTACGAAGGGTGCGGGCCGGCGGCGGCCGCGCCGACGCAATATGTTCGAACGACCGCGCGCATCACGTTGACCAACGAAACCATCGTTCATGCCTGGATCTATGTTTACAACAAGCCGGTTCATGGACTGGAGCGAATCCGGTCCGGATTCTTTCTGGAGTCGCGCGCGAAGCTGGTGAGGGCCGGTCCTGGCGACGCGCCGGCATAGCCGTACCTCAGGGCGGGGTAACCGAAAACCCGCCGGCGCGGTCGAGCTCGATGCGACCGGCCGCAACGGCCGCAGCCCAACGAATCGTCGCGGCCAATCCGCCGAATGAATAGAGGTGGGGCGTCACCTCGCCGAATTGGCCATTGGCGCAGGCTTCCGCGATCGGCCGGACCAGGCGGTCGGGCGTCGTGCGCGCGAACATGTTCCTGGCGAGGCCGGCGTTGCGCGCGAGCGCTTGGGCCGAGGTCTTCACCCCGCAGATGCGCGCAAAGCGCAGCAGGCCCGTCAGCGTGGCCGGACCGGCGAAGCCGATCCGCACCGGATTATCAATGCCGAGATCGCGCAGACGCGCGAGCCAGCCGAGAATGGGCTCCGCCGCGAAAGCGAATTGCGTTACGACATGCACGCGCAGTCCGGTCTGGCCGGCCGCCTCGATCTTTGCCGCCAGGGCGCGATCGAGATCGAGCGGGGCAATGCGTGGATGTCCGTCCGGATAGCCGGCGATCCCGATGTCCTGGATTCCGCAGTCCTGCAGCAGTCCGCTCTCGATCAGCTCGATGGCGGCATGGAACGGGCCGGCGGGCTCCGCGCGATCGCCCGCGATGATCAGGACGCGACGCACCGACGCCTGCTCCACCAAGCGGGCGAGCCGCGCGGCAAGGGCTTGCACGCTCGCAAACTCGCGCACGGCGATGTGCGGAATGGGCTCGACCCCATGCGCCCGCAAGGCCGTGGCGACGGCGATCTGCTCCTCGGGGGGACGGCTCGGGATTGCGCTGATGTAGACGCTGACGTCGCCGCCAAGGTCTTTTGCTGCCGCGAGATCGGCGGCGGCAAGCCGCGTCGTCTCAAACGAGACGCCACGGAGGAAACCGGCAATGAGCCGCGCGGCGGCGGCGGCGTCACCAGGATGAGCGGCCACGGTGTCGATATCGCTCATGTGTGCTCCACCTCTCATCGCTAGAGCGAATTCGTTCCGGTGGAATCGGAATTCGCTCTAGCTTTCATTTAGTGGTCACATTTTCGGCGGCGAACCGGTTCCCACTTCGCCGGAAAATGCGCTAGTCGCGACGCCGCGAAACGACATAGGACTCATCGTAGAACCACAGGCCGCCATGCTTGCGCAGCACGTCGCGGGTTGCATCGAGATAACGGCTGTCGGCCACGACGCCGGCGAGCCGGTCATCCTCGACCTGCGCGACATAGATCGCGGCGTTCCACGCCGCAAACAGCGTCGACGTGCCGATCGATGCGCCGACCTCGGAGGGCAGCGTATGCATGTCGTAGCGAAACAGTGAGCGGTGATCGGCATAGGCGTTGAAGTTCAGATCGCGCCCTTTGAGTCCGAGTTCCTGCTTGAGCGCTTTGAGAATCTGATGCCGGTCATGGATGAACGGATTGTCGCCAGGCCATATCCGCTGCACGATTTCCTGGCCTGGATCGTTCCCGTGGGAATGGACGGCGATCAGCCGGCCGCCCGGTCCGAGCGCGCGCGCGAGCGGGGCGATCACGCGCTTGACCTTGAAGTCGAGCGAGGAGCGGGCGCGATAGGGCTGCGAGGCGATGACGAGGTCGTAGGCGGCGGTCGTGCCGCCCGGCCGCGGGATGATCGGATCGAGCAGGAATTTGTGATCCTCGCGATAGATGACGAGAACCACCGGCCGCTCGTAGACCGGATTGCCGGTCGTGGGACTGACGCGCGCCTTCCAGTTCTCGGCTAAAAACCCTTCGAGGCCGATGATCTGCTCCTCGAAGCGATGCGCCGAATTGCCGGCGAGCGGCAGTTCGTGCCAGACCAGGCTCGACGCAGCGCTCACCGATTTCACCGCCAGCCACGGCGCGTCGGCATAGGCGAGGTTGGTCAAGACGAGCACGCTCGCCGGATGCTCGAAGAAGCGGTCGGCCATTTTCTGCAGCGTGAGGCGGATATCCTCGAGGCTGATTTCCTTTCCGACCAGATAAAACGGCATGTGGGGGAAGCGGTCGTGCATCGCCCGCAATACCCGCACGAGCACGGTGCCGTCACCGGCGCCGGCGTCGAAGATGCGCACCGCCGGCGGGCGCGGATGGATGTTGGCGAGTTCCAGCGCGACGCGATGCGCAACGACCCACTTCTCGCTGCATGTATTCACGAACAGCAGATACTTCTGCCGGTTGTCGAAGAAGCGAAAATTGCGCTGCGGATCGGCTTCGGCGGAGGACTCGATTGGTGAAGGCGACGGCTGGGGTCGCGGGAGTGTCACGAGGTCCGCATGCACCGGCCTATTCGCCGGCGCCGCCTCAGGCGAGCCGCGGTTGTTCTCGATAAAGGCGCGGATGCGATCGACGGTGTCGGTGGTGACCCGCCCGCCATTGCGCAGCCGCGCGGCGAGCTTGCCGTCATTGACGGCGCGCCGCCCGAACGTGGATTCGGCAAGCCCGGTCTGCCGGCAATAGGCGGAGATTTCCTGAAGCAGCTCCTGCGCGGTCATCGGCGGTTCCTCGTCGGACCGCGGCTGCGTCTTGAGCGCGCTTTCGACGGTCCGACCGGTCAATTCCAAGCCATGATGCCACGTTCCGTCAACCACGAAATTGCCCACTCAGAAAGTGGGACGAAAATGGGATATATCCCACCGGCGATGCGAGAGCCGGGCATCGCCCGGTCGGCCGGCGTTTTCCGGTCTTAGCCCTATTGTTGCGCCTAAGCCTGCCCGCCTATGGAGAGGGTGTAGCGCCCGGTTTCTCCCATAATCGCCTCGCCGTGGCGGAATCCGCGCGACACCACCTCGCACGTCCACGCGCCCGGCCCACCGTCGATTGAGTAAAGGTTATAGCCGGCCGGCTCGTCATGGCCGTTGGGCCCGGCGGATGCCGACGGAATGCCGACGACCGGGATTGGCTGGCCCGGACCGTCGAGCCAAACGAGAGCGTGGCGGTGATCATGCCCGTGCAACACCAATTCCGCGCCCGCCTGTGCGAGCGCGCGGCGAAACGGTGCGGCGTCGATGAGCCGCTTGTGCGGGCTTGCCCACCTGTGCCGCAGCGGATGATGGATCAGCACGATGCGGAACAGGCCTTCATCGGCGAGCCGGCGCAGAAGTTCGGCGGCGCGCGCGATTTGTTCGCGGCCGAGGCGGCCGGCCGCCGACAACGGCGGCGTCGGCACGGCGCTTGACAGCCCGACGAGCGCCACCGATCCGCGCCGGCGCACGAAAGGAAAGCGAGCGACCAGCGCTTGCGGATCGCGCGCCGCCTCCTCGTCGCCTTGCATGAAAGCTTCCCAATGCTTGTCCCAATAGGGCAAAGCTGCGCGCACATAGGCGTCGTGATTGCCCGGCACGAAGGTGACGTCGGCCGGCGGCCCTAACCGGTCGAGCCAGGCCTGCGCCGTCGCAAACTCGGCCGGCAGCGCGATGTTGACGAGGTCGCCGGTGACCGCGGTGTGATCATGGGCTTGCGCGGCGAGATCGCGCGTGAGCGCGTCGAGCGTGTCGAGCCGATGCGCGCGCGACCGCCCGCGCAGCCAGTTCACGTAACCCACCATTCGCTTGGAGGCGAGATCGGCGAGACGCGGCCGCGGCAGCGGGCCGATATGCGGATCGGACAGATGGGCGAGCACGAACATTCGCTTGCGTTCGATCCGAATGGTCACGAGCTGCCGATCAGAATTCCGGCGAGGAACACCAGCACGCCGCCCAGCACCACCTGGAAGGCGGCGGCCAGGAACGGCGTGTCCATGAACCGGTAGCGGATATAGGAGATCGCCGCGAGTTCAATGATCACGACGACGATGGCCGCGGCGGTCGCGGTGAAGAAATCCGGAATGAGATAGGGCAGGGTGTGCCCGAGCCCGCCGACGGCCGTCATGAGCCCACACACGCTACCGCGGAGCCAAGGCGAGCCGCGGCCGGTGAGCGAGCCGTCGTCGGAGAGCGCTTCGGCGAATCCCATGGAGATGCCGGCGCCGACCGAGGCGGCAAGACCGACCAGAAACGTCGCCCAGGTGTCGTGGGTGGCGAACGCCGCGGCGAACAGCGGCGCGAGCGTCGATACTGAGCCGTCCATCAGGCCGGCGAGCCCCGGCTGCACATATTGCAGCACGAACATCCGCCGCGCGGTCTCGTCCTCCTTGGAGCGGGCGGCGGGGGTGAGAATGCGGCCCTCCAGCGTTTCCGCCAGCCTCTCGTGTCCCTCCTCGGCTTCGGCGAGTCGCGCCAACAAATCATGCACCGCGTGGTCGCGCGCCTGCTCGGCGGCCTTGCGATAGAAGCGGGCGTTCTCGTACTCGACGGTCTCGGCGTATTTGCGCACTTGATCGAGCCCAAGCGGCTGGACCAGCCAAAGCGGCCGATGGTGCACGAAGCCTTTCACATCCTGGCGGCGAATGAGCGGGACATAGTCGCCGAACTTCTTGCGATAGAGGTCGAGCAGCTGGTCGTGATGCTTGAGCTCCTCCTCCGCCATGCGGTCGAACATCTCGGCGGACTTCGGATACTGGTCGCGCAAACCCTCCGCGAAGCCGCGATAGATGCGATTGTCCTCATCTTCGCTGGTGATGGCGAGGGCGAGGATTTCCCGTTCGGACAGGTCTGCGAAACGTTTCATGGCGGATCCCGGTTGATTGTGGCATGTTCAATATAACCATCCTGCCGAACGAGGGGCGGAGATTACGGCGGACGCCGCGGGGCTGCATCGGTCGATCGCTCGCCGACCGATGTGCGGCCGTGATGCGAAGACAATGGCTCGATCGAACGAAATCCCGACGCGTCCACTGCGTAAAAACCTTTCACGCCTGCGGCGCGCCTGCGAGCCGGCGGTGCACCGGACGCTGCACGCCTATTGGCGGTTCCGCCGCGGCATGACGCTCGGCGTGCGCGCGCTTGTCCTCGACGATCAGGACCGTGTCTTTCTGGTCAAGCATAGCTATGTGGATGGCTGGCATCTGCCCGGCGGCGGCGTCGAGGTCGGCGAGACGATGGTGCAGTCCCTCGCCCGCGAACTCATGGAAGAGGGCAACATCAAGATCATGGGAACGCCGGCGCTGCATGGCGCCTATTTCAATGCGCGGATTTCGCGCCGCGACCATGTCACACTCTATGTCGTGCGCGAATTCCGTCAGGAAGCGCCGCCCAGGCCCACCAATGAGATCGTCGCCACCGGATTTTTTTCGATCGACGCGCTTCCTGCCGATACGACGCCGGCGACCCGCGCCCGCATCGCCGAGGTGCTTTTCGGCGCGCCGATGTCGGACCGGTGGTGAGGGCGCAGCGAGGGCCGCATGCCAATAACCGCGGACCCAAGACTTCAATCGGCCATCGATGCGCTTGCCTTGCCGGGTGTCGCGATCGCCCATCGTCTGATCTCGCCCGGCGATGAGGACGCGCTGACGCCGGAAGAACTTCGCGGAATCTCGGGGAGCGTCGTTGAGCGAAGGCGGGCCAGCGGCGCAGCGCGCATCGTGGCGCGCCAACTGCTTCGGGAACTTGGCTATCCAGAAAGCCCGCTGCCGCGAGCCGCGTCGGGAGCGCCGATCTGGCCGGTCGGCGTCACCGGTTCGCTCGCCCACGATCGCCGCGTGGCGGTCGCAGCAGTCGCCACGAGCCGTGACATCGACGCCTTGGGGATAGACATCGAACCCGCCGAATTGCTGCCGATCGATCTGCTCGATATCATCGCGACGCCTGACGAGCGGCCGGGGATCGGCGACGATCTTATCTGCGGGCGGCTGCTCTTTGCGGCGAAGGAGGCCGTCTATAAAGCGGTCTATCCGCTCGACCGGATTTTCCTCGAACACCACGACGTTCAAATCGATTTTTCCAAACGCAGGGGAACCGTCCGCAATGGCCGGACGGTCGAGCTGAGGTTTTGCATTTCAACGCATTTGGTTGCGCTGGCTTTTCTACCGCATTGCATCGACAAAGGCGCTTGAGACAGCTTGCCGCCTCCGAATGCTTGCTCAAATCAAAGTGAGACGAGACGCCACACCTCCAAGCTTTTATGCTAGTCATCGCACGGTGGCCTCGGCGATGACGAAGGCCATGGTTTTAGGGGAGATAACGATGCGTAAGGCCTTATTGGCGGTTGCTCTCTCGAGCGCGTTCGTGGTGAGCGCCTACGCGATAGAGCAAACCGGGACCATCGTTTCGATTGATGACGGCGCCAAGACCTTCGTGTGTAAATGGGAGGATAAGAGCTGGACCTACCGGACGACGCCGAAAACGGCTTTTCGTCTCCGCGGCAAAAACGGGGCGTTTTCCGATCTGAAGGCCGGCGTGAGAGTGAATGTCGGCTATCATACCGACGACAAGGGCCGGATAGCGGACTGGGTTAACATCGAGCAGCGTTAGACCGCTCGATCGTTCTTGCCGCATGCGATCGCCTGCTCGCGGGCTGCATGCAGGGAGTATGCAACAAAGAGATGGCCGCTCGTCAGGGCGGCCATCGTGCTTTGGCGACCCGGCTCTACTTCGACTCCGCCGGCGCGGGAGCGTCAGCCGATTGCTTGGGGCTGAAACCGAGCCTGGGCTCTATCTTCTCGATCACGCTTTTGTAGAAGGAGCCAACATCGGACAAGCTGAACGGAAGCACAGAGCCGACGTCCGATGCACTGACGTCTTCTTGCGGGCCCGAAGCCGTCGACGCGGCTTTTTGCGAAGACTCTCCTGACTCGGCGGGAGGTATTTTTTCCCGCGGCGTGGTGAGCTCACTCGCCCGCGTCTTCTCCAATGGCGTCGATGGGCCGGCCGCTCGCGTGCCTTGCTTAGACGCTCCTTCCTCGCTGGCGGGCGCAGGCGCGGCGGCGGGGACCGCGTCCGCATTGCCGAGGATGATGGGAAGGCCGTCCTTGCCGCCGCCGATGATGACGACTTTGGAATTCGACGATTGCGCCAGCTGCAGCGTCGCCTCAATGCCGCGCCAGCGCAAATAGGAGTCCGAAATCCCTGTGCTGACGATCTGCTGAAAATCCCGAATGCCTTCGGCCTCGATCCGCTTGCGCTCGGATTCCTTTTTCTCCCGCTCGAGACGGAATTTGTACTCCTCCGAGATGTAATACTGCTCCGCCTTGCGGTTGATGGCGGCGACCACCATCGGCGGCAGTTCAATGCCGTACAGAAGCGTGTCGTAAAGGACGACGGTGTCGCGCATGGCGACATTGTACGACCGCTCGTCGGTCTCGCGTTCCATCATCTTGTGGCTCAGTTTGTCGAGCGCGCGTTCGCGGATCTTGTCCTGGATTTGTTGGCGCGCCGTCGAATAGACCTGTTCCGCGGTGAACTCGGCGACGACCTCGCGCATCACGCTGGCGATTTGCGGACCCAGCAGCTTGGCATAATCGGGGCCGACGACTTGGTGCAGCGTGGGAATGGAGTCATGCTGCAGTCGAAAGCGGGTATTGACGGTGGCGTTCATGTTCACGCCGTCGGCGGAGATGGCGTTATACGTTTCTGTAATGGATTGAACGCGCAAGTTATAGATAAACAGTTTGTCCCAAGGCAAAATGATATGGAGCCCTTCTTCCTTCAAGTTGCGTGGATCGAGGTCCGTGCCGCCTTCGAAACGCTTCCACAGAACGCCCACCTCGCCGCTGGGCACCGTTATCACCATGCGTGGGAGGAGCACGACCGCCACCAGCGCGACGACCATCAGAAAAAGCGTAAGGGTTGGCAATCCGCGCTCGACAAAGCGCCGCCACTTGGCGCGCATCCCTGGCTGAGGCGAATTTCGGTCAAGTGACCAGACATCCGCTTTCATTGTTTACTCTCCGCCTGTTGTTGCCCGACGAAACGCCCTTCGTCCATGCGAAGCCGGCGGGCAGGCACATCTAGCTCGTTTATATAGCGGTCATCGTGCGTTATCGCCACCACCGTCGCCCCTGCCTGGGTCAGGGCCGGCAGCAGGTCGTAGTAGAACTTGCGGCGAAACTCCGGGTCCTGATCGGAGGCCCACTCGTCCAGCAGTAAGATTGGCCGCTTCTCGAGCAGGCTGATGATGAGCGCGAGACGCTTGCGCTGGCCGCTGGAGAGATCGACGGTGCGAAAATGCCGTTCGACGATCCCCGTCTTATCGAGAAGGCGGAATTCGGCCAGCAGCCGTTCGACTTCGTCGGGGTCCAGGTCGGGAATTCCGTAAAGCTGTTGGAAAATATGAAAGTCGGGAAAAACGGCTGAGATCAACTCGCGATAGGTTTGGCGCGTGCGGTCGGTGACATGGATCCCGTCGAAGACGATTTCGCCTTTTTCGGGCGTATAAAGTCCGGCCAGCAATTTCAGAAATGTCGATTTGCCAGACCCGTTGCCGCCGGTGATGAAAACGAGATCGCCGGGATCCAGAGTGAAATGAATAGGCCCCACCTTGAAGAAGGTATCCGACCATTTGTCGACGTAACTGAACTCGACGTCGCGCACCTCGACCTTCTCGAAACGCTTGCGTATTTCGCCGATGGGCGGCTCGGATGCCTGCGCGATTCCAAGCAATCGCGCTTCAAGCCTTTCAATACTGTCGGCGGCTTCATTCGCGGCCGTTACTATGGGAATTGTCTGAATGAGTCCGGAACATGCCCCGACGATAAAGACGAGCGCCGTTATGGTCTTGGTGACGGAGCCCGATTCCGAAGCGGTGCTGAGGGCGGGGACGACGAATGCGGCTACTCCGAGCAACGCGTACAAAGAGCTTTGCAGGGCCACCAATCGCTTGAACGTCTCGCTTTGCGTGCGGATCTTGATGTTAGCGGCGGCTCTCGACACCTCGACGATGTCGTCGAACAGATCTTCGCTGCGAGCGCTGTTGAGCCTGACCTCCTTGAATCCATCGAGCAGGTCGGTCAATCGGTCGAAAAGCTGGTTTTCCCGCGCGTACGCTTCCTGCATATCGATCGTAAGTTGACGATTCTTGGCGTAGAAGAGCGTAGCGCCCACGCCGACGATTATGACCCCCAGGAAGAAGGCGAGAAGCGATACATAGGCGACATAAACCGCGACCAGGAGAATGAGGAGCGCAGCTTGCACGGCGAACGGGAAGGCATTGGCTGCTTGCGTCAGCGTCGCCGTTTCCCGAGTGATGGCGGCCACGATCTCGGCGCGCCCGATCGCCTCCAGCGGCAGAAGCTCGGACCGCCGGACGTAGTCCATCAGGCGCACCCGCAATTTGTGGATAATGGCCTGGATCTCGGCCGTCGTCGTGATCAGAATGTAATGCTGGGTCTGAACGAAAAGCAGCAACGCGACGACGAACAGGGCGGCGGACCAGAAGTTGGACGTTCCTTTGTCGGCGGCTTGTCCACCGGTAACAATCGACGCAAGAATCGCGTATCCGCTCACCCCGCCGATCAGCGAAACGAATATGAGTCGCCTGAAAGAGCCCTGCATCTCCCGGCGAACGAGCTGAAGAAAAGACATAAGATGTGGTCCGCTTAGCCGCGTTCAGAACGCCAACGCCCGTAACCGATTTTCAGCAGGTTTCTGCGCCGGCCACACCCGAGGTTATTTGCCTTGAGATTGTCGCCTTTCGGCGCGCTGCGACGGCCCCGTCAAGAGCAGAATGATGAGAATCACCAGCGGAGTAACGAAAAAGGACAGAATGAACGTGCCAGTGAAGCCCATGCGCCGCTGGCTGCCGCAAATCCCGACAAGGATGCAGAACAATACATAGACGATTATTGCGATCGCTTCCGCCATTGCCCCATGTTTCCGTGCTCCGGGCGGCCGCCCTGATCATCGTCAAAACTTCGAGCCCTATGAGGAGGATCGAGCGCGACCGACCATCAATTGCCTACGGTCTCTTTTTTAGATGCGCTTTCCTCACCCGCCGATCGAATGCCCAACCGCTCTTTGTGGGCTTTAATGAACTCGCGATAGTCGGGGGGATTGAAGTCGAGGAGAGTGCCGCCAGAAGCGAAGTGCTGGATGAAAAGCTTGCCAATCGCGTAAGTGGCGCCCGCCGAGAACACCGGCATCGAGACCGCTCCAACCAGCGTTCCGATGCCCGGCAAGCCCTTCAGCAGGCTCCCGACGCCCATCGCGGTGCTCGTCGCTCCACTCGCCGGAATCAAGGCACCGGCCACGCTGGCAATGACCGACTTGCCGCGGTTTTCTGAAAAGGGAACGTCGTAGATTTCCGAAAGCCGCCGCAGCATCTGAAGCTGAACGCCGCCAACGACCGCCACGTCCGCAACCGGCACCGGAATAAGCCCGGCGGCGCCGGCATACAGCGAAAACCGATCGACCACTTGCGAGGCAAGTTCGTCGCGACGCTCGTCGGTCATTTCGCTCGATTGAATGTCGTCCGTCGCTCCGGCCGCAGACCCGGTCACTTCTTGTGCCATGTGGAAGCCTTCCTGTTTCGACGTTCCGCTCGTTGTCGATGATCTATCTAACTAGCGTCGCGATTAAATCAGGTCACCATACAGTATTTGATTTCGCCTTGTGCGGCGCACACATCTGCCCAGACACTATCATGCGTCCCGAGAGGACGCCAGAGTGGTCGAATTGACGCATCGAACCGATTTGGCGCGAGAAGGATAGCGCAATTCATGTTGTTGCTCACAAGCGTCCGTTCACTTTGGCCGCCCTCGCGGCATCCCACCACCAGATGGTCGGAAACGCCGTCAACCCGTATTCGGGCAGTTTGTGTGGCTTTGCGAAGCGGTCCCAGCGCGCCGTGCGCAGCTTCCCATAGGCCCATTGCGGCACGACAAAGTTATGGTGCAGCAGAACGCGGTCGAGCGCCCGGGTCGCGGCGACGAGCTCGGCGCGACTCTTGGCGAAAACGACCCGGTCGATCAGCTTGTCGATCGCCGCATTCTTGATGCCGATCAGGTTGTGCGAGCCCGGCTGATCGGCGGCCTGCGAGCCCCAGTTGTTGCGCTGCTCATTGCCGGGCGAGAGCGTTTCCGGCCAGGTCGCGATGATGATGTCGAAGTCCCATTGCCGCAGCCGGTTCTCGAACTGCGCATCGTCCACCGTGCGCACCTCCACAGAAATGCCGAGGCGTTCGAGCGATGGCTTGTAGAATAGGATAAAGCGCTCGGTGTTGGGATCGAAGGCGAGGAACTCGACCGCATAGGGCTCGCCCGATTTCGCATCGACGAGCCTCTGGTCGCGCACTTCATAGCCAGCCTCGCGCAAGAGCTGGGCGGCCGCGCGCAGATTGCCGCGCATCGCGTCCTGACTGCCGCCGACCGGATTGGTGTAAGGCGTGGTGAAGACGTCGGGCGGCACCTCGTTGCGCACCGTCTCCAGTATCTCCAGCTCGAGCCCCGTCGGCAGTCCGGATGAGGCAAGCTCGGTCCCTTGGAAGTAGCTGGTGATGCGCTTGTATTCGCCGAAGAAGATCTGCTTGTTGATCTCCTCGAAATCGAAGGCGTAATTGAAGGCGCGGCGCACGCGGCTGTCCTTGAACTTGTCGCGCCGGATGTTGAACGCGAACGCCTGCATGAATCCGAGGTGGCGGATCGGGAATTCCTCGCGCACGATGCGCTTTTCGAGCACCGCCGGAAAGTCGTAGGCGGTCGCCCAGTTCTTGGCGCTTGGCTCGATGCGCCAGTCCATATGATCGGCCTTGAAGGCTTCGAGCGCGACCGTAGGGTCGCGGAAGAACTCGAAGCGGATTTCATCGAAATTGTCGCGGCCGATATTCACCGGCAAATCCTTGCCCCAATAATTCGGGACGCGTTCATAGGTGACCGACCGGCCGGCGACGAATTCCTTGATGCGATAAGCGCCACTGCCGAGCGGCGGCTCCAGCGTCGTTGCGCCGATGTCGCGCTTGTTCCCCGCCTTGTCGACGCCCTCCCACCAATGCTGCGGCAGAACTTGAAGACGGCCGATGATCTGCGGCAGTTCGCGATTGCCCGGCTGGTCAAACCAGAAGGTGACGTCGCGTTCGCCGGTCTGCTCCGCCTTCGTGACGTGCCGGAAACTAGCCGCGAGCTGGGGGCTGTGCTTGCGAAACGCCTCGAAGGAAAAGATGACGTCGCGCGGCGTCATCGGATGGCTGTCGTGCCAGCGCATACCGGGTCGCAGACGGTAGGTGACGGAACTGTAATCTTCCGGGTAGCTCGCGCCCTCGGCGATCAGACCATACTCCGCCGACACTTCATCAAGCGCCCGCACCATCAACGTGTCGTAAATCAGGTCGGCGCCCGCGGCGATCAACCCTTTTGCGCCGGACATCACGACATTGAAGTTGTCGAACGTGCCGTAGGCGCCTTGGCGCACCACCCCACCCTTCGGGGCGTGGGGATTGACGTAGTCGAAATGCTTGAAGCCCGCTGGGTACTTGAGGTCGCCGAACAGCGACAGCCCGTGCCGGAACGATTTTACGCCGCCCGGTTCAAGCGGGGGCGGTCCCGGAGGCGGTCCAACCGGCGGTCGCGGTTGAGCAAGCGCGGAAAACGTTGGCATCGCGGCCGCCCAGGCGGTGCTGCGGATAAGATCCCGGCGGGTCAGGGGCAAGGAAGCCTCCAATTGGCGACAATCATCAGACCTTGAGGATAGCAATCGAAACAGAAACTCCGGGTGCGCCACAACGTCTGCCCCGCCAAGCCAGCCGATGTGTAGCGCAGGATCAATGCGGCCGCGGCGCGCGGAGCCGGTGCACTTCCTCCGCTTCAGCGACGTTCACGCACGGACCCAGTCTTTGCACATTCCTCTCGCTACCATTAAATTGCGATGCCAGAGCAACAGATTCGGTACATCCCACAGAGAATTGACCTTCCTTGTGCAATGCACACACTAATGCGTGGAGACGGTCATGCGGACACGAGTGTTTGAAATGAGTCTGTAGAAACGTCGTGCAAGTTGGTCCGTACTACGCAATGCCCGCTTCGCGGCCACTCTCGATGACCCGATTCCTTCAGTCGCTTTGCGTGCGATGCCACAAACGCAAAGCAGAGCGAGGGCCCGCTTTATCGTTAACCTCAGGTCTTATTTGAAATTAAGAACATGTCTCTGCCGGAAAACATGTTTCCGCTGTCGGCCGCGCAGCTTGGAATCTGGTTAGATCAACAGATCAACCTGTCGAGCCCGAGATACAATTTTGGTGAATATTTAGAATTTAACGCGCCCCTCAATCCCGCACTGTTCGAGCAGGCGCTCCGCCATGTCGTCGCGGAGACGGAGGCGCTGCGCGTGCGAATTGTCGATGACGGCGAAGAGCCGCGGCAAGCGATCGACTCCTCGCCTCATTGGTCGATGCCGATCATCGATTTCAGCGCCGAGCCGGATTGGCGAACCTGCGCTGAGGCCTGGATGAACGCCGATTTGGCGCAGCCGGTCGACCTGTCCACAGGACCGTTGTTCGGATTCGCTTTGTTCAAGACATCGGCCGAGCAGTTCCTGTGGTACGCCCGATATCATCACATCGTCATGGACGGCTTCTCAATGGGCTTGGTGGCCCGGCGGGTCGCCGAAATTTACACGCAGCTTTGCGCCGGACAAATTCCGTCGCGCCGCGCGGTCGGCGCGCTCGCTACCTTGCTTGAAGACGAGGCCAATTACCGCGCGTCCGAACAGTACGCAAAAGATCGCAAGTACTGGCTCGAAAATTTTGCCAATCGGCCTGACCCGATCGGTTTTGCCGGTCGCCCCGTGGCCGCCTCCGACGGTAAAATTCGCAGCACGACATACTTAGACGAAAAATGCGCGGAGGCGCTTCGGTCGATCGCCCGCCGGGCCGGAGCAAGCACCCCCCAAATCATCACGGCGACGACGGCGATCTTTCTCCATCGGCTAATCGGCGAGACCGACCTGATCATCGGACTCGCGGCCACGGCCCGCACTCGGGTTTCGCGACGCATTCCCGGCATGGTCGCGAATGTCTTGCCGTTACGGCTAGCGCTGCGTCCCAGCATGTCGGTCGCCGACGTCGTCGAACAGACTGCGGCGCAGATGCGCCGAGGGCTAAGGCACCAGCGCTATCCGATTGCGGAATTGCGACGGGAAACGCGCGGCTTCGACGGCCGCCCGCCGTTCGCGCTCAGCGTCAACATCATGCCGTTCGACTACGATTTCCAATTCGCGGGCTACAACGCGATTGCGAGAAATCTCTCGCTCGGCCCGGTCGATGACATTTCGATACCGGTCTATGACCGCTCCAATGGCGGTCCGATTCAGATCGACTTTGACGCCAATCCGGCTCGCTACGAAGCGGACGACCTTGCCGGCTATCAGGAACGTTTTCTGCGCTTGCTGGAGGGGGCGGTCGCCGATCCGGGGCGGGCGATCTCCGCGCTCGACATTCTCAGCGCGGCGGAGCGGCGCGTCCTTCTGCACGACTGGAACGACACGGCGCGGGCGCTGCCGTCCGCCACGCTGCCGGCGCTGTTTGCGGCGCAGGCCGAGCGGACGCCCGAGGCGGTCGCCGTCGTCGGCGAGGACCAAACCCTGAGCTATGGGGAGCTGGAGGCTCGCGCCAACCGGCTCGCCCATCATCTGCGCGGCCTTGGGGTTGGGCCCGAGGTGGTGGTGGGGCTGTGCGTGGAGCGCTCGGCGGCGATGGTGGTGGGGCTGCTCGGCATCCTCAAGGCGGGCGGGGCCTA
>JBAPYK010000031.1:0-3065 GCA_049284695.1 Rhodoplanes sp. | reverse complement strand
CGTGGCTCTACTTTCTGCTGCTGCTCGTTCCGTTGTTGGGCTGGATCGGCACTTCTCTTTATCCCGCACTCACCGTTTTCGACTGGTTTGCACTCCCGGCTTTGACTGCGCCAAATCGACCGTTATCTGTTCCGTTCTTTGCCGCCCACAAGATCGCTGCCTTCACGCTGATCGCTCTCGTCGGCATGCACGTCACTGCGGCGTTCTATCATCATTTCATTCGGCGAGACGGCGTTCTTGGCCGCATGCTGCCCCGAATGACACGGCGCGGACCAAACTCCTGACGACGCGCCTCGGGCGGAATCGGCTTGTCGCGGATCGGACCTTGGAACGTGATCTGGATCAGATTGAATCACCGCCATCCCGGCGGGATTATTGCACTAACGGTGCAGACACGCGTGCACGCGTATAAGCCAGCGGCTCTCGACCGGTACGGCGCGCGCGGCGCTTTCGTTGGCAGTCGCAAATTGGCAGGAGAGCCAGAAATAACCCGCCTCCGGGTCCACGACCAATCGCGACGGAGCGAACCGCGGCGCCACCAGTACTGACAGGAATGGTGTCGTTGAGGACCAGGAGAGACGGTTCAAAGCAGCGTCGATTCGGTGCGAAGACACAAAGCGCGGGTCTCCCAGCTCAGGATCGGATGTCGCACTCGTCGCTAGCTCCCTTATCGCCGCCTTGTAGTTTACCCACGCGCCGACGAATTTCGCCGTCTCGACCGCGTTCACCAACGTTACCACCAGAACAGCGCCGAGGACAGCCCGAGTCATCGCGGGAGCGGAGAGAGACTTCGTCATGCGAGACAGGACGGGAGTTGCCAGTTTCAGAGGCCCGTCCGCACCAAGCGCATGGACCGCGGCAAGCACACCGAACACCGGTGTTGCGATAAAGACCACCGTACGGAGGTAATAACGGTTTTCCGCATGAATCGATTGTTCGAACAGCAGCCAGTAGGCCGCCAACGCGACAGCCACGATCGCGCCGGAATAGGCATGGGCTTTTTCCAAGCCCATTCGCCAAAGAATGAGGAAGAATATGCCATAGCCGATGAGAGCGATCACCAATAGCGCAAATAGGCCGCTGGTAAAAATGTGTATGTTAAAAAAGTTGTGCTCGGCCGCGGCGAGCACGCCGACTATGTAGTCATCCGGGCGAAACACGGTCTTAACGGCGAGCCAGATCGAGATCACAACAGCAAAAACGCCGACCGCCCTCAGAAATGCGATGTCGCGATATCCCCGCAGCAGGAGCGTCGTTAGAACAACGAAAGCGAGAATTAGCGCGCCTTCATGATTCAGGACAAGTGCGAGCAACACGAGAAACACAATGACGATCCCAACGAGGCCGCCACCGGCATAGTGGCACAGCGCCAAGGCGGGCCAGAACAACGCGTGCGCCAGCCACATCTCGGTCGGAAAGCCGAATACCAGCGGGCCGAGGCATGCCGTCGAGAAACATGCATAGCTGAAAATGACGCGGTTTCTGGATCGGTCCGCGGAAAATGTCACGCCGAGCCCCAGCAGCTGGGCCCCGAAAAACAAAAATCCGTAGACCGCCACCCCGCCACCCGGATCATTGGTCAGTGCGACATAAGCTTCGGCCGGCACGAAGCAGGACAGATAAACGAAGATGCGGCCCGAGATGTTGTGCAAATGGATTGCCCAGGCATCCTGGACGGCGACGGCGTAGGAGAAAATCGAACCGTCGCCGTACATCTGGAGTCCGTAGAGCAGGCCGACTCCGACAAACGCGATCGACCAGCAAACGCCGGCCGTTATGGCGGCAGCGCGCAGAACGCTAACGCCGGTTCGATCGGCTGCGCGGTTCGCGGAGAAATAGTTGGCGGTGTCCGACGCCAGCACCTTATTTGTCATCAAGAGCGTCTCTGTCGAGAGGCATCGTCGAGGCTAATTCCGCACGCCACATATTGAACTCGTTAGCCGCTGGCACCAGCGATAGCTCGCGCCCGACGTTTCACGAAACCCAGCCCGGGAACGGTAGGTGGGCAACCGATCACCGGCAGCCGGTCAGTGGCAACCATGTCGAGCAGACGTCGACGGCTGCATTGGCGAATGTCGGGCTATTTAGGGTGAAGCGGACTCTGTGCATAGAAGAACGCCGTGTGTCTGTGTCTGCCCCACAAAGACGGAAGTTCGGCCCGAGGCTCCTTGGACCATCAAATTCGTTCCAATCGCATTGGCATTCCCCCCGCAGGCCGGAGCGTTACCCGTAGCCGAGGCTCGGGTCTATAGCCTGGCCGAAGCTTGAGTCGGAATGAACGAAGAAGCGAGGCCATCACTGCAATGGCCTCCGCCTCGGCGAAGTTCTGTCCGATGCAAGTACGCGGTCCAGCGCCGAATGGTAGCAGAATCGATCAAGAGCCTTCTGCAGACTCCAGCTCGAAACGGCTTGGGTCGAACCTATCCGGCTCGCTCCACAGCTTCTCGTGGCGGTGTACAGCATAAACGGGCACGTAAACGGTCGAACCGGCGCGAATCTGCTCTTTATCGAGCACAATGTCTTTCGCAGAAGATCTGGTCTGAAGGTGCGCGCTTGTAGGAAAATCATCAAAGCTCTGACCGAAGTCTTAGAAAAAAATGTCCCCTTGACTACCATCCTTACTGTGTCAACGACTACTTTTTTCAAGGCGAAATTGGATAGGATCTCCGGCGTGAACGTTTGATGTTCTTAACTCCCAAAAAGCCGCTCCCCGGACATGTCTGGTGTCTAATGTAGACCTATCGTTCCCGAAAATCATTGTGGCCCAGCGCGAAGCCGCCGGAAACGCCGCGCGACACGGGGTGAACAAGCGCGAACACGAGCCATCGGTGGCATAGCGGGCCTCAGGCGTGGCAGGCTGAATGTCGCTAGTGTCCCGTTTCAGAACTTTCTAGCCACCGGTGCGCCGGCATGATTCTATCGACCCGATCAACGATTCGGAGGCGGTGGTGGCAAATCGAAAGGCGAGCAGGATCAAACTGAGCGCCGATGAGCGGGCTGTGCTCGACCGACGTGTCCGACGCCGCAAGATCGCGCGCGCCGATGCGCAACGGGCCGAGATCATT
>JBAPYK010000030.1:0-2420 GCA_049284695.1 Rhodoplanes sp. | reverse complement strand
ATCATCACCAGCGCCCATCGGATCAATCAAGGCTCGATTCCCGATCTCAGCCCGCCTGCAGAAGACAGCGACTTCTATTTCGTGCCGGCGGACGATCCGGAAGCCGCCGTGTCACGCATCATCGAGTTGGTGACAACACGGATCCCCAAGCGTTTCGGCTTCGATCCGATCCGCGACATCCAGGTGCTGTGTCCGATGAATCGCGGTGGTGTTGGCGCCCGCTCGCTCAACATCGAACTGCAAGCCGCGTTGAACCCGGCCGGCGATCGCAAGATCGAGCGCTTCGGTTGGACGTTCGCGCCCGGCGACAAGATCATGCAAATCGAGAACGACTACGATAAGGAGGTCTATAACGGCGACATAGGCTACATTGATGACGTCAATCCTGACGATGGCGAACTAACCGCGAGCTTTGATGGCCGGACCGTCACCTACGGGTTTGGCGAACTCGACACGTTGGTGCCGGCCTATGCCGCAACCATTCATAAGAGCCAGGGCTCGGAATACCCCGCCGTAGTTATCCCGGTGATGACGCAGCATTACCCGATGCTGCAGCGAAACCTGCTCTACACTGGTGTCACGCGAGGCAAGAAACTGGTCGTCATCGTCGGGCAGAAGAAGGCGGTCGCAATCGCCGTCCGCAACGTATCAGGGCGACGGCGATGGTCGAAGCTGCAGGAGTGGCTGACGAAAAATCGATAACTCGCGTCCGCTTTTCGGGTGCTGCGGAAGTCCTAGGCTGAATTGCCTCGGCGATTTCTGTCGCAAGTGACCCGACTCGGACATCGAGCCGCTCTCGCCAACCTGCTGACTGACCCCCGCCAACTCGATATCCTGCAACCCGGCGTCATCCTGCATCTTAAGGGAGACCGAGCATGAAACCGAATCCTTCTTCTTCCGGCATAAACTGTCGCGTTCTGCTCTCGACTTTGGCGGTGCTTGCGACCTTTCGGCCGCAAGCTGCGACGGCCCAGCAAACGCCACCGGCTGGCAGCTCAGCTTTTTCGTTTGCCGTGTACGGTGACTCGCGACCGATGATGTATCTCCCGTCCAAGGACGGCCAGCCGGACCTGACCAAGCTTTTCGTCGAGATGTTCGGCCTGGTGATGCCGACCAAGATCGCGGAAGCGGTGGTGAAGAGGGATGTGAAGACGATCTTCGATCCGGTCAGCAAGGAGCTCATCAAGGTCATCATGCCATTCGCGAGCAAGACCGAAGTCATGACGTTGACGGTCGACCAGGGATGGGTCACCGAGGCGTCCGTCGAGGACGTAAAACTGCTTCCCGGCGTACACCGGACGATGTTCCGACTTCAGGGCGGCGAATGGGTGGCGCGAGAGATCGTGAGGGACGTCAAATCCGGGCGCGCCAAATTCGTGGTTAGCAGCGGCGACGTCGTCTGGTGGGGGAATCAAGGTCGCACGGTTGCCGACAGCCCGTATTGGAAGCGTGTGAACGATACCATGTTGAAGCAGCTGCCGCCTCCGGATAGCGAGATGCGCGCGGCCGGGCTGGAGGGCCGGTGGTTCATGGGGGTGGGCAATCACGAGGTGTGGGGCGATCCCAAGATCGAGGGTGTGCTGGACGCCGTGCCGTACCTGAGGAAGTTCGGCGTCACACCAGAAAATCTCATCTACAAATTCGATTTTAGTGGTGTCCGCTTCATATATCTGTGGAGCGGCAAGTACGACTACCGGTCGCCGTCGCAGTGGGATGCTGATCGGCCAAAATATGCGGAGCAGATGAAGCAACTGCAACAATGGATGGACGAAGCCAAGGCCGCGGGCATGCGCAAAGCCTTCATCACCTTCCACTACCCGACGTTCGCCCGCTCTGGCCTCGGCCCCATCCCTGGCCCAGATAATCCGCACAAGGTGATCGCGGCTTACGCGAAGGATATGGAGGTGGTCGTGTTCAGCGGGCACGTCCACACCACCGAGATGTTCGACGTTGACGGCGTGAAATACCTGATGCTGGGCGGCGGCGGCGCCGAACAGGACCCGATTCTCCCAGGTCGGACGAGTATCAAGCTGCCGGCGGACTATCCGCCGGACCTCTATTGGAAAGGTCAGCCGCCCAAGGAGGAGTACAACTACGTTCTGGTGGATGTCGAGCCCGGCCAGAAGATCAGGTTCACCCTCAATCGCTTCCGGCCGTGGTCGGCCGAGCCGTTTGCAACCGTGGAGCTTTTCAAGTGAGCAAGGTCTGATCAAGACGCGGGAGAGCGCTTCTGAGCACCGCTCTGCTGATCATTCACGGGCTGGCGCGGTCGCTCTGCTCGGCGCGATCACCCATCAGACAATCGCGGCATGGGCGCCGACGCGCGGCCGGCATGGTTCGTTCCTTGCCTATCCGGTTGTTACCCACACCCCCAACATGTAGGGTGCTGCCAGGCTCCGGAGTAAAGCTCTGCGTAGGTC
>JBAPYK010000029.1:0-4621 GCA_049284695.1 Rhodoplanes sp. | reverse complement strand
CATGATCTGCATGTCGACCATGCGCATCTCGCGCGCGAGCGTCCGCCGGAACCAAGCTTCGCGATATTGGTCAATTCGCCCGTTAAGGGCTCTGGCGCCGAACGGCGTCCACTCGAGCACGACGGCGTAGGCGATCCAGGCGGCGACGAAAAACGCGAGGGCGGCGAGATCGAGCGGGCTGAAGAACATTTGTCGTCAATCTCCTAGCGCATTTTCCGGCGAAGTGGGAACCGGTTCGCCGCAGAAAATGCGACCACTAAAAGATAACGAGAGCAAATTCCGATTCCATTGGAACGGAATTCGCTCTAGCGCTGCGATCGTCGCACCCGGAAAGAGCCGACAGCAATGGCTGGCGTTGGCCGCCGAATGCGATATTCTTTTGCGCCTACAAAGGGGCTTTTTGCGGCGCGGGCGCGCGCCGCCGCAGACGCGCAGCGCCGTTGAGCCGGCGGGGGAACGGAAAGATGGCATCGGTCGTTCGGCGTCGCCCTTGGCGGCTGTGAGAGAGAACGCATGCACCTTATCATCGGCAACAAGAACTATTCATCTTGGTCGTTCCGGCCGTGGTTCGCCATGAGAGTGGCGGGCCTGTATTTCGAGGAAACCGTCATTCCACTCGACTCCCCGGATTTCAAGGAGCGGGTCAGAAAACTAGCCGCCACCACCAAGGTGCCGGTCCTGATCGACGGCGAGATCGTCGTCTGGGAGTCGCTGGCGATCATCGAATATGTGGCTGAAACCCGCCCGGATGCGCGGCTTTGGCCCACCGATCGGGCGGCCCGTGCGCATGCGCGCGCGATCGCCAATGAGATGCATGCTGGATTCGTTGCTCTGCGCCGCCATTGTCCGATGAACATGGCGCGCCCGGTCAGGCCGCGCGAAGTCCCCGCCGATGTGGTCGCCGATGTGCGGCGCATCGATGCAATGTGGCAGATTTGCCTTGCCCGCTTCGGCGGCGGCGGTCCATTCCTGTTCGAACAGTTTAGCGCGGCGGATGCGATGTATGCGCCCATCGTCAGCCGCTTCAACACCTACGCAATCGAGGTGAGCAATACATCGCGCGCCTATATGCACGCGATCATGGAACTGCCGGCCTGGACCGAATGGAAGCACGCAGCGCTTCTCGAAACGTCCGTGTTGCCTGGGGATGAGGTCGACTGGCCTTTAGTTCTGCGGGAAGAGGAAGTCGGAATAATTCAATAACACAGGGCGCCCGTTCGGGCGGGACTGCATTTCATCGACTGCTTTCACCCGGCGGGCTGATTGCCAAAGCAAATTACGCATGTTTCTAACAAACGAGAAAACCCAGCCTCCGACCGGGTTTTCTCCAATTCGTCGCCGATGCGTGTTGAACCAGCGGCTTTCGAAGCGGCTTATTCGCCGCGGATGGCGTCCTTTATGCCGCCGATCGTATTCCTGACCTTTCCGGCCGCCTTTTCGGCCTTGCCTTCCGTCTCAAGTTTCTCGTCGCCGGTGGCCTTGCCGACGCCTTCCTTCACCGCTCCTTTGGCCTGTTCGAACGAGCCTTTGATTCGGTCCTTGTCCATCCAGTCTCTCCTTATCGGACCCGCGAATGGGTCTACAAGCCAACCATGCGAGTCCACAAAAGTTCCGTTTCCGCGCCGATGCTAATAAAAATGCATTGATGGTATATTTGGTTGGTATTATGGGTATCTTCATACTTTTTTCGATAGGTATAGTCTAAGATGATACCTCCGCGGATGCGCAACTAGTCGCTCACAGAAAAGGGCCGGCGTTGCGCCGGCGCTCTGTCACGCTGCGTTGTCACGACAGCGTTACGCGGAGATGATTGCGACGATTTGCATCGTGTCCGGATCGACAATCACGACTTGGTCGCCCACCATGAAGTATTCATAGCCGCGCCAGGCAGGTTGAATCTCGACGATGGGCGCCGGGACCGCCACCAGCCGCACCGAACGCGGCACCGTCGTACCGACAGAAACCGAGAAGTTTACGTTCGCCACGCGCGGCGCGTTGCCTTGTCGCACGATGGTTTGGCGGATTTTCGTGCGCTGTTCGCTCGTCAGACTGGCGGAGCCGTGCTTTGCCGCTGAACCGCTGTTCGCCGTCGCGCCGGACCGGCCGTCGCGGTCTTGTCCCGGAGAACTTGCTTGGCCCGCCTGACCAGCCGTACCGGTCTGACCCGCGGCTTGGTTGCGGCGTTCCGAACTCTGCGAGCCAGCGGCGCTGGAGCCCGTCTCGGACCGCTGCTCCGAGCCTTGCTTTGCGCTGCTGCCGGCAGTGGGGCCGCTGGTCGGGCTCGACCTCTCGGCGCTGCTTGGCGCCGCTGGGCCCGCGCCTGCATTGCCGCTGCCCACGCCACTGCTGTTTGAGCCCTGGCCGATCGCCAAACTGGTGCCACCGATCAAGCCGGCGATCGCCGCCGCCGCCAATAGATTGTTCTTCCTCATGGACTATCTCTCCTTAACGTACGGTCGTCGTGCTTTGGGGGAATTGTGCCCCTCGGCTAAACGCACCCTTTCCGCATGAGTTCCTATCGATTAGTTCGACGAGAATTGCCGCGCATGCAGAACTGCGGCGCCTTCGGAATCAACAAGCAGGTTTGACGAAACAGGTCGGATTAATGCGCGACAATTCGCCAGTGGAACAAAGTTCGGTCGGCTTGCCACGCGTTGCATAAGCAGGCGTCGGTGGAGTCATCAGGGCAGTTTGACCACCACCTTACCTAAAGTGCTGCCGCTTTCGACCGCCTCGTGCGCCGCTGCGACTTCGTCGAGCGGCAATGCGAGAGCGACAGTGTGGCGCAGGCGATTGTCTTCCATCATTTGGGTGATGACGCTGATCGCCTCTTGCCGTTCTTCGGAAGATATTTCGTAGACAAAAATAAATTTCAGCGTGAGCTGGCTGGTGAGGAAGGTTTGGAACGGGAACGGCGCGTTCGTCATGCCGGTTCCGTAAACGACGACGGTTCCGCGCGGCCGTAAGATTTTCGGCAGAGGATCCGCGTTGGCGGCAATATCCACCTCGATCACCGCATCGACGCCGGCGCTGTCGGTGAGATCCATCACCGCGGCAGCGACATCCTCGCGCTTGTAATCGACGACATGATCGGCGCCGGCGGCCAGTGCTTGGTCGGCCTTTAGCTCCGAGCTGACGGTGGCGATAACCACCGCGCCGCGCGCTTTTGCAAACTGGATCGCGTACTGCGCCACCTGGCCCGCGCCGCCGGTGATCAACAGGGTCGAGCCTGCCCAGGCTTCCGCCATCGCCACAGCGTGGTAGCCGGTGATCGCCGGAACGCCGAGACAGGCGCCGATCTCGAAGCCGATGTGATCAGGCAGCCGGACGGTGAGTTCTGCCGGCAGCGTCACATATTCCGCGCAGGTGCCGAAAGGGCGGCGCCATTGCGCATTCCAGACCCACACCCGCTCGCCAAGTCGCGACGGCGCCACGCGATCGCCAATTGCATCAACGACGCCTGCGCCGTCGCTGTGGGGAATCACACGCGGGAACGCAATCTTGCGGGTGTGGCCGGCGCGCGCCTTCACGTCGGACGGATTGACCCCCGAGGCGGCGAGCCTGACACGCACTTCGCCGGGACCGGGCTGCGGCGTCTCGATCGCGCCGACCCGCAACACGTCGCGGGCGGGACCATTGGCTTCGTAGTACGCGGCGCGCATGACACGGTTTCTCGCGCTCAAGTTTTGTTGCAGGGACGAAAACTACTTCGTCAACCGGTCCCATTGCGCGCGAACGGAATCGATGGCGCCGCGCGCGCTCGCGCTCACCACGTTCCAATTGACGAACGGCTGATCCGAAGTCGGCGCCGTCGCATCGCGCACGAAGGCAAAGCCGATTGTGACGGCAACTCCCAGAAGGAAAGCAAAAAAGACGCGCATGCCCCGTTCCCCATCTGTCGCGGACTGATGCCCCTTAGCGGCGTTCGACCGCATCGTTCCCCATGAACAACGATTGCGGCGCGGTCGCGGACAACTCGTAGACGTTCACGTTAGCGTATGTTGTTCGTGGATTGTTCCTTGGCGCATCCGGGACGCGGACCGCACGCTTGCTGGTCGCCCCTTGCGCGGGCTATAAGCGCGCCCGAACACTTCGTTTTATTGCCTGCCGCATGTGGTCGCATTTTTCGCTGACGAAGCGGTTCCCGCTTTGTCGAAAAAGCTCACCGCGACCGCAGCGTTATTTTGGGGGGAGTTGGTCATGGGCGTCGAGCGCACCTTCTCGATCATCAAGCCGGACGCGACCGCGCGCAACCTAACGGGTGCGATCAATGCGATGATTGAGGCGGCCGGTCTGCGTATCGTCGGGCAGAAGCGCGTCCGCATCACGCGCGATCAGGCCGAGACCTTTTATGGGGTGCATCGCGAACGTCCGTTCTTCGGCGAGCTCGTCGATTTCATGACCTCCGGCCCGGTGGTCGTGCAAGTGCTGGAAGGCGAGAACGCTATCGCGCGCTATCGCGATGTCATGGGGGCGACCGATCCCGCGAAAGCCGCCGAAGGCACGATCCGCAAGCGCTACGCGCAATCGATCGGCGAGAATTCGGTGCATGGCTCTGACGCGCCGGACACCGCGGTCAAGGAGATCGCGCAGTTCTTTTCGGGCAACGAGATCGTCGGCT
>JBAPYK010000028.1:0-2802 GCA_049284695.1 Rhodoplanes sp. | reverse complement strand
CAGATGGTCGAGGTGCTGTCCGGGTTCGGAATCCCGCAGGACAAGATCGCGGACGTCATCGGCGTCGACGGCAAGACACTGCGCAAGCACTACGCGACGGAACTGCAACGCGGTGCGGCGACGGTCGAGGCGAAGCTCGTCGGAAACCTGCTCAAGCTCGCCGGCGGCAGCGACGGAACGGCGCTCATGTCAACGGGCCGCGGAATCTCCCCAGTTTGGGGCGCGCAAAATTCCCCACTTTGGCGGGGGCGGTGATCAGCCGTTGGTTTGATCGCTGCCTCCATTCTTGGGCGGCCGGCCGCGGCGCTTGGGTGGCGCTGGGACGGGCGGCGGCTGGATGAGGGATTTTGATCGGATGTGCTCGGGCACGAGGTCGGCGTGCTGACGCAGACGATAGCTCGAGCCCTCGATCTGGATGACGATGGCGTGGTGAAGGAGCCTGTCCAGGAGGGCCGTGGCCACGACGGGATCACCGAAGAGCTCGCCCCATTCGGCAAAGCCGCGGTTGGAGGTGAGGATCATGGCGCCTTTTTCGTAGCGGGCGTTGACGAGCTGGAAGAACAGATTGCCGCCGCCGGGAATGACCGGCAGGTAGCCGATTTCATCGACGATGAGCAGGGCGAATCGGCAGAAGAACCTGATCTTCTCGCGCAGCGTGCCGTCGCGTTCGGCCTTGGCGAGCGCGCCGACGAGGTCGGCGAGCGTGCTGAAGTAGACGCTGCGACCGGCTTTGACGGCTTCGACGCCGAGCGCCAGGCTCAGGTGGCTCTTTCCGGTGCCGGGCGGGCCGACGAGATGCAAGACCTCGGCGCGATCGATGAAGCGGAGTTCGGCGAGCGCCATGATGCGGTTCTTGTCGAGCGAAGGCTGGAAGGAGAAGTCGAAGCCGGCGAGCGTTTTGATGGTGGACAGGCGCGCCATGACGAGCGCCGTTTTCACGCGACGGGTCTCGCGCAAGGTGAACTCCTCAGTGAGCAGGGCGTCGATGGCTTCAAGCGCGGTCATCTCGCCGCGTTCGAGGCGACGCAGGGTGGCGTCGAGGATCTCGATGGCGCGCGGCATTTTGAGGCCGACCATGGTCTGCTTGATGCGCTCGACCAGCGATGGAACGATCTCGGCACGGGCGTTCATCGTGTGCCTCCCTGATCGGCGAGCCGGCGACCGACGGCGTCGTAGAAGTCGAGCGAGCGGCGCGCGACCTGGTCGCCGGCGCGCCGAATGACGATGGGCTTGCCATCGCTCTGGCGTCGGCGTGGTGGCGACAAGACCTTGCGATGATCGGGGTCGACGTGTTTCTGATCACGGCCTTCAAGCGGGACATGCGTGGCAATGAGAACGCCGTTCTCGAAGATGCAAATCTCGTCGGCGAAGACGTGGACGTCGAGGATGCGGCGGCGCGTCGTGTCCGGTACGCTGTAGAGATTGCCGCCGACGCTCACCATGCCCTCGTGCGAGACGCGCCGTTCAAGCCTCAGGACGGTCCGATAGGAGGCGAGCGGCAGGGACTTCAGCGCAGGCTTCTCCTCGGCAAAGGCTTCGTTGACGATGCGCTGCGTGGTCGCATGAAGACGTGGGTTGGCGACGGTATCGAGCCAATGGCGGAGCTGCGCGTTGAGATCATCGAGATTGCGGAACGAGCCGCCGAGGAAGAAGTCCTCGCGGATGTACCGGAACGGTCGCTCCACTTTGCCCTTGGTTTTCGGCCGATAGGGTCGACAGGCGCGCGGCTGGAAGCCGTAGTGCCGTGCGAGGTCGAGGAGACCGCGGTTGTAGACGACCAGGCCGTCGGCATCCTCGCCAATCACCGCCGTCTTCATGCGGTCGTAGAGAATTTCCTGCGGAACCCCGCCGATCGCTTCGAGCGCCGCAATGTGACAGCGCAGGATGGTCTGCAGGTCCTGGTGGACGACAAAGCGCGCCCAGATCAGCCGCGAGAAGCCGAGCACCAGCGAGAACAGCCAAACGATGCGGGTGATGCCGGGCTCGTCGGCGAACACCACCTCGAAGCGGGCGAGATCGACCTGCGCCTGCGCGCCGGGCGGCGTCTCGAAGCGGACCTCGAACGGCTTGACCGGTTCGGGCCGGATCTCACGGACGGTGCGCTTGACCGCCGTATAGCCACCGGCGTAGCCCCGCTCACGCAGCTCCCGCCACAGCCGTACGGCCGTGAGACCGGGATAGGCCGCAAGCCGCTCGCGCAGATACGACAGAAACGGATCGCTGCTCCTCTGCTGGCGCGGCCGCGGGCCATAGGCGGGCGGCTCCAAACCGCGCGCGATGTATCGGCGGACCGTCTTGCGATCCATGCCGAGCTGGCGGGCGATCGCCGAAACGGTCAATCCCTGCCGATGAAGTTCCAGAATCATCATGAGTTCCCCGAGTTTGACCACCGCGCCGCTCCCTCCCGCCAAGGGGAGCAGCATCGCTGCGATTCGCGTCGGCCGATCTCCCGGGGCATGCCCCGGGAGGTCGGCCGCCACGACGAAACTGGGGAAAATTCGACGCCTAAAACTGGGGAGCACTCAACGTCCGCTCACAGCGCTGCTCCAGAGACGGAGCTATGGGCGAGATTGAAGCGTTCGCGCGGGGCGACGCCACTCACCGCCAATTCGCTCGCTTCGGTAGCCACCGCACCTGCTCCTGCTGAGCGAAATTCAGCCCATAGCCGCTCGGTCGTGGTCGCGCTTTGACGCAGTCAGCAAAGGGACTGATGGGAGGGAAAACGTGGCGAGGATCAAAGTTGTTCCACGACCGAATACACCTACCGCAACCCGGTTGGCCTGCTGCGTCACCGGCTTATGG
>JBAPYK010000027.1:0-2508 GCA_049284695.1 Rhodoplanes sp. | reverse complement strand
TTCCGCATCCCGACGAATTCCCCGAGGGCGCGTTCCCGTTGCCATGGCCGAGCGATCCGCGCTCGATCATCGGCCTTTTCGCCCGCGATCACGGCGCGCTGGTTCCCGACCGCCTGGTCACGTCGGCAAAGTCATGGCTGTCGAACCCGCATATCGATCCCCGGCAGCGCAGCCTTCCGTGGAAATCAGAAATCCACGAAGAGAAACTGTCCGCGTTCGACTGCTCGCGCAGCTATCTCGAGCACATGAGGGAAAGCTTCCGCTACGCGGTTCGCAATCAGGGCAAGGACTTGGACCTGACGGACGGTCAGGTGGTGCTGACCATCCCGGCCTCCTTCGATGACATTGCGAGAAATCTGACGGCGGAGGCTGCGGAAGCCGCCGGCCTCGGCAAGGTCGTATTGCTGGAGGAGCCGCTTGCCGCGTTCTACGCGTGGACGGCGCAGGCCGGAAAGGATTGGCGCGCTCATGTTCGCCCCGGCGACATCGTCCTCGTCTGCGACGTCGGCGGCGGGACGGCCGACTTCAGCCTGATCGCGATCTCCGAGAAGGATGGCGCCCTCGACCTCAACCGCATCAGCGTCGGCGAGCACATCCTGCTTGGCGGCGACAACATGGATTTGGCGCTCGCCTATGCGCTCCGCGCCAAGCTGGAGGCGGACGGCAAATCAATCAGCGACATGCAATTTCTGTCTCTCACGCATTCCGCCGGCAAGGCCAAGGTGGCGATGCTTGAAGACGAGTCGATGACCGAGTTTCCCATCGCCGTACCGACTCGCGGGTCGAGTCTGCTTGGCAAGACGGTGTCGACGAAACTCGACCGGCAAACGCTGGAGCAGATTGTTCTTGACGGTTTCTTCGCCACCACGAGCATCGATGACCTTCCGCAGAAAACGCGACGCGCGGGATTACAGGAGTTCGGCCTGCCCTATGCGGCCGATCCGGTCATCAGCAAGCATCTGGCCCGATTCCTCACGCGCAGCCTCGAGAACGTGCAGTCCAGTCAGGCGCTGTCCGCGCTGGTCAGCGCCGAGTCCCGTTCGAAATCGTTTCTCGCGCCCACGGCCGTCCTGTTCAACGGCGGCGTCTTCAAGGCTGCTGCGCTGCGACGGCGCGTGATCGATCTCCTGACTGCATGGAATGAAGGCCAGCCCGTTCGCGAGCTTGCGGGGCATGAGCCGGATTTGGCCGTGGCCAAGGGCGCGTCCTTCTACGGACACAATCGCATTACCGGAAAAGGGATACGCATCAAGGCGGGCGCATCGCGCTCCTATTATATTGGGCTAGAGACATCGATGCCCGCGGTGCCCGGCTTTAGTCCGCCGCTGAAAGCGCTGTGCGTCGTCCCACAGGGGATGGAGGAGGGGTCCGAGGTGTTCATCGACGCGCGCGATCTTGCCCTGGTGACCGGACAGCCGGCGGAATTCAGGTTCTTCTCATCGGAGGTGAGAAGCGGCGACGCGCCGGGCCAGATCATACCCGATGCCGAAAAAGAACTGCTGGAAATCAGTTTGCTCGAGGTCAATTTGGAGGCGGTCGAGGATATTCCGGCAGGACAGCCGGTGCCGGTGCAGATCAATTCGGTCATTACCGAGGTCGGCACCCTTGAGCTTTGGATGAAGCACATCAAATCCGATCGCCGGTGGAAGGTCGAATTTCTCGTCAGGACGGAATAGCCCGTCAATCTACCGAGGCCTCGATTTCTGGGACAGGTCGCCTATGGAGTGGGCGGCCCGATCGTATCGATGTCGTAGCGGCATCGTCTCGAAGCCGGCTCCACGCTTTCAGGCGGAAGGCAAATCGACAACCCGTATGACGAACGGCAGAGCAATGCGTGCGCCGGCGGACGCAATGGAACGTTAATTCTCTTCACGGCCAGCTCCTTTGCCGACCCTGATGTGCTGCGAAGCGGCACTGGGCGTGAAGAAGTTTAGTGACGCGCCCGTACAGTGACTAATCCGTACGAGACGGGTAATTTGCCGCAAGGACTTCGCTCGCCGATCGGCGCATACTGTCCATGGAGATCGGGAGGTGGAGTCATGATCCTGATTCCGGAAAGCCGCGGACAGTTCGATCACGTCGGGAGCCGTGTCGCCCAAACTGGTGGCCCTTTCGCTGCGGGGGTGGCATATCTGCTCATTATCCTGATGCTCCTGACCATGATCGCCGAGATATTCCTCGTGATCATGCGTGCGCTCGCTTGATGTTAGGGCGGATCTGCTGAGCATTTTGCTCAGCCAAATGGCCGAGTTTCCACCAAGCCAATCCGCTGTGGAGAGCCCACGGATCCATGGTGAGCTGCTCAAACTTGGCATCGCCATCGGACAGACGAGTCGTTTTTCCGGATCTTCGTGTGGCTCAACAGAGCCGCTAAATAAAATGCCTCTTCGTGAAGTCGTGTGGGTGAGTTTGGCCCAATTTTGAATCGCTGTCTTCTACTGCTGCTGCGGCTGGGGGCATGTGGGCAACGCACTTGCGTTTGTCCACATGTCCACAGCGATGTCGGTC
>JBAPYK010000026.1:0-14833 GCA_049284695.1 Rhodoplanes sp. | reverse complement strand
CACGGATTCGAGGCGCGGATCGGCCCCGAGGCCGGGCAGGTGTGCCAGTCGTTGATGGTGGTGTGGTACTGCAGGCCGGGGTCGGCGGAGGCCCAGGCCGCATAGGCGATCTTCTCCCACAACTGATGGGCTTTGACCGACTTCGCGACCTTTCCGGAGGTGCGCCAGGTGAGGTCCCATTCGCCGTCCGCCTCCACCGCCTTCAGGAACTCGTCGGTCACCCGCACCGAGTTGTTGGAGTTCTGGCCGGACACGGTGAGATAGGCCTCGGAATCCCAATCGGTGTCGTAGACCGGGAACTCGATATCCTTGTAGCCCTGCTTGGCGAACTGGATGACCCGCCGGATGTAGCTGTCGGGAACGTGGCTTCGCCGCGCGAGCTTGATCTCGCGCTTGAGCGCGGGATTCTTGTCCGGCGAGAAGCAGTCGTCGCCCGAGCCTTCGCAGTTGATGCAGGCCTTCATCACCGCGCGCAGATGCTTCTGGTTGATCCACGAGCCGGTGACGAGGCTTGCGACCTTCTGCTCCTCGATCACCTTCCAGTCGATGTACTGCTCGATGTCGGGATGATCGACGTCGACGATCACCATCTTGGCGGCCCGCCGCGTGGTGCCGCCGGACTTGATCGCGCCCGCCGCGCGGTCGCCGATCTTGAGGAAGCTCATCAGACCCGACGAGCGCCCGCCGCCCGAGAGTTTCTCGTTCTCGCCGCGCAGGCGGGAGAAATTCGAACCGGTGCCGGAGCCGTATTTGAACAGCCGCGCCTCGCGCACCCACAGGTCCATGATCCCGCCTTCGTTGACGAGATCGTCTTTGATGCCCTGGATGAAACAGGCGTGCGGCTGCGGATGCTCGTAGGCCGTCTTCGACTTGATGAGCTTGCCGCTTTTGAAGTCCACATAGAAGTGGCCCTGGCTCGGCCCGTCGATGCCGTAGGCCCAATGCAGGCCGGTGTTGAACCATTGCGGCGAGTTGGGCGCGACCATCTGCATCGCGAGCATGTAGCGCAGCTCGTCGAAGAAGGCCTGCGCGTCCGCTTCCGAATCGAAATAGCCGCCCTTCCAGCCCCAATAGGTCCAGGTTCCGGCGAGCCGGTCGAACACTTGGCGGGCCGAATGCTCGCCCGTCGTGCGCTCCTTCTCCGGCAGTTCCTTCAGCGCCGCCTCGTCGGCGACCGAGCGCCACAGGAACGAGGGGATGCTTTCCTCTTCGACCTTGCGCAAGCGGGTGGGCACGCCGGCCTTGCGGAAATATTTCTGCGCGAGCACGTCGGAGGCGACCTGTGACCAGGGCTCCGGCACCTCGACATCGTCGGCACGGAACACCACCGAGCCATCGGGGTTGCGGATCTCGCTCGTGGTGAGCCGGAACGCGATGTCCGCATAAGGAGACTGGCCGTCTTTGGTGTAGCGCCGCTCGATCCGCATCTTCCCACCTCATCAATTGCGCCAAGAGCCTGTCACCCATGGCGCACCGACCGGGTTCGATCGCGAGCCGCGCGGCTTGCGTCTATCCCGAGCCCCTGATCTCGTTTCTGACTGATAACGCAACGCGCTGCACTTGATGCGCGGTCCGGTATCGAGCGCCGGCCGATGCCCAGAGGCAGGAAAAGAAGCAGCCGCTACGAGACCATTTGGCCTCGACGGAACGCCTGAACAAGCCTCTCGGGGTCGTCCGGCGGGACATCGAACGACCCCGCCGCAGAATTTGAAGGCTAAGCCAAATCCCGCGCGCCCGTCAAGACGTTGTGCCCGCTCTCAACAGGTCGTCTAAATATATGGTTATCGACGGCCCGCTTCGCCATCTCGCCGGACTATCTTCCGCCCGAAGAACATGCCTTGGCCGCGCCGAATCAGTGGGCGCGATCGCCGCCTGGACAAATACGGGACAAGGTGGCATCACCGGCCCGCCCAATGGATTTTGCCGCACCGGCTCGGGACTCCGATGAATCTCAAGACCTTCCTCACGCGCGTGTTCAGCTGGTGGAATGACCAGACCTTCGGGACCCAGTTATGGACCTCGCGCCATGGCGAGTTCGTCGGTGAGGACGAGTTCGGCAATCGCTATTATCGCGAGAAGGGCGGGCGAATAAGTCCGGCGCTCGGCTACAATCGCCGTTGGGTGATCTATAACGGCGTGGTCGAGGCCTCGCGCGTGCCGCCGGCATGGCACGCGTGGCTGCACTATATCGTCGATGTGCCGCCGACGGAGGACAAGGTTACGCCGCGACCCTGGTGGAAGCCACACAGGCCGAATCTCACGGGACTTCCCGGCGCCTATCGCCCGCCTGGTTCGACGCTCGCGCAAAACAGGCGTCCACCCGCGACCGGCGATTATCGGGCCTGGACGCCGAACCGCTGAATACCGCGCCGCACGTTCGATGCCCCCGCAGGGGCTGCGTCACCCTTTCGCTGCCGCATTCGCCATGTTAACTCGGCTTGGCGTGGGCGGGGTTGCGCAGCAAGCAATAACGGAATCTCCGCCAACGGAAGCCGATGGCCAGACATCTTCGCGCAAACTTTGCGATTCTCGGCGTGGCCGCTCCGCTTGCGATGCTCGGTTTGGTGGCGACCACCACTCCAACGGGCGCGCAAGGGTTTTTCGGGGACTGGCCGCCGCGGCCTCCGTCTTCAGTGCCTAATCGGTCGAGTCCGGGGCGCGCGCTTCCCCCGCCGCCCGATCAGTATCAGAGTGCGCCCGATCAATATCCGCCTCCACCCGGAGAATACCCGGCTCAGCTCGAGCAACTGCCGCCCCCGCCGCCAACGGCGGCCGCGCCCTTGCGCGGCCCAGGTGCGGGATTCGAGTCCCAGCCGCTGCCTCCGCCCCCCGGTGGACTGTCGGATCCAGGCCGAGCGCCCGGCTCACCGCCGCAACCCGCGTCGCTTCCACCGAACCCTGGCGCGTTGCCACCCGCGGCCGGGGTTGGACCGCAGACGCCGCCTGCACCTGCAGGTCCTCCGATCGAAGAGGTCGTGACCGAGCCGCCGTCGCAGAAGGTTCCGAACCCGACCGCGGTGTTTTCCGGGCTCGACAAGATTACCGGCCGGATCACGAAATTCGAGGTCGCGATCAACGAGACCGTACAGTTTGGCGCGCTTCGGGTAAGGCCACGCGCCTGTTACACGCGCCCACCGACCGAAGCGCCCAACACCAACGGATTTATCGAGGTCGACGAGGTCACCCTGCAGGGCGAGGTGAAACGGCTGTTCCGGGGGTGGATGTTCGCGGCAAGCCCCGGACTGCACGGGGTTGAGCATCCGATTTATGACGTGTGGCTGTCCGACTGCAAAGGCGCTCAAACCGCCGCGGTCGAAGAGCCGATCCCCACCCCACCGCCGCAGCCGGCGCCGCAGTCGCAACCGACGTCTCCACGCACCGGCGCTGCGCGCCGATCGACGCCGCAGCGACGTTAGAGCATTTTCCGGCGAAGTGGGAACCGGTTCGCCGCAGAAAATGCGACCACTCAAGGAAAACTAGGGCGCATTCCGAGTCCATTGGAACGGAATTCACTCTAGTAGCGGCAGCCGCGGCGTGACGCCCAAGCGCAGAGAATCGGATCAACCGCCGACGGGTTCTTGCCCCTTTGCGAGCGCGAGCGCCGTCGCGCCGGAGATCGGGCGGCCGAGCGGCAGCGCGGCGAAGTTCGCGGCGCCGCCGACGGCCTGCGCGAGCAGCTTATGGTACGTGCGGCGCGACACTTCGGTCGCGCCGAATTGGCGCAGATGGTCGGTCACGAACTGCGTGTCGAGCAATCGGAAGCCGCCCGCCCGCAGGCGAGCGACGAGATGCACCAGGGCGACTTTGGAGGCGTCGCGCGCGCCGTGAAACATGCTTTCGCCGAAGAACGCCGCGCCGAGGCTCACGCCGTAAAGTCCGCCCACCAGTCGGCCGTGGTCATAGACCTCGATGGTGTGGCAGTGCCCGACATCGTAGAGCCGGCGATAAAGCTTGCGGATGCGCACATTGATCCAGGTGCGGGTTCGGCCCAGCGCCGGAGCGGCGCAGCCGTCGATCACGCCGTCGAAATCGCGATCGGCGACGACGAGAAAGCGGTCGGATTTCACGAGGCGCGCAAGCCGTGCGGGGACATGGAAGCCGTCGAGCGGAATGACACCGCGCTCCTCGGGCTCGATCCAATAGAGCGCCGGATCGTCGGCGCTCTCGGCCATGGGAAAGATGCCGCACGCATAGGCCTTGAGCAGCACCTCGGGCGTAATCTCGACTGAAGCGGAATCGCGACGCGCCATCAGACGACCGATCGGTTCGAGGGAGCTACGAACTGACGGCGTTCGGAATTCGCTCCGCGCATTCTGCATGATCGCATGGTCTCCGCCAGACCTCTTCTCGCACTGCCGGCCATCGTCGCCGCCGAACGGGCGTCGCCTCGACTCCTTCGGCGTTCAACGGATCGTGAAGAATCACGCCGACGCGTTTAACGGGTTGCTAACCGGCGATACGTACTTCTCCAAGGAAACGAAATCAAATTTTCTGAGCAGCATTCCACGAGTAAACGCCCTGCGGGGCGGGAGAGTAGCTATGGACCGGAGTCGTTCGCGGGCGCCCCGCGTGTTGTTGGTCGAGGACGAAGTGCTCATCAGCATGATGATCGAGGACGCGATGGTGGCGCGCGGCTTCGAGGTCTACACGGCGACCAATGCCGGCGACGCGCTTCAGGTCCTGAGCGAGGGGCCGCCGGTCGACGTCTTATTCACAGATATCAATATTGAAGGCGATATGGACGGCGCGGCGCTGGCGCGCCGGGCGCGCGAGTTGCATCCCGAACTGGCCGTGCTCTACGCCTCGGGCTCGATGAAGTCGGTCGCAAATGCCGTGCCGGGCTCGACCTTCGTTCCCAAGCCTTACGCTCTCGCCGACGTATGCAAAATGGTCGCGCAGATGGCGAGCGACTGATCGGATCGCGGTGGCCTCGCTTGGTCGGGGAGGAGCGCGATTGGCCGGCCGCATAGTGAAATGTCGGCGTGCTTCCGTTTTTCCACGGTGTGTTTCGGACGGCCGCCGAACAATTGTGTGATTATGATTAATCGTTCGTTTACTCGCGCGGCGCTCGACCGAACATCTTCGGCGCAATGCGCATGGCGATGAGTTTCGGGTTTCCCGACGGCGCCTGCAAGATTTAGAGAAGGTCAGTCCTCGACGCCGGGGCGGGCGAGGAATTGCTCCAGCCAGTGAATGTGGTAGGCGCCGTCAAGGATGTCCTTGTCGCGCACCAGCGCGCGGAACAGCGGCAGCGTCGTGTCGATGCCGTCGACCACGAATTCGTCGAGCGCGCGGCGCAACCGCATCAGGCATTCGGGGCGCGACTTGCCGTGCACGATCAACTTGCCGATCAGCGAGTCGTAGTACGGGGGAATGGTGTAGCCCTGATAGACCGCGGAATCGACGCGCACGCCGATTCCGCCCGGCACATGATAGTGCACGATCTTGCCTGGCGATGGGCGAAACGACACCGGATTTTCCGCATTGATGCGACACTCGATGGCGTGGCCGTGGAAGGTCACGTCCTTCTGTTCGATCGCGAGCCGGGCGCCGCCGGCGACGCGAATTTGCTCGAGCACCAGGTCGAAGTCGGTGAGCATCTCGGTCACCGGATGCTCGACCTGGATGCGGGTGTTCATCTCGATGAAATAGAACTTGCCGCCTTCATAGAGGAATTCGACGGTCCCGACGCTGAGATACTTCAACTCGCGCATGGCGCGGGCGACGGTCTCGCCGAGCGCCTCGCGCTGGTCGGTGTTCAATGACGGCGAGGGGCTTTCCTCCAGGAGCTTCTGATGGCGCCGCTGCAACGAACAGTCGCGCTCGCCGAGATGAATGGCCGCGCCTTGGCCGTCGCCGAGGATCTGAAACTCGATGTGCCGCGGCTCGGTGAGATACTTCTCGACATACAACGTGTCGTCGCCGAACGCGGCCATCGATTCCGCGCGCGCTGTTGCAAGCGCATTTGCCAGATCGGCCTCCGTGCGCGCGATTTTCATGCCGCGTCCGCCGCCGCCGGCCGCCGCCTTCACCAGAACCGGAAAGCCGATATCGCGCGCCATCGCATGCGCGTCCGCGTCGGAGCCGACCGCGCCTTCGGAGCCCGGCACCACCGGTATGCCGAGCTTCTGCGCCGTCCGCTTCGCCTCGATCTTGTCTCCCATCAACCGGATATGGGCTGGCTTGGGGCCGATGAAATGCAGCCCGTGTTCGGTGAGAATTTCGGCGAAGCGGGCGTTTTCGGACAGGAAGCCGTAGCCCGGATGCACCGCGTCCGCGCCGGTGATCTCGCAGGCGGCGAGCAGCGCCGGAATGTTGAGATAGCTGTCCTTTGCCGGCGGCGGCCCGATGCACACGCTTTCGTCGGCGAGCCGCACATGCATCGCGTCCTCGTCCGCGGTCGAGTGCACCGCGACCGTTGCAATGCCGAGCTCCTTGCAAGCGCGCAGCACCCGCAGCGCGATCTCTCCGCGATTGGCGATCAAGATTTTCTCGAACATGGCGCCCCGTTCAACTCATCGCCATCAGCCCTGCGACGCACCAATGTTTGGGAGGCCGCGTCTGCGCCATTCCCCGCTGCAACAGGCGGATGCGGAACCGTCACTCGATGATCATCAGCGGTTCGCCGAACTCGACGGGTTGGCCATCCTCGATCAGAATCTGCGTGACCGTCCCGGCGTGCGGAGACGGGATCTGATTCATCGTCTTCATCGCTTCGATGATAAGGATCGGGTCCCCCGCTTTCACTGCGCTGCCTACCTCGACGAAAGGTTTAGCGCCCGGCTCCGGCGCCCGATAGGCGGTTCCGACCATCGGCGAGGCGATAAGGCCCGGGTGCCTCACCATATCCGCGGTGGTGGCGGGCACGAATTCCGTAAGCCCGTAGGGCGCGGCCGGCCCGGGCGGCGCCATGGGGACGGACGCCATCGGCATCCCCTGACGGGCGACGCGCACGCGAAGGCCTGCCCGCTCGATTTCGATCTCGGTGAGGCCGGTTTCCTGCAGCAGCCGCGCCAGAGCCCGAACAATCTGCTCGCTGGGCGCGAAGGCGTTTTCATCCCCTGCGCCGCGGGCGCTTACGGTAGACGCCTCAAGCCCTGGTTCCTCCGCGCTCACGAATTAGCTCCCCGTTCGGTGATCGCGGCCAGTCCCGAAATCGCCAGAGCATAGCCCAGCGGGCCGAAGCCGCAGATCACGGCCTTCGCTGCTCTTGCCACATAAGAAGTCCGACGAAAATCCTCACGCGCGTGGATATTGGTGATATGCACTTCGATGACCGGCGACGGACAGGCGGCGATCGCATCGAACAGTGCGATCGACGTATGGGTGAAGGCGGCGGCGTTGAGCACGATTCCGGCGGCGTGCCTTGCTCCGGCTTCTTGGATCCAGCTCACCAGCTCGCCCTCGTAGTTGGACTGGCGGAACTCAATCGCGAGCCCGTGCGGCTCGGCGGCGGCGCGACACAGTTTCTCGATATCCGCAAGCGTGGCATGGCCGTAAATTTCCGGCTCGCGCGTCCCGAGCAGGTTCAGATTCGGGCCGTTGAGGACATAGACCGTTTGCGCCATGGCGTGCCTTCCGCGGAGAGAGCATGGTCCGAACCGACTCATTCCGCAGTCCGGCCGTCGTTATAGGGGCGAGGCGAGACGAGGGAAAGCCTTGCGGAAATTGCCCGTCAACCGATCGGCGCCGCCGGGCGGCCAGGCGGGGCGGCGCGCTGTCGCCGCTGATGGCGCCTCAGGCGCTCAAGCGCGCATTTTCCGGCTGTCGCAGGGCTGCGAAAAGGGTAAGGTAAACGTCAACCCGGAAAGCTCCTTTTCCCCTGCGACCTGTCTAATGTCGCGCCAGGACCCGATCTGATGGGTCCGGAAGGGGGCAGACCTATTGAGCCACACGAATGGAATGGAGACCGGCATGACGGACGAAAACCCCAACCCCGCCGAACAGATGCTCGACGAGGTGAAGAAAAGCGTCGACGAAGCGATTTCGCGCACCGAGAGTGCGATGGCAAAAATGGGCTACGACGTGTCGGCGGCCAGCCGCGCCGCGGACGACTACCGCAACAGGGTGTTCGAGTACATGCGCATCAACATGAACGCCGCGCTCGACTATGCGAACAATCTCGCAAGCGTCAAATGGCCCGCCGACTTCATGGGCTTGTCCGCCGGAAAGGCGCGCGAGCATGGGCTGTCGGCGCCCGCTCTCACCGAAATCTCCTCCGCGACCCAGGCGGCCGAGGAATATCGGTCATGCATGTTTCAGTACATGAAAGCCAATCTCAATTCGATGCTCGAATACGCGGAGCGACTGGCCACGGTGAAATCGCCCACCGAATTCATCGAGCTATCGAATAGTTTCGCCCGCAATCAATTTGAAACCGTCACCGCCCAGACGACGGAGCTCGGGAAGCTCGCGCAGAAGCTCGCGACATGCAACACGGAGTCCTTGTCTGGCCTGTCGAAGGTATTTTCATCGCCGCGGTCCTAGCGTCTGGCCCGCGCGCACGCGCACCGGGCGTCTGCCGAAAAGGCACGCGCTGGTGTGTCGTGGCGCAAACGACCTGGCGCGCCGCCCCCACGCGACGCGCACGGGGCTCCAACGGCCGTTTCCGGGAAGACCTCAGCGCGGTTGAGCGACAATCCGGATATAGGGCTTGGGCGCCGCCCAGCCTTGCGGGAAGAGCTGCTTTGCTTCCGCGTCGGATACCGACCCCGCGATGATCACGTCCTCGCCTTGCTTCCAGTTCACCGGCGTCGCCACGCGGTGCTTGGCCGTGAGCTGCAGTGAATCGATGACCCGCAGCACTTCGTCAAAGTTGCGACCGGTGGTCATCGGATAGACGAGAATGAGTTTGATCTTCTTGTCCGGCCCGATCACGAAGACATTGCGCACGGTCTGGTTGTCGGCCGGCGTGCGGGCCGAGGCGTCTCCCGAGGCCGCGGCCGGGAGCATGCCGTAAAGCTTGGAGATCTTGAGATCGGGATCGCCGATCATCGGGTAGTTGGGCGCAAACCCTTGGGTCTCTTTGATGTCGAGAGACCATTTGGCGTGGTCGTCGACCGGATCGACGGAAAGCCCGATGATCTTGACGTCGCGCTTCGTGAATTCCGGCGCGATCTTCGCCATATAACCGAGCTCGGTGGTGCAGACCGGGGTGAAGTCCTTGGGATGGGAAAACAGCACGGCCCATGAATTGCCGATCCAATCATGAAAACGGATGCGCCCCTGCGTGCTCTCGGCTTCGAAGTCCGGCGCAAGGTCGCCGATCTGAAGAGTCATATGTTTTCCTCCTGTACCGCTCGGGGAGCTGGTCCCGCGAATGCGCCGGCGGCAAGCGCGAGCCCTATATAGGGTCTCGCCCGAGCGCTGAAACGGGGCCGTAAGCGTCAGAATTTACATAAGTTTTTCCTTTCGTTCGGCTCCAAGTCTGGAGAAATCGGCACTCCGTCGGACCCTCGCGAGAGCAAATTCCTCCTAATTATTATCCGTTTCATCCGTTCCATTTGCACATCCGTTCTATTCGCGCCGGGCGCGGCATCTGCTTCGCCCGGACGGATGCGCAAGCGGAAGGAGATGCTGGGAACAGGCTTACGCGCCGACAGCGTCGCGTCGCTTTATAATATTTGAGCTAGCTCATTGCGGCGCGCCGGATTGACGTTGACTTTTTTGCAGTGCGGCGGCAAAGCCTCTCGGGGGCTCGCGTCAGGCTTCTGATAAGTTCGTAAAACGGACAGCGTGGGATGTTCAGACGGATTCTGATTGCTAATCGTGGTGAAATCGCTTGTAGAATCATAAAGACGGCGCGCCGGATGGGAATTGAGACCGTCGCCGTCTATTCCGATGCGGACAAGGATGCGCTGCATGTGGAAATGGCCGACACGGCCGTCCATATCGGCCCGCCGCCCGCCGCGCAAAGTTACCTTGTCATCGAGAAAATCCTGCAGGCGTGCATACAGACGGGGTCGGAAGCCGTTCACCCCGGCTACGGTTTCCTGTCCGAGCGCGAGGCCTTCCCGCTTGCTCTCGAACACGCCGGCATTGTCTTCATCGGACCGAATCCGACGGCGATGGGCGCGATGGGCGACAAGATCGAAAGCAAGAAGGCGGCCGCCAGAGCGAATGTCTCGACCGTGCCCGGCCATATCGGCGTGATCGAGGACGACAAGCACGCGGTCAGAATCGCCGAAGAGATCGGTTACCCCGTGATGATCAAGGCCTCCGCCGGTGGCGGCGGCAAGGGGATGCGCATCGCCCATGAGAAGGCGGAGGTGCTCGAGGGCTTCCACCGCGCCCGTTCGGAGGCGAAATCCTCGTTCGGCGACGACCGCGTCTTTATCGAGAAATTCATCGTCGATCCCCGGCACGTGGAAATCCAGGTGCTGGGCGACAAGCATGGCAACGTCATCTATCTGCACGAGCGCGAATGCTCGATCCAGCGGCGCAACCAGAAGGTCGTGGAGGAGGCGCCGTCGCCTCTACTCGACGACGCCACCCGTGAGAAGATGGGCATGCAAGCGGTCGCGCTCGCCAAGGCCGTCGGCTACGACTCCGCCGGCACCGTCGAGTTCGTCGCCGGCCAGGATCGCAGCTTCTATTTCCTGGAAATGAACACGCGCCTGCAGGTCGAGCATCCGGTGACCGAACTGATTACCGGCCTCGATCTGGTCGAACAGATGATCCGGATCGCGGCGGGCGAAAAGCTCACCATCAAACAGAGCGATGTAAAGCTGAACGGCTGGGCGGTGGAATCGCGCGTCTATGCCGAGGACCCGTACCGGAACTTCCTACCCTCGATTGGGCGGCTTGTCCGCTTCCGCACTCCCGTCGAACGAGCGGGCGATGAAGTCGATCCGGTCACCGTCCGGGTTGATACCGGTGTTTACGAGGGCGGCGAGATCTCGCTCTATTACGACCCCTTGATCGCCAAGCTCATCACCCATGCGCCGACCCGCGTGGCCGCCATCGATGCGCAGGCGCGGGCTCTCGATTGCTTCTGCGTCGAAGGCATCCGCCATAACGTACCGTTCCTCGCCGCGCTGATGCAGCACCCGCGCTGGATCGACGGCAAGCTGTCGACGCGCTTCATGGCCGAGGAGTGGCCGGACGGTTTCCACGCTTCGCCTGCGGAGGGCGAGCCCGCGAAGGTCATCGCCGCCGTCGCGGCCATTATCGATTTCCAGCTTGCCGAACGCCGCCGACTGATCAGCGGGCAGATGCCGAGCCCGCACGTCACCTATGAGCGGCGGCGCATCGTGGCGCTCGGCCGGATGGAGCTCGAGCTTGAGGTCGAGCGCGAGAGCAATGGCATCGCGGTGCATTTCATCGAAGAGGGCAGGCGCGGGCCGAAACGCTATACCGAATCGGCGTGGAAGCCGGGCGAGCCGGTTTGGCAGGGCGTGATCGACGACGATCCGGTCGCGGTGCAACTGCGTCCGATCCCCAACGGCTATGAGTTCGCCTATCATGGCGTGGACGTGAAGGCTTTCGTCTACATGCCGTGGGAGGCGACCGCGGCGCGCATCATGCCCGCCAAGCCGGAGGCGCGGTCGGCCAAACAGGTGCTTTGCCCGATGCCCGGCCTCGTTCTGTCGATCGACGTCGAGCAGGGACAGGAAGTCAAGATAGGCGAGACGCTCGCCATCGTCGAGGCGATGAAGATGGAGAATGTGATCCGGGCGGAGCGCGACGGCGTGATCGCCCGCATCCTCGCCAAGAAGGGCGACAGCCTCGCGGTCGACGCGCTGATCATGGAATTCGCCTGAGCCAACAGGCGCGGAGATCGTGCAGGCTTGCCGCCACCTTAGAAATTTGGGGGCGGTCGACAGCCGCACACTTGCTGAAAGGTTGTATCAGCGCCTGAATCTTGAGAAGCATCGGGTCCAAGCGGCCTGCTGCTCGCGGGCGACCGCTCGCGCTTTCACGCAGGTTGAGCACACGTAGGTGATCTGATGACCGCCGCCGCCTCATCTTAGTCGGCGCAACGCGGATCGTGTTTGCCAGTCGGAGAGAGCGATGGCGAAAATCCTTCAGGGCATGCGCGTGGTGGAAGGATCCGCTTTCGTCGCCGTTCCGCTGGCCGGCATGACCCTCGCTCAGATGGGCGCTGACGTCATCCGGTTCGATCGCATCCGTGGCGGCCTCGACCACTATCGCTGGCCGGTGACCAAGGACGATAGGAGCTTGTTCTGGGCGGGAATGAACAAGGGCAAACGCTCGCTGGCGGTGGACATGTCGACCCCGCGCGGACAAGAGATCGTCACCCGCGTAATTTGTGCGCCGGGGCCGGAGGCTGGCCTTTTCCTGACCAATCTGCGTGTGCGCGGCTGGATGGATTACGACAACCTGAAAAAGCATCGCGAAGACCTGATCGTGGTCTCCCTGCGCGGGACCCGCGACGGCCGCCCCGCGGTCGACTACACCATAAATCCTGCGGTCGGATTTCCTTTTGCGACTGGGCCGGAGGGCTCGGAGGAGCCGGTCTGCCACGTGCTGCCGGCTTGGGACTGCATCACCGGGCAGACCGTCGCGCTGGCCCTGCTGGCGGCGGAACGGCACCGCCGCCATACCGGACACGGCCAGCTTGTTGAGCTGGCCCTAAAAGACGTCGCCCTCGCCATGCTCGGCCATCTTGGCATTCTCGGCGAAGTCATGGTCAACGGGGTCGACCGCGCAAAATACGGCAATGCATTGTATGGCGCCTACGGGCAGGAGTTCGAAACCGCCGATGGGCGGCGCGTGATGGTGATCGGGCTGACCAATCGGCAGTGGGACGGGCTGCGGGCGGCGACGGGATTGCAGGTGGAGTTCGAGGAACTCGGCCTGCGCCTCGGCGTCAGTCTCGCCCGCGAAGGCGAGCGCTTCAAGGCGCGCAACGAGATCACTGCGCTGCTGAAGCCATGGTTTCATGCGCATCGCGTCGAGGACTTTGCCCGCTCCTTCGACGAGCATGGGGTCACCTGGTCGGTGTTCCGCTCGTTCAAGCAGGTGGTGGAGGAGGATCCCGACTGCTCGACGCAGAATCCGATGTTCAGCATGCTGGAGCAGCCAGGCATCGGCAGCTACCTCGCGCCGGGCCTCCCCATCGAGTTCGGCGCGCTTGGACGCGAGCCGCCGCGCCGCGCCTCGATTCTCGGCGAGCACACCGACGAAATCCTTGCCGAAACGGGGTTTAGCGAAGGGGAGATCGCGAAGCTGCACGACGACCACGTCGTTGCTGGTCCGCGCCCGTGAAGCGTTTCTTCGAAGCGCAAATCCCACCCTGAGACATGGCTGAGCCATAGTCCGAACGGCGGCCGCATGCCGCGAGGCGCGCAGGATTAGAGCAAGGCGACGCGGCCCCCGGCTTGGCGTGTGAGGCGCCCCGCAAGTTCGAGCTCCAAGAGGGCGGTCAGCACCACGGGCGTGGGAGCGCCCGACCAGCGGATGAGATCGTCGATCGCGACCGGCGTCGGCCCGAGCAACTGCGTAACGCTGCGTCGCGCGTCGCCGTCCGGCGCAATCGCGACCTGCGGCGCAATCGCGGACGGCTCCTCCATCGGACCTTCAGGCGGCTGGTCGAGCATCGGCGAAAGCGCTGCGACCACGTCTTGCGCGCTGCTCACCAACGTCGCTCCTTGCTTGAGCAGCTCGTTCGTTCCCTCAGCCCGCGGGTCGAGCGGGGAGCCCGGCACGGCGAACACCTCGCGGCCGTAGTCGAGAGCGTGGCGCGCGGTGATGAGCGAGCCCGAGCGCCGCGCCGCCTCCACCACCACGACCCCGAGCACCAAGCCGGCGATAATCCGGTTGCGGCGGGGGAAGTCTCGGCCCCGCGGCGTCCAGCCGAGCGGCATTTCCGAGACCGCGGCCCCTTGCGCGACGATCGCTTCGAGCAGATCCACATGCTCGGGCGGATAGGGACGATCATGTCCGCCGGCCAGCACCGCGACCGTGCCGCGCGCAAGGCTGCCGCGATGCGCGGCGGCGTCGATCCCGCGCGCGAGACCGGAGACGACGATGAATCCCGCCTCGCCGAGATCGCGCGCGAGACGCTCGGCGATCGTCATGCCGGCGGCGGACGCGTTGCGCGAACCGACCATGGCGACGGCCGGCACGGCGAGCACCGCAAGCCGGCCGCGCACGGCAAGAAGCGGCGGGGCGTCGTCGATCGCCTGCAGGTAGCGCGGATACTCGGGTTCGCCGAGCGCGATCAAGCTGATGCCGAGCCGGCGGACAGCCTGCAATTCCCGTTCGGCGTCTTCCGCCGGGGCGACCCGAATCGGCCGCACGGCCCCGCCCCGGCGGGCGAGATCGGGCAGCGCCTCGAGCGCCGCCCGTGCTCCGCCGTAATGATTGAGCAGCGCCCGGAATGTGCGCGGCCCGACATTCTCGCTGCGGATCAGGCGCAGCCAGTCGAGCCGCTGCTCGTCGCTCAGGCGTAATTCATGCGCCACGGTCGCGTCCACTCGGCAGATCGCGGGCCTTAGGTTTGGTTCCCCGGCAAATATAATACGAGCCGAACAGACGCTCCTGCATCGCAAAATCGACGGTCGCGGACGCGAGGTGCTCCCATGGCTTCACATAGGGGTTGCCAAGGACGCTGCGTTTCATCAGCCAAATGCTGAAGGGCAGAATGATCTTGCCGGCGACGCCAGGCGGCAGTTTCGCGTCCATGACGACGATCCGGCCGCCCGGCCGGACCTGCTCGAGCGTGCGCGCCAGCACCGAGCGATGGTGCGGCATGGTGTTGTAGGAAAGGCTGAACAGCGCACCGTCGAGGGGCTGAGGCGCGACATAATCGATGGCGTCGCCCTGCGTCAGGCTCACATTGGTCCATTCATTGCGCGCGCATAGCGCA
>JBAPYK010000025.1:0-20560 GCA_049284695.1 Rhodoplanes sp. | reverse complement strand
GCCGCCGCCGCCCTCACACCACCTTGCCCGGATTGAGAATGCCTTTGGGATCGAGCGTGCGCTTGAGCGCGCGCATCAGGTCGAGCGCCACCGGGTCCTTGACGCGCACGAGGTCCTCGCGCTTGAGGCGGCCAATGCCGTGCTCGGCCGAAATCGAGCCGCCGAGTGTTCGCACCACCGCGTAGACGCAGTCGTTCATCTCCTGCCAGCGCGCGAGAAAAGCGTCTTTGTCGGCCCCGACCGGCTGGCTCACATTGTAATGGATGTTGCCGTCGCCGAGATGGCCGAACGGCACCGGCCGCGCGCCCGGAACGAGCGCTTCGACCGCGGCGTCCGCCTGCGCCATGAACTCCGGCACCGCGGCGATCGGCACCGAGATGTCGTGCTTGATCGAGCCGCCCTCGAATTTCTGCGCCTCGACAATGAATTCGCGCAGCCGCCAGAGGGCGTGGCGCCGGTCGATGCTGTCGGCGATCGTTGCGTCGCCGACGAGACCGCGCTCCATGGCGGTCGCAAGCAGGTGTTCGAGCGTGTCCCTCAGGCTTCCGCGCCGGCTCGCCGTGAGCTCGACGAGCACATACCAGGGATAGGGCGCGGTCAACGGATCGCGCAGCCCTGTTCCGTGGCGCAGCGCGAATTCGATCGGCAACCGGCCAATCAATTCGAAGCTCTTCGCCGCGCCGCCAGTCATTTCCTGCGTGAGCGCGAGCAGATCGAGCGCCGCATGCAGCGAGGGAACGCCGGCGAAGGCCGTCTCCACCGTCGTCGGCGGGGGAAACAGTTTCAGCACGGCGGCGGTGATCACGCCGAGCGTGCCTTCGGCGCCGATGAACAGGTCCTTGAGGTCGTAGCCGGTATTGTCCTTCTTCAGCTTGTTGAGGCCATGCCAGATTCGCCCGTCCGCGAGCACCACTTCGAGGCCGAGCACGAGGTCGCGCGCAACGCCATAGGCGAGCGCGGCAATGCCGCCGGCATTGGTCGCGAGATTGCCGCCGATGGTGCAGCTTCCCTCCGCGCCGAGCGACAGCGGAAAGTAGCGCCCGGCTGCGGCCGCGGCGTCCTGCGCGGATACGAGCAGCACGCCGGCCTCGCAGGTCATCGTGTTGGACACGGCGTCGATCTCGCGAATGCGGTCGAGGCGGCGCAGCGACAGCACGATCTCGCCATCGAAGGGGATTTGCCCGCCCACCAGCCCGGTATTACCGCCCTGCGGGACGATCGGCGCGCCGATCTCGTTGGCGAGCGTCAGGATCGCGGACACTTCGTCGACCGAACCGGGGCGCAGCACCACGGCGGTGCGCCCGTGGTAGAGGCCGCGCTCCTCGATCAGGTAGCTTTCCTGCTCCGCCGGATCCGTGATTGCGTTTTTCGCCCCGACGATCGCCACGAAGCGGGCGACGAGGTCCGGCGCAAGTGCTTGGCGAACCAACTTGTTCATGGCCCGGACCCTATCGCAGCAAGAGCAGCGGGTGAAGAGCGGGACAAGGGCGGCGCGGCGCAGCAACGTGTCACGATCCATGCAAACTGCGTAGTCCGATGCGGGAGAACGCTGTAATAGGCGTGCACGCCATCGACGGTCGCGTCTGGAGCGAATTCCGTTCCGGTAGAATCGGAATTCGCTCTAGTTGTTCTTGATTGGTCGCATTTTCTGCGGCGAACCGGTTTCCACGTCGCCGGAAAATGCTCTAGCAGCCGCCCGAGACACATGAAAAGCTTTGCCTCATTCGACGATCTCAAAGCCGCCTGCCTCGATCTGCCGACCGGAAGCCCTGCGGCGGCTGCTGCGGCGGCGAGCCGCGAGGCGCGACTGACCAAGCCCGCGGGGGCGCTCGGGCGGCTCGAGGAGATCGTGTCCTGGCTCGCCTGCTGGCAGGGCAAAAACCCGCCGCGGCTCGATCGCGTCGAGGTGTTGGTGTTCGCGGGCAATCATGGCGTAACGGCGCAGGGCGTCTCCGCCTATCCGGCCGAGGTCACCGCGCAGATGGTGGCGAATTTCGCGGCCGGCGGCGCGGCGATCAACCAGCTCGCGCGGCTCGCGGGGGCGGCCTTGCGCGTGATTGCGCTTGCGCTCGATACGCCGACCGCCGACTTCACGCTCGCGCCGGCGATGGATGAGCCCGCTTTCCTCGCCGCGGTGACGGAGGGCTACCAGGCGGTGTCGGCCGACGCCGATCTCGTCTGTCTCGGCGAGATGGGCATCGGCAACACCACGAGCGCGGCGGCGCTGTCGGCGGCGCTGTTCGGCGGCGGGGCCGAGCGCTTTGCCGGCCGCGGGGCGGGCCTCGACGACGAAGGCCTCGTGCGCAAACGGGCGGTGATCGATGCGGCGCTCGCGCGCCATGCGGATGTGCTCGGCGACCCGCTCAAGGCGGCGGCGGCGCTGGGCGGGCGCGAGCTTGCCGCGATTCTAGGCGCGACGCTTGTCGCGCGCCGCATGCGCATCCCGGTGCTGATCGATGGCTTCGTTGCGACCGCTGCGGTCGCTCCGCTCGCGAAGCTGCGCGCGGATACGCTCGGCCATGCGCTGGTCGGCCATGTCTCGGCGGAAGCCGGCCACCGCGCGCTCCTCGATGCGCTGGACAAAAAGCCGCTGCTCGATCTTTCGATGCGGCTTGGCGAAGCTTCGGGCGCGGCGCTCGCCGTGCCGATCCTGCGCGCGGCGCTCGCCTGCCACACCGGCATGGCGACCTTCGCCGAGGCCGGCGTGTCGGATCGCTCGGACGGGGATGGATTGTCGGCCGCAGAGCCGAAGAGGTGAGGGTCACCCGAGCCGCTCACCGGCGATGACGTGGAAGAACGTCCCGGTGACGCTTCCGCGCCGTCCGCCGGTTTTTCCCAGCCTACGGCCATTGCCGTCGAAGATGTCGGCCAGCGGGTCGTCATTGCCGGGTTCCACCAGGCTTGCGTAATGGAATTCGTGCCCGCGGATCATGCCGCCGCCCGGTCCGATCGGACTGTCGGCGATGAGCCGCGCCGCGCGATAGCCGAGATGCAGCCGGCGCTGCGCGAAGCTCGTTGCGTGCCCGAGCAGCCCGGCCATCGCGTGCCGTTCGCCCGTCGCGTCCTCGAGGTATTCGCCGAGCGCCATGTAGCCGCCGCACTCGCCGTGCACCGGGCGCGTCTCGGCAAAGCGCGCAAGCCCCGTGCGAAACTGGTGCGCGGCCGCCAGCTTGCCCGCATGCAGTTCGGGATAGCCGCCGGGCAGCCAGCAACAGTCGCAGTGCTCGGGCGGCGCCTCATCGGCGAGCGGGGAAAAGGGAAAAATCTCCGCGCCAGCCCCGCGCCAGCCGGAAAGCAGATGCGGATAGACGAAGGTGAAGGCTGCGTCCGACGCGAGCGCGATGCGCTGGCCGGGCGGGGGGAGCGCGGGGGCATTCGCGTGCGCCGCAATCGCTAGTGGGCCGGCCGCTGCGATGACCGCGTCGATATCGACATGGCGCTCGGCAAGGTCGGCGAGATGCGCAAGCCGCGCGGCGAGATCGGCGTGCTCGCTCGCCTGGACGAGTCCGAGATGCCGTTCGGGTAAGGCCAGCGATTTATCGCGGGGAATGACGCCGAGCACCGGCACGCCCGCGGCCTGCATGGCTTCCTCCACCAAGATGCGATGGCGCTCGCTGCCGACGCGGTTGAGCAGAACGCCGGCGATGCGCACCGCGTGATCGTGCGCGCAAAAGCCGCGCGCCACCGCGGCGGCGGACTGCGATTGGCCGGCGACATCGAGAATGAGCAGCACGGGAAGATGGAAGCGCGCGGCGAGATCGGCCGTTGCGCCGCGCCGTCCCCGCGGCCCGGCAAGCCCGTCGAACAGGCCAAGCACGCCTTCGATCACGAGCATCTCCGCATCGCGCGCCGCCTCTGCAGCAAGCGCGTCGAGAAGGTCGGGCGGCATCGCCCAGCTGTCGAGATTGACGCTCGGGCAGCCGGTCGCCGCGGCATGGAAGGCGGGATCGATGTAATCGGGGCCCGCTTTCGCCGAGCGGACCGCAACCCCACGACGCGCCAGCGCGGCGAGCAATGCAAGCGTCACCGTCGTCTTGCCGGCGCCGGAGCGCGTTGCCGCGATGACGAGGCCGCGCGCGGTCATGCGCTGTCCGGCGGGTTTGCTCGGATTAGATTTTCACCTCCCCCCCTGAGGGGAAGAGCCTGCCCTCGGGCCACGACCCGGGAGGGGGGTCTATTAACCCGACCCTCACGAAAATACCCCCCACCCCAGCCCTCCCCCGCAAGGGGGGAGGGAGCAGAACACGCGCCAACCAAATAAGCAGCCGAGTCGTCGCGGAAGGAGCCCATTCTCACAAACCTAAAGCGCATTGCGTTCTGCCGAAGCGACAAATTGCAAAAGCCGCTCGCGCGCCGCGACAATATCGCCGACGACCACGACGGCCGGCGGCCCGATCTGCGCGTCGCGGACCTCGACGGCGATGCGTCCGAGCGTCGAGATGACGATGCGTTCCTCGGCGAGCGTCGCCGAAGCGATCACGGCGGCCGGCGTGTCGGGCGCCAAGCCGCCGCTCATCAGCGCGTCCGCGATTTCGCCCAGGCGATGCATCGCCATGTAGATGACGATCGGCTGCCCGGTGCGGGCGAGCGGGCCCCAGTCGAAGTGCTCCTCCTCGCCGTGGCCGGTTGCAAAAATCACCGCGCGATTGACGCCGCGGAGCGTGGCGGGGATCGCCGCCCGCGACAGTGCTGCGAGCCCCGCGGTCACGCCAGGGATCACGCGGAACGGCACGCCCGCTGCGGCGAGCGCCGTCGCTTCCTCGCCGCCGCGCCCGAATACGAACGGATCGCCGCCCTTGAGCCGCAGCACGCGTTCGCCCGCGCGCGCGAGTTCGATCAGCCGCTGGCTGATATCCGCCTGCACCGCCGAGGGTCTGCCGCCGCGCTTGCCGGCGAATTCGAGCCGCGCCTGTTCGCCGGCAAGCGCCAACACCCGGCGATCGACCAGCGCGTCATGCACCACGACGTCGGCCTGGGCGAGCCCGGCGAGGGCATCGAGCGTGAGCAAGCCAGGGTCGCCGGGGCCGGCGCCGGCGAGCCAGACATGGCCGGGCGCGAGAACGGGAACACCGGTCCGCCGAGCGGCAATGGCGGAGTAGGAGGTCATCGACGCACGCTCCTACCGTGACGGAGCATCGCGCGGGCATTATAGGAATCGGCATGGTCACGCAAGAACGTCCCCTGCGCCGCGGCTGGACCACCGGCGCCTGCGCCGCCGCCGCCGCCAAGGCGGCCTATGCCGCTTTGCTCACGGGGGAGTTTCCCGACCCGGTGGAGGTGACGCTGCCACGCGGCGATCGGCCATCCTTCGCGCTCGCGCTTACGCGCAGAGAGGAAGGCGCGGCGACCGCCGGCATTGTCAAAGACGCCGGCGATGATCCCGACGTGACGCATGGCGCCGTGGTGATCGCGACGGTGCGTGCCGCCGCGGTAGGCAACGGCGTCACGTTCCGCGCGGGCGAAGGCGTCGGCACGGTGACACGGCCGGGCCTTCCGGTTCCGCCGGGCGAACCCGCGATCAATCCCGCGCCGCGGCAGATGATCCGTGACGCGATCGCCGAGGTTGCGACCATGACCGGCGGGCAGGGCGATGTGGAGGTCGAGATCGCGATCCCCGGCGGCGAAGCGCTTGCGGCGAAAACGCTCAACGGCCGCCTCGGCATCATCGGCGGCTTGTCGATCCTCGGCACGACCGGCGTCGTCGTGCCCTATTCGTGCTCGGCCTGGATTCATTCGATCCATCGCGGCATCGATGTCGCCCGTGCGATCGGCCTCACCCACATCGCCGGGGCGACCGGGGCGACCTCCGAAGCCGCCGTGCAGAAGCTGCACGATCTGCCCGAGACGGCGCTGATCGACATGGGCGACTTCGTCGGCGGCATGCTCAAATATGTCCGCGCGCATCCGGTGCCGCGCGTCACCATTGCGGGCGGCGTCGCCAAGATGACCAAGCTCGCGCAGGGGCTGCTCGACCTGCATTCCAAGCGTGGCGCGGTCGATCTCGCCGTGCTCGCGACTCTGGCGGAGAGCGCGGGCGCGTCGGACGTTCTGCGGGCGCGCATCCTTGCCGCCAACACCGCGGCGGAAGCGTTCGCGCATGCGCAAGGCGAAGGCATCGCGCTCGGCGATGCGGTTGCGCGCGCAGCGCAACAGGCGGCGCTTCGCGTGCTCGCGGGCCGCGACGTCGCGATCGAGATCGTGCTGTTCGATCGCGATGGCGGCCTGGCAGGGCGTGCGCCTTTTTTCTCCGCTCACGACGCGCCTCCGCGGAACCTGCGGCGATAATCGGGGTCGTAGAGCGCGCTTTCGCGGAAATCCTCCGCGGCGAGCGCGCGGCCGATCAGGATCACAGCGGTGCGTTCGATCGGCTGCGCCGATAGCCGCTCGGCGATATCGCGGAGCACGCCGCGCACGATGCGCTGGTCGGGCCAGCTCGCGCGCTCGATCACGACGGCCGGGCAGTCTGCGCCATAGAACGGCAGGAGCTGCTCGACGATCTTGTCGATTGCATGGATGGCGAGGTGAATGACAAGCGTTGCGCCGGTCGCAGCAAAGGCGGACAGCGTCTCGCGCTCCGGCATGCGCGAGGCGCGGCCGGGCACCCTCGTAAGCACGACGCTCTGCGCGACCTCCGGCACGGTCAGCTCACGGCCGACCGCGGCCGCAGCGGCGGCAAAGGCCGGCACGCCGGGCGTGAGCGTATAAGGAATGCCGCGCCGTTCGAGCCGGCGGATTTGTTCGGCGAGCGCGCTGAAGACGGAGAGATCGCCGGAGTGAAGCCGCGCCACGTCGAGCCCTTGCGCGTGCGCTGTGACATATTCCGCTTCGATCTCATCGAGCGACATCGGCGCGGTGTCGACGATGCGCGCGCCCGCCGGGCAATGCGCCAGCAATTCCGGCGGCACGATCGAGCCCGCGTAGAGACAGACCGGGCAGCGCGCGAGGAGGTCGCGTCCGCGCACCGTGATGAGGTCGGCCGCGCCTGGCCCTGCGCCGATGAAATGCACGGTCACGGCGCAGCCTCCGTCTCGGCGAGCGCACAAGTCGCCGGACCGACGACGATGCGGGAGGCGATGAGCCGCGCCTCCGCTCCGCCCGCGGCGAGCGCGGCGGCTTCCGCGACCGACGGCACGCCGGCAAAGGCGACAACGCGGTCGGAATGCGTCGTGGTGCGCGCGCCGGCGGCTTCGAGATCGCCCTGCGGCACCAGCACCAGCGGCACGCCACGCGCCATCGCCGCATCCATGATGCCGCGCTCGCCGCTCTTGAAGGCTGGCGCAGCGATGATTGCGAGCTTGTCGCCACCGAGACCGGCGCGGGCGAGCGCCGCGGCGATCACGGCGTCGATCTGTGCCGCCGACGCTCCTTTGCGGCATCCAATCCCAGCGACGATCATGGCTTGACCCACGCCCATTGGGTGACCGGCATCGCCGGGCGCCAGCCCGTCTTGGTTCCGACGGCGTCGGCACGCGCAATCGAGATGCGGATCAATTCGCCGCCGAGCGCGGCATGGCGCGTGATCAGCGCCGCCTCGGTTGCGAGCGTCACCGCGTTCACGACCAGTCGCCCGCCGGGGCGGAGCGCCGTGATGGCTGCGTCCAGCACATCGGGGTCGCTCGCGCCGCCGCCGATGAAGATCGCATCCGGCGTTGCGAGTCCTTCAAGCGCGCCCGGGGCCGTTGCCTCGATGACTTCGAGCCCCGGCACGCCGAACGCTGCGGCGTTGCGGCGAATGCGCGCGGCGCGGTCGGCGCGCGCTTCGACCGCCACCGCGCGCAGGGACGGATCGGCCAGCATCCACTCGATGGCGATCGAACCGCTGCCTGCGCCGATGTCCCACAGCAATTCGCCGCGGCGCGGGCCAAGCGAGGATAACGTCGCGGCACGGATTTCGCGTTTGGTGATCTGGCCGTCATGCTCGAACAAATGGTCGGGCAAGCCCGCGGCGCGGGCGAGCACGCGGGCGTCCGCTGCAGCGACCACCTCGATCGCCAATGTGTTGAGCGCATCGACGCTGCCGTGAGTGAAATTTTCCGCGGTCGTCGTGCGCACGCGCTCGCGCGGGCCGCCGAGCGCCTCCAGCACGGTGAGCTTCGAACCGCCGAAGCCGGTCGCGGCGAGCAGGCGCGCCAGCATCGCCGGTCCATCGCCGTCGGAGGTGAGCGCGAGCACGCGCGCGCCCGGCTGCAGATGCGGGCGAATGAGATCGAGCGCGCGCGCATGCAAGGAGAGAAGGGTGGTGTCGGGCAACGCCCAGCCGAGCCGGGCGGCGGCGAGGCTGAAGGCGGACGGCGCAGGCACCGTCACCGTCTCCTGCGGATCGACATGGCGCATCAGCACCGTGCCGACGCCATAGAAGAAGGGATCGCCCGAGGCGAGCACACAGACCGCACGGCCACGCGCGGCCAGCACCTCCTCGATCCCGCGTTCGAACGGGCTCGGCCACGGCCGCGCCGCGCCGCGGATCAGCGCGCCGGCAAGCTGCAAATGCCGCTTGCCGCCGAACACGATCTCGGCGCTAGCGACAAGACCGCGTGCGACCGGGCTGAGGCCGTCAGCGCCGTCTTCGCCGATTCCGACGATGGACAACCAGCGGCGTGGTGCGGCAATGTCCTGTCCGATCGGATCAGAGAGCGCCATGCCAAACGTCCTCATTCTCGGCGGCACCACGGAGGCGCGGCGTCTCGCCGAGCGCCTTGCCGGCCGCAGCGACCTTGCCGTGACGCTCTCGCTTGCCGGCCGCACCGCTCACCCCGCGGCGCTGCCGGTTCCGGTGCGGAGCGGCGGTTTCGGCGGCGTTGCAGGGCTTGTCGATTATCTCAAGGCAGAGCACATCGACGCGCTGATCGATGCGACGCACCCCTACGCCGCCGTCATCTCCGCCAATGCGGCGCAAGCCGCCCGGATTGTCGGCGTGCCGCTGCTTGCGCTCCGCCGGCGGCCGTGGGCGAAAGTCGATGGCGATCGCTGGACCGAAGTCGCCGACATGAACGAGGCGGTGCACGCGCTCGGCGACGAGCCGCGCCAAGTTTTTCTCGCGCTCGGGCGCAAGGAGGTCGCGCCGTTCGCGCAAGCGCCCCAGCATCATTATCTCGTGCGCAGCGTCGATCCGATCAATCCGCCGCTCGCCGTGCCGGATGCGGAATACATTCGCGCGCGCGGCCCGTTCAGCGAAGACGACGAGCGCATGCTCCTTTCCAGCCACGGCATCGACGTTATCGTTTCCAAGAACAGCGGCGGGAGCGCGACCTACGGCAAGATCGCCGCCGCGCGCGCTCTCGGAATCGGCGTGATCGTGCTGCGCCGGCCGACGCTGCCCGACGTGCCCGCAGCCGAATCGGTCGATGCGGCGCTCGCGTGGCTCGATCATGCGCTCGCCCCGCAAGCCGCGCGCGGCGTATAGACCAGCGGTTGGCGGCCCGGCCGCGCGATCACGCGCGTTTCCGCCGAGCCGACAATGATGAGGGTCGCCATGTCGGCTGCGCTCGGATCGGCCGCCGCGAGCGTCGTCACGGCGGTCGTCTCGTCAGGCCGGCCGACGGCGCGGCCGAATACGACGGGCGTCGTCGCCGGAAGAAGCCGCCGCAGGCGCTCCAGCGCCGCGCCAAGCTGCCAGGGGCGGGCGCGCGAGACCGGATTGTAAAGAGCGAGGACGAATCCGGCGCCGGCCGCGGCGTCGAGCCGGCGCTCGATCAGCTCCCACGATTTGAGGTTGTCCGACAGCGAAAGCGCACAGAAGTCGTGGCCGAGCGGCGCGCCGATCCGGGCGGCGACCGCGAGCATCGCGGTGATGCCGGGCACGATCGTCAGATCGAGTTCGCGCCATGCCACAGGCCCGCTCTCGATCTCGCCGCACACCGCCGCCGCCATTGCAAACACGCCAGGATCGCCGCCCGAGACCACGGCGACGTTTGCTCCGCGCGCGGCATGGCCGAGCGCAGCCGCGGCGCGCGCGGTCTCCTCGCGATTGTCGGAGGCGTGACGTTCCTGCCCGGGCCGAACCGGCGCGCGCGCGAGATACGGACCGTAGCCGTACAGCGCATCCGCGGCTGCGAGCGCGTCGGCGGCTTCCGGCGTGAGCTGGCGTGCGTCGCCCGGTCCCAGTCCGACCACGGCGAGACGCCCGCTCACGGGTCGAGTTCCCAGCCCGGCACCAGCACCAGGGCGAAATAGGGGGCGTTATCGTCGGGCTTGTCGGCCATGCGGATCATGACCGCGCTCGCCATGGTGCCGCGCTCGACATAGATCGCGCGGTCGAAACAGCCCGCTTGCGTCAGCGCGCGGCGGACTTTGGGGAGATTGCGGCCGAGCTTCATCACCACGGCGGCGTCGGCTTCGGAAAGGCGGCGTGCGAGCTCGCTTTCCGGGAGCGTGCCGGGCAGCACGACGAAAATGTCGTCCCCTTGCGCGATCGGCACGCCGGCCATCGACCAGCATCCCGACATGCCGGTGACGCCGGCGATGATTTCCGTCGCATAGCGGTCGGCGAGCCGCGTATGCAGATGCATGTACGATCCGTAGAACATGGGATCGCCTTCGGAGATCACCGCGACCGTGCGGCCGGCTTCGATATGGGCCGAGACCGCGGCCGCCGCCGCATCGAAGAAATCGCGGATGGCGTGACGATACTCGGCGCAATTCTTCGGCAGTTCGGTCGTCACCGGATAGAGCAGGGGGAGCTCTTGAACGCCGTTGCGCAGATGCTGCGCCACGATCGTCCGCGCATTGCCGAGCCGTCCCTCTTTGGCGAAATAGGCGACCACGTCGGCTTCGGCGAGCGCCCGCGCCGCCTTCAAGGTCAACAACTCGGGATCCCCCGGTCCGACGCCGACGCCGATCAGCCGCCCGCTCATAGGCCCGCCCTCGCAAGCGCATTGATGGCGGCTGCCGCAATCGCGCTGCCGCCGAGGCGTCCGCGCACGATCAGGAAGGGGACGCCGCGCGGGTCGGCGGCGAGCGCGTCCTTTGATTCCGCCGCCCCGACAAAGCCGACCGGAAGCCCGAGAATGGCGGCTGGTTTCGGCGCACCCACATCGAGCATTTCGAGCAGACGGAACAGCGCGGTGGGTGCATTGCCGATCGCGACGACGGCGCCGGCGAGCCGGTTCGCCCACAGGTCGAGCGCCGCAGCGGTGCGCGTGGTGTCGAGTTCGCGCGCGAGTTCGGGAACGCGCGGGTCATGCAGGGTGCACACGACGTCGTTCTTCGCAGGCAGCCGCGCCCGCGTCACGCCATGCGCCACCATTTCAGAATCGCACAGGATCGTAGCGCCACCGGCAAGCGCCGCGCGCCCCGCGGCGACGAGGTTTCCGCCGAACACGATATCCTTCGCCACGTCCACCAAACCGCAGGCATGGATCATGCGCACCGCGACGTCGGCTTCCTCGGCGGAGAAGCGCGCGAGATTCGCCTCGCTGCGGATGATGGCGAAGGAGCGCTCATAAATCACGGTCGGATCGCGCAGATACTCAGCCATCGTGGCGCTCCGCCAGAATGGACGCAATTTGCGCCGCGCCGAGCCGCGATAGCGTGGCGGCCGAACGCTCATTGGGCTGGCACGCGGCGACAACGGCCCGGCCAAGCCGCGCAAGCGCCGGCATTAGCGCTTCGACGGGCATCGTGACCAAAGGCTGCGCCTGTGCCGTGCCGTCCACGATGATGCCGCAGCCATTTGTTCCACCGACAATGGTCAAAAGCGCGGCGCCCGGGTGGGCGCAACCTTTGACGCAACCCGAGAGGTGCACACTCACTGAGCCATCGAGCATGGACGCGATCGCCACGGCGGCGGACGGCGCAAGCGCGCGTGTCGGAGTTTCGGTGCAGGCGCAGAACGGCGCGCCCGGGCAGGCTGTGATCGATCGCCGCGGGTCTTCCGCCCGCGTCATGAAGCCAAGCTCTTCGGCGGCGCCAACCAGCGCGCCCGCGCGCTCCGGCGCAACGCCAATGACGAGCAGCGCGCGATCGGGGGCGGTGCGAAAGCCGCACGCTTGCGCCCGCCGCGCCGCTTCGATCAGGCGCTCCAGCGTATCGGCACCGGTGTGACCGAACGCAAGCCCGATCCCGAGCGCAATGCGCCCATCACGCAGCGGGTGCGCGCTGATTGTTTCGGATCGCGCCCGGGCGGGTGCGGCCGGCGATGCCGTCACGAGGTCCGCGACAGCGGCGCTGAATGGATCGACGCCTTCGGCCTTAACAACCGAGCGCGCCCGCGCCGCAGGACCGCGTGCGGCGATGACGGCGAGCAGACGGACCGCGGCTTCGACAGCGTTGCTCGGAGAAACGACACCGATATGCATCGCGCTCGCGGCGTCGCCGCCGAGCGAGAGATGAATACGCGGGTTATTCGGTTCGGTTTCTGCGCGCAGCCGCACATCGGCGGCGAGCGCATCGAGATGCAGCGCGCCGCCGCCGTCGACCGTGATGGACACTTTGGGCGCAAGCCGGCCGTTCAACTCGGCGGCACGGATCGCTTCGCGCAGCTTGGCGGCGAGCGCGCTCGCGTCGATTGCCTCGCGGGCTTCCAGTCCCGCGAGCGGGTTCACCACGACCGGCACGCCGTCGATCATCTCAAGGTCGATCGCCGTCACCGCTTCGGCAAAAGCGGGCGCGGACGCCGCCGTCAAGCCGCGAATTTGAATGCTGCCGCGCGAGGTGACCTCGATAATGCCGTTGCCGTGCCGGCGTGCCGCTGCGCTCAACGCCGCCATGGAATCGAGCGGGATGGTCGCGCCGGTCGGCGTGATCCGCGCCAACAGGCCGTCGCCGGTCGCCATCGGCGCAGCAAGGCTCGGGCAGACGCCGCGGCGGCGGGGCGGGATCATGATGCAGCTCCGGCCAGGGCAAGATCGGCGTCGACATCGTTGCGCCGCGGATGCCAAAGCCCGCGCCGGCGCGCGGCGGCGAGCCGTTCCGCGATCGCGCGCGCCGCCTCCGGGTTTTCCCGCAGGATGAATTCGCGCACGCGCGGATCGGCGACATAGGCGTCGTGCACGAGGTCGAAAAGCGCGCTCGGAACCGCATCAGTCAATTCGGCGAAGGCGACCAGGCGATCGACGGTCTCGGCAAACTCCGCCGCGCCGCGCGGGCCGTGCCGCATCTGCCCTTCGATGAAGCGCGGACTGATCGCGCGTGCGCGCACGATGCGCGCGAGCGCCCGGGCAAGCGGCCGCGCGCGGGGACGCTGCGGATCGGTCACATCGAGCATCACCAGGTCGGGCGCATGGCCGAAGGAAGCCGCCGCCGCCGCAAACCCGCCGACGAAGGCGGCGTCCTCCGCGCCCTCCAGAAGATCGCGGGCGGGATCGTCGCTTGGATGGACGAGGAGGTCGGCGCTTGCGACCCGCGCGGCGAAAGCCTCCGGCATGAGCGTGCCGTCGGCGTCGACGCCGCCATAGGCGTGCGACGAGGCGGCGAGATAAGCGGCGCCGATCTCCCCGCGATCATGCTCGCGTCCGAGCATCGCCTCGATGCCGGAGCCATAGGCGCCCGGCGCATTGCCGAACACGCGCGCGAGCGCGTGCGCGTTGGCGCGCCGCGCCGCAGCCAGTGGATTCTCCTCGTCGGATTCCGCCCGCTCGGCAACGGCGCGCACCGCCGCGTCGATCAGCGCGATCTGCGCCGGAAACAGGTCGCGGAACAGGCCGGAGACGCGCCAGGTGACGTCGATGCGGGGACGGCCGAGGCTTGCCGTGGGCAGCACTTCGATGCCGGTGACGCGGCCGGTCGCATGATCCCAGATCGGCCGGCAGCCCATGAAGCTCAGGCCTTGCGCGATCTCTTCGCCGCCGGTGCGCAGCGTAGCGCTGCCCCACAGATCTACCACGAGCGCGCGCGGCATTTCGCCGTGCTCCTGCAGATAGCTGCGGATCACTTCGTCGGCGGCGAGCCCCCCGATATCCATCGCCGTTTGCGTCGGCAGCGTGCGCGGATCGGCGGTGAACAGATTGCGTCCGGTCGGCAATACGTCGCGCCGGCCGCGGGCAGGCGAGCCGGCAGGCCCGGGCGCGACACGGCGGCCGTCGAGGGCGGCAAGCAGCCCGACGCGCTCGGCCTCGGCGCTTGTTTGCACAGCTGCACAAGTCTCAAGCGCGTTCAATCGATCTAAAGAGTCGCTATGCGCATGCGGCGCAGCCTGGCGGATGAAGTCTCCCCCCACCCCCGACCCCTCCCCGCCACTCGCTGCGCTCGCGGGGGGAGGGGAGGCCGGCGCGGCTTCCCCTTTCCCTCCCCCCGCGCAGCGGAGGGGAGGGTCGGACGCCGAAGGCGTCCGGGGTGGGGGGTGGTTTGTCGTTATGCGTTGTTGCCGCGCTTCGAGGCACGGGACGCTCGGATCGACTAGGCCCTCCACGCGATCCTCTCCCTCCAACCCAGGAGCGGGTGTTACGACGGGAACGCGTCCATACACGTGCAGACCGTCCTTGATGGCGAGGTCTTTCAAATCGCACAGCCAGGCGTCGATGCGGCGCAGCGCATCGATCGAGTCTGTTGCGGCATCAAGGCCGGCTTCGCGCGCGAGGCCGGTGCGCTGGGCGGTATCGATGATCAGCGTCGCCAGGCGCTCACGGCGGCGGCGGTCGAGCCCGTCGGCCTGAGCATATTCATCGACCAGACGCTCGAGCTCGCGCGCATCGCCGGTGAGGCTGCTTGCCGCGAGCGGCGGCGGCAGATGTCCGATGGTGACCGCCGCGATCCGGCGCTTGGCCTGCGCCGCTTCGCCCGGATTGCTGACAATGAAGGGATAGATCACCGGCATCGCGCCGACCACGGCTTCGGGAAAACACGTCGAGCTCAGCGCGACCGCTTTTCCGGGCAGCCATTCAAGCGTGCCATGCGCGCCCATATGCACCAGCGCATCGACCCTTGCCACGTGTTGCAGCCACAGGCCGAAAGCGAGCAGCGCATGGCGCGGCGGCTTGAGCGGATCGTGATAATCGGCTCTCCGCTCGGCCGTGCGGCCGCGGTCGGGCGGCAGCGCGACCAAGATGTTGCCGAACAGGCGCGCACGGAAACGGAATGCGCCGTCGCGCATATCCGGGTCGGCGGTGGCATCGCCCCAGGTCGATTGCACGCGCTCGGCTACCTCCGGCGGAAGATCGCGAAGCAAGCGCATGTAGTCATCAAGCGACAACGCCGCGAGGCTTACACTCAGTGCATCGAGCAGCCCACGAGGCGCATCAGGCGCGCCGTCAACACGATAGCCCGACTGCGCGAGATCTATGAGTAGCGCAATCACGCTCGCCGGCACATCGAGTCCGACGGCATACGCGGTGCGGCCGGGCTGACCCGGATAGTCGGGCATCAGAACGGCGATGCGCCGCTCGCTCCGCGGCGTTCGTTGCAGCCGCACCAGCGCGGCGACGCGATCGGCGACGATTGCGATCCGGTCGGGCTCCGGCCGGTTGGCGAGCGCGGCAAACGCAAGGCCGCCTTGCGCCGGCAGCGCCTCCTTGAACGCGATCGCGCCCGCGAGGACGCGCCCGTCCAGCTCGGGTAGAACGATATGCATGGCGAGGTCGGCCGCGCCGAGCCCCCGCGCGCTGTCACGCCACGCCGCCCGCTTGGTATTCGCGATCACCGCTTGCAGAACCGGAACGTCGGGCCCGTCGAGCGGAGTCGATGCGTCTACTCCGGCGCCGGCGGCGAACGCCGTCGTCGTCACGATCACCGCCGGTTCGAGTCGCGCGAGCGCGTGACGCACGAAATCGGCGCAGTCCTTATCTTTGAGGCTGGTCACGATCAGCGGCGCGGGGCTGAGGCCGCGTTCACACAGCGCCACGCATAGCGCGTCGATCGGTGCGGTGTCGGCAGCAAGTACGTGGGCGCGATAGAAAATGATCGGGATGACCGCCTTGCCGGGCGCGAGCGTCGCGTCAAGGCGGTCGAGATCGACCGCGCCGTCGCCGGGCAAATAGGCGGCGGCGCGCGGGACCGGACGCGGTTCGCCCGCATCGAGCAGCGTCCCTGCGTAACGCGCGAGTCGGCGCAAGAGCGCGCGCAAATTCTCGCGCCCGCCCTCGCGGAAATAGCGCAGCAGCGTGTCGAGTTCGGCGCGCGGCAAGGTCGAGGCGTCGGCCAGCCTGGGGTCATCGCGGTCTTCGCCGGGCAAGATCGCAAGCGCGATCCCCTGTTCGCGCGCCATCGCTGCGATCCGTTCGACGCCGTAACGCCACCAGTCGAGCCCGCCGAGCAGGCGCAGCAGAATCACCTTGGCATGGACGCCGACGCGATCGATCCACAGATCGACCGACAGGGGATGGCGCAGGTCGCGCAAATGCGCGAGGCGCACGCTTGGCAGCGCGTCGCGCTCGATCGCCCAGGCCGCCGCGAGCCCGGCGAGGTCGGTGTCGGCGAACGACAATACGAGAATATCGCCCGGCTCCTGGCGCAGGTCGATTGGTTCGGCGATCTCGTCGAGCGTGGTTGAGCTGGTGGTGAGAAGATGCATCGCTCACCCGGCGAGCGCGCGGGCGATCGCTGCGCGGTCGAGCCCCTTGAGGCCGATCACGACGAGGCCGCCGGCGCGCGGCTCGGAGGCCGCCCACGGCCGATCGTAGTGGCTCGTCACCCGCGGGCCGACCGCCTGCACCAGAAGCCGCATCGGTTTTCCGGTCACGGCGGCGAAACCCTTCACCCGCAGCACGTCGAACGCCTCCGCGGCGGCGGCGACCCGCGCCGTCAGCGTGGAGGGGTCGGCGAATTCGGGCAGCGGCACGACGAAGCTGTCGAAATCATCGTGATTGTGTTCTTGCTCCGCATCGTGCAGCGTGCGGCGGTTCTCGATGTCGTATTCTACGGCGAGGCCGAGGCCGATCAGCGCCGCCGGATCGACCTTGCCGTCGGCGACAGCGACGACTTTCACCGCTCGCGGCAGCGCGCCGGTGACGGCCGCCATCGCCTTTTCGAGGCCGCTCGCGTCGATCAGGTCGCGCTTGTTCAGCACGACGAGGTCGGCGCAGGCGATCTGGTCGGCGAACACCTCCTCGATCGGATCGTCGTGGTCGAGCGCGGGATCGGCGGCGCGCTCGCGGGCGAGCGCTGCAAGATCGGCGGCGACGCGGCCTTCGGCCAGCGCCGCGCCGTCCACCACCGCGATGACGCCGTCCACGGTGACGCGGCTCTTGATCGCCGGCCAATGGAACGCCTGCACCAGCGGCTTCGGCAATGCGAGACCGGAAGTCTCGATGACGATGTGCTCCACGCGCGGATTGCGCGAGAGAATGGCGTCGAGCGCCGGCACGAACTCGTCGGCGACGGTGCAGCACAGGCAGCCATTCGCCAATTCGACGATGTTCTCCTCCGGGCACGCCTCGTCGCCGCAGCCCTTGAGGATTTCGCCGTCGATGCCGACATCGCCGAATTCGTTGACGATCACCGCAAGCCGCCGTCCGCCGGCATTGGCGAGCACGTGGCGGATCAGCGTCGTCTTGCCGGAGCCGAGAAAGCCGGTCACCACCGTGCAGGGCACGCGCGCAAGCGAGACGGTCATTCAGGCTCCTCTTCGAAATCAAGCGGGGGCACGCGGGCGACCATGCCGCGCTTGAGCGATTTTGGGCGCCCTTGCCATGGGAGCAAACCCTCGGGATCGTTCGCCAGCATGCGCGCGGCTACGACGAGGTCGGAACCGCCATCGAGCGCAAGCCCGCTGAAGACGTAGGTCCACGCACCGTTGGCGCGCAGCCCCACGGTCGGCGGGCGATTGCAAACGCCGAGGCATTTCACCTTGAGCACGCGCACGCCGGTGTGTTCTGCCGCTCGCGCCGCCGAATCGGCCAGTATCTCGCCTGGGCGAAAGGCGCTTTCCGGTTCGCCCGGCGGCCGGCAGGTGATGCAGACGTAAATGGTCGCATCCGAATTGGCGCGTCCCGTGGCCGTGTCGGCGCCTGCGCTCGTGTCATCGACGAGGGTCACCCGTGACTCCATAGCCAAAATCGGGGGCGCCGAGATGAGGACGTCAATCGGCGCCGAGGCACCCCGCCCGGACCGCGAACGAATCGACGGCAGGTCTCCTGGCTCGCGGGTCTCAGCCCGTCACCGCCTTCCCGGGGTTGGGTCCCAGTGGCTCTGTGGCTCGGGCTCGCCGCTCACAGTTGCGGGGGCAGCTGCGGATTTGGGACAGGCGTCCCGCACCACAATTCCCTCTTGGCTCTCCGATGAGAGACCGTCGAATGCCGGCAGTTAAGGGTCGTGCTCTCCCCTTGTCAATGCGCGCCACGCCAGCCAGAGACCGGCTTGCGGACCCCTTGAATGTAGCTATAGTCGGCGCGTCGTCGGTTCCCGCCTCCCGGCGGGACGCAAAAGGGAACGCGGTGAGGGCTTTTCCGAATCCGCGGCTGCCCCCGCAACTGTAAGCGGCGAGCCTTTTTCGATACGCCACTGGAGCTTCGGGACGCTCCGGGAAGGCCGATCAAGGCAAAGACCCGCGAGCCAGGAGACCTGCCGGCGACGTGGAACCACAACGTGCCCTCGGGATGGAGGGTGAAGGGGAAAACCAATGTCCGTTCTCGCCAAATCAGTTGCCACGTCGTCCGCGCGTCTCGAGGCGTTGCGTTACGGCCTCGCCGCGATGTTTCTCGGGATCGTCTTCATCGGCGTCGCCGGGTTCGCCCATTATCCGGCGATCCATGACGCCGCCCACGACACCCGGCACGCCGTCAGCTTCCCTTGCCACTGACGGGTGCCAATCATGTTTCGGCGAATTTTTGTGGCTGCTCTCGCGGCCGGGGCAGGCATTGGCCTGTTGCTGGCGGCGCTCCAACAAGTCGCCCTCGTGCCGCTGATCCTGAAGGCCGAGAACTACGAGCATGTCGATCCGGCCCAGAAAGCGGCGGCGCTCCCCGCGGCCGTAACGCTGTCGGAGGTTTTGCCGGCGCTGATTGCGCCGGCCCACGCGCATGAGCAGCATCCGGCGGCGACTGCCGCCGAAGGCGGCTCTGCCTCGCGGACGGCGCTGACCATTGCTGCGACGACGCTGGTTTCGATCGGCTTTGCCTTTCTGCTGGTCGGCGCTTTTGCGGTGAGCGGGCGTGCCGTCGACGCCCGCGAGGGCCTGCTGTGGGGCATCGCCGGCTTTGCCGTGTTTGCTTTGGCCCCGGCGTTCGGGCTCGCGCCGATGCTGCCGGGTTCGGCCGAGGCCGATCTTGTGGAGCGGCAAATCTGGTGGGTCGGCACGGCGGCAGCGACGGCGGGTGGAATCGCTCTCGCCGTCTTCGGACGCTGGGCCTGGGCGGTCCCAGTCGGGATTGCGTTGATCGCAGCCCCGCAAGTGATCGGCGCGCCGCACGCCGAAGGCGTCGGCAGCGTTCCGCCCGAACTCGCCGCGAGTTTCGCTGCGCGGTCGCTGGCGGTCGCCGCCGTGTTCTGGGTTCTGCTCGGCTGGGCGGCGGGCGCGCTCTACGCCCGGCTTGGACGGACCGAGGAGGCATGATCGCAAAAGCGTCGCGCGAGCTGACGCTTGTGCTCGGCGGCGCCCGCTCCGGCAAGAGCCGGTTTGCCGAGAGCTTGATCACGCGCCATCCGCCGCCTTGGCTCTATGTCGCGACGGCGGAGGCGGGCGATGTGGAAATGACGGCGCGCATCGCCGCCCACAAGGCGCGGCGCGGGACGGATTGGCGGACGATCGAAGCGCCGCGCGATCTCGCGGGCGTTCTCGCTCAGCATGCGGACAAGCCCGTTCTGGTCGATTGCTTGACGCTGTGGCTCAGCAATCTGATGCTGGCAAACAGCGATATCGATGCGGCGGTCGCACGGCTCGAACAGGCGTTGGAGCAGACCTATGGTCCGGTCGTGCTGGTTGCCAACGAGGTCGGCTCCGGCGTCGTTCCCGAGAATGCGCTGGCGCGGCGCTTTCGCGACCTGCAAGGCCAGCTCAACCAGCGGCTCGCTGCGCGCGCGGATCGCGTCGTCCTCGTGGTGGCCGGGCTGCCGCTTTTCGTGAAGGGTGCTGCATGAACGCGACCAGGAATATCGAAGACGCCGAGGCCGAGCGCCACCGCGCCAAGATGGCCAAGCGCAAGACGGTGCAGGACGCCGAGGTGGCGGAGAAAACGCACGAGAAGGGCCTGCTCATCGTGCACACCGGCGCGGGCAAGGGGAAATCGACCGCCGCTTTCGGCCTTGCCTTGCGCATGCTCGGTCGCGGCCACCGGGTGGGCGTGGTGCAGTTCATCAAAGGGGCCTGGCATTCCGCCGAGCGCGACGCGCTGGAAAAATTCGGCGAGCAGGTCTCCTGGCACACGATGGGCGAGGGCTTCACCTGGGAGACCCAGGACCTGCAGCGCGACGTCGCCGCCGCCGAGCGCGCCTGGGCGAAGGCGCAGGAGCTGATGGCCGACCCGAGCTTCGGCCTCATCATCCTCGACGAGCTGAACGTGGCGCTGCGCTACGACTATCTGCCGCTGCCGGCGGTGATCGCCGCGCTGCAGGCGCGCCGGCCGGGGCTGCATGTCGTCGTCACCGGCCGCAACGCCAAGGCGGAGCTGATCGCGGCGGCCGATCTCGTCACCGAGATGACGGTGGTGAAGCACCACTTCGCCGCCGGCGTGAAGGCGCAGCCCGGCATCGA